>JAEWJO010000553.1 GCA_023386455.1 Pseudomonadota bacterium | reverse complement strand
CGCCACATCTACGCGATCGGCGGCAACCCGGAGGCCGCGCGCCTCTCCGGCATCGACGTCCGCAAGGTCACGATCGCCGTCTACGCGATCCTCGGCCTGCTCACCGCCGTCGCCGGCTTGCTCCTCGCCGGCCGCGTCAACGGCGTGACGCCGGGCAACCAGGGCAACCTGCTCGAGCTCGACGCGGTCACCGCGGTCGTCATCGGTGGCACGTCGCTGCTCGGCGGCCGCGGCTCCGTCGTCGGCACGGTGCTCGGCACGCTCGTGTTCGCGACGCTCGCCAACGGCATGAACCTGCTCCGCATCGACTCCAACTGGCAGCTCATCTGTACCGGCGCGATCTTGCTCGTCGCCGTTCTGATCGACGTCCTCTCGAAAGGTAAGCGCTCGTGACCCGCACCACCGTCTCCATCGCCCTCGCTGCCCTCCTCTCGCTTACCGCGTGCAAGAAGCAGGAGGGCCCGCAGGTCGCGTTCCTGCTCTCGACGCTCCAGGAAGAGCGCTACCAGAAGGACGTGAAGTACTTCGAGGCCCACGCCAAGGAGCTCGGCCTGCGCACCGTCACGCTCGCCGCCGACAACGACAACGCGAAGCAGCTCGCCCAGATCGAGGACGTGCTCACGCAGGGCGCGAAGGTCCTCGTGATCCAGCCGACCGACTCGCAGGCCGCGTCGACCTACGTTCGCCTCGCCCACGAGAAGGGCGCGAAGGTCGTCGCCTACGATCGCGCGATCGTCGCACCGGACCTCGACTACTACGTCTCGCACGACAGCTATCGCGTCGGCGTCCTCCAGGCGCAGGCCGCGCTGAAGGCGACGAACAACCGCGGCAAGTACGTCATCCTCGCGGGCCAGGCCGGTCACTCGGTCGCGACCGAGATCACGCGCGGCTACAAGGACACGCTCGCCCCCTACGTCGCGCGCGGCGAGATCGAGATCGTGCTCGAGCAGAACCACAGCGCATGGTCCCCGGAGCAGGCCCTGCGCACCGTCGAGGACGCGCTCACCCGCTCGGGCAACCACATCGACGCGATCCTCGCGAACAACTCGGGCATGGCGCGCGGCGCGGTCAAGGCCGTCACCGACGCCGGCCTCGATCACGTCTTCATCGCCGGCGCCGACGCCGACGCCGCGAACGTCAACTTCGTGTGCCAGGGCAAGCAGACGATCGAGGTCCTGAAGGACATCCAGCCGCTCGCGACCACCGCCGCCGATGTCGCGAAGCAGCTCCTCGACGGCGCGACGCCCGCCGGCTCGTCCTCGATCGCGCTCGCCGGCAAGTCGGTCCCGGTCGCGGCCGTCCGCGTCGAGGTCGTCACGCCCGACACCGTCAAGTCGCTGATCGTCGACACCGGATTTCTCACCGCCGACGAGCTCCCCGCCTGCAAGAACCGCCTGGCCGCGGTGCACTGACATGACGAAGACCTTCGCCACGCTCCTCCTCCTCACCGCGACGCCGGCCTTTGCCGACGAGGTCGTCGCGCCCGAGCCGACGCCCGCGTCCGCCACGCCATCCGCGCCCACGCCCGCGAAGCAGGAGGAGAAGCAGGAGGAGACCCAGGAGGAGAAGAAGGCGAAGGTGAAGACCGCCGCGATCGAGCAGCCGTCGACGACCGAGTCCGTCCACGCCACGAGCGAGCCGAACCAGACGACGAAGGGCGTCGACGTCGGCGACGTTCGCTTCGAGCTCCACGGCTACGCGCGCATGCCGCTCTCCGCGCAGGGCACGCCGCGCGAGCCGTACCTCGTCGACAACGACTACTACCTCTCGGGCTTCGCGTACACGCGCCTCTACGAGCCCGACTGGTCCGAGCTGTTCTTCTCCGCGAAGCACGGCAACTACAAGGCCGAGTTCGGCCTGTTCGCGTCGCTCTACTCCGACTACGCGTCCGCGCGCCTCGAGAACCAGCTCGGCGTCGCGCAGGCGTCGGTCACCGCGAAGCACTTCCTCGATCACGACCCTCTCACCGTCCAGCTCGGCGTGTTCTGGGATCGTTTCGGCTACATCGAGCCGTACGACACCTACGTCTACGGCCGCACGCACCAGGGCGGCGTGAAGGTCTCGTACGACCTGCCGGGCGGCGGCCGCGTCCAGACCGGCGTCGGCATGCACCAGGCGCAGCTCCAGCAGAACCTCGGCATGACGCCGATCGCCCACGTCGCGGGCGCGTATCCCGTCGGTCCCGTCGAGCTCGGTGCCTACGCGCTGCGTACGTGGACGCGCGACAAGCGCCAGCTCTCGCCGATCCAGGACGGCACGATGTACGTCGCCGGCCTCGACGCGCGCTATCGCCTGCCGCAGAACCGCGGCACCGCCTATCTCGCGTTCGGCTACTACCACATGGACCACGTCCTCTACCTCGCGCCCGCGCTCGAGGTCATGCACTCCACCGGCGGCCGCGGCCTGACCGAGAACTACCTCGGCCTCGACGCATCCGAGGACGGCTCCGGCCACATGTACACGCTCGCGTCGGACATCAAGACGAACCTCACCGACAAGATCGGTGCGCGCGCGTTCGGCATGGCGACGTGGGTGCGCTCGCCGCAGGTCGACGAGATGGATCCGCTCGTCAACAAGGATCGCCGCATGTACCTCAAGTGGGGCCTCGAGCCGAGCTACAAGCTCTTGTCGAGGCTCTACCTCTCCGCGCGTTACGACCGCGTGATCCTCGACGTCTACGACGCCGAGAACAGCTTCCGCATCCTGTCGCCGCGGATCACGTTCCCGCTCGACACGTGGGGCGAGCTGTTCTTCATGTACTCGCACTACTGGTACGGCGACAAGGTCCGCCTCCGTCCCGGCCAGGTGCCGCTCGAGACCATGCCCGACAGCGACGTGTTCAAGCTGCAGGCGCAGGTCGTCTGGTAGCGATCCGCACACCGTAGCCTCGGCGCGCGCCTCGACTCCGCCGACGGGAACACCTTCCGCTTGCACCCGGCCAGCGCCAGCGTCGCGCTCGACAAGAACTGCCTCCCGTTCTGCCGATTTGCACGCACCCGAGTATCAGCGCGTCCGAAGCGCAGCTTGATACGCCTTGGCGAGCTGGGTCTGGTTCTCGCCGGGACGCACGAAGGTCGACAGCTGAGCGATATCGAGCACGGGCAACACCTCGCTGCGCTCGCGTTGCTCGTATGAGTCGCCAATCAACCGGTGTACGACGAGGGCTCCCGTACTCGGGCGCCACTCCCAGACCTCGAGGACACCGAGCCCGGCGTAGACCGCCATCTTGTCGACGAGCCCACTCGTGACGATTACCTCGATCGCAATGTCCGGTACGTCGTCGTCGTGAAGCTTGCCGAGCTTGTAGCACTCGTCGGGCTCGAGTCCGCGTTCCTTGGCCTCGCGGCGGAACGTTGCGCCACCGAAGCCGCGCAGATCGACATCGTGCTCCATCGCCCAGACCTCGATGAGGCGCGCGATGATCGTCTTCGCGTCCTCGTGAAGGGTCGATGGACTCATGAGCTCGAGAGTCCCATGCAGGTACGTCATCTTCAGGCCCGATTGATCGTCGAGCGCATCACGCAACGCGACGTACGTCCACCAGGGCACACGATGGAGGACGAAGCGTTCTTCGCCATCCTTCTTCGCCTCTGTCCTGTCCGTCGTCACCGCGACCACTGCAGAAGCCTACCACCAACCCGCCGCAGCGCCCCATTCGTCCCTAACGGCGAACCGTCGTCGTCTGGTTCGGCTTGATCTCGACCTGGAACGTCTTCGCCTTCTTCGTCTTCTTGTCGAACATCGTGATGTTGTGCTTGCCGGGCTCGAGCTTCACGCGCGAGCTCGTCGTCTTGCGGCCGTCGACCCAGATGTCGCCACCGCTCGCATTCGAGATCGCGAGCTGGCCCTTGCCACCGAGCTTCACGGACTTCGCCGACTCGGCGATCGCGACGCGCGTATCGCGCTTCGCGGCCTTCGTGCGCTTCGCCGCGCGCGACGACGTCTTGCGCGAGCTCTTCGTCGCGACCGGCGCCGCCTCGACAGCGGCGACGACCGGCGACTCCTCAGCGGTGACGGCGGGACCCGACGGCACGGTCGGCGCGAGCGCGGGGTCCGCGGAGAACTTGTTCGCGGGTGCCGTCTCGATCGGCGTCACCGTCGTCTCGATCGGCGTCGCGGTCGGCTCGACCTTCACCTCGGGTGCAGCGGGCGGCGTGACGATCGCGACCGGTGCGCTCTTCGGCGAGCTCGCGGCCGCCGCCGACGGCGAGCCATCACGCTTCGCGAGGTAGACCGCGAGCACGACCATCAGCGCGACGAACGCGCAGCCACCGGCGACGATCTTCTTCACGAGCGGGCTCGGCCCGGACGCGTGGACGCCGCTGCGATTCGGATCGAGGTCGATGCGCATCTTCGACAGCCGGACGTGGTCGTAGGCCGGCCGGACGCGCGCCGGTGCGCCCGCCAGCGACGGCACCGGAGCCACTGTCACGGACGCCGCCTGAACGGGCATCGCCGTCGCATCGAAGCGGGCCTTGCCGCCGAACAGCATGTCGTCGTCGCCGTTCTGGGGGAGCTCGCGGTTCCGCACCAGGTCGATCAGGTTCACGATCGCGGTGGACTCGGTCGCCATGAGGGGTCCTCCGTTACAAGTCGCGGACCAGCCGAGGCCCTAGGCATCTCGGGACCTTGTCCGTCTCACGGACGCCACCCGCCGGCTACTCCAGTCGCCACCTGCACCGAACCTGCACGAATCCGATCACTTCGGCCGCAGAACCGTGCGCTCGCCTACGCCGCCATCAAGGGCCGCCGGTGCGCTGCTCAGTTGTGTCCGTCGCCGTAGACACGGACGAGGACCGGCTCGGCGTAGCCCTCGAGGTCCTCGTGGAGCCACGGCCGCTCGGTCGGGCGAACACCGTGGAACCGGAACACGACATCTCGATTCGCCGGATCCGCCGAGACGATGACCGCAACGGTGACACCGTTGTGCGTCGCCCAGTCTCCGACTGCATCCGCGAGCACGAGCGCCTGACCGATCATCTCCTCGGTCGTCGCGGTCCACAGCGCCTCGCTTCCCCAGTCCTCGATGTGGATCTTGTTCGCGAACACCTCGTAGCGGACGCGATCGTCGAAGCTCGCGCGCTCTGACGGGCCCGAGCTGCCGCTCGCCGCAGAGACGAGGGAACCATCATCTTCGATCACGAATCCGGCACTCAGATACGAAACAAGATCTGCGTCGAGCTGAGCCGGCATGTGCATCGCGGAATCCAGAAGCGATCGCATCGCAGTGTTTGCTCTCTCAATGTGCATGGCAGCGACAAACCTCATCCGTTGAAGTCGACCAGCAGCCCCGGGTCGAACCGCCCCACGCGGCTTCGACTCCCTCCAGCGCGCGCAAACTATCACGCGCGATCACGAGAACGAATCTGAGATCACCGTCGAAGATTTTCGAAAAACGCGGTCGCAGATCATCCTACGTGGCGACGTGATCGAGCGCGCACGTCATCGTGCAACGCGTCACGAGACTCGACGCGGAGCGATCGTTGTCGTTCACGTTTGTTCACGACGAATCGTTGCCGCGACCTCGTGAAACCGACGATCGATTGCGTTAGTTGTTTCGTCGAGGAGCTCGAGTTGTTGATCGCGAGCCGCGCTGCTGTCGTCACTGCGCAAGCAACACACTGCGACCGTGCGTACGTCGCACTGATGCGAGCCCGTCGCGAGCCGGGCCCGAACGGCGAGACGTCCATCGCCGAGGTGTGGGAGACAGGCGATCGAGGACGAACGTGGCGACGCCTGCCCTGGCGCCGCGCCGCGCGAAGCTTCATCTCGCAAGCGGCCTTCGCGCGCTGGCCGCCGCAGTGGGTCAACGCGATGTGGCTCCGCGACACGGGCCTCGAGATCGAGGTGCGCGAGGACGTCGGCTGGGGCCAGTCGGGCGACCGAATCTGGCGCGCGACGTGGCGCGGCGATCGCTGGCGGGTTCGCCTCGATCGCCTCTACCGCTCCGAGATCGACGGCGTGATCGTGCCAGCGTCGGTCGAGCTCGACCTTCCGGGCATCACGGCACCGCCGACGCTGCTCGGCAGCTAGCGAAACGGGGAGCCACGCAACCGCGTCAGCGGTGCATGACTCCCCGTTGGACTCGCTGGCGGACCGCTACTGGCAGGTTCCGGCCATGCAGCTCGATCCGATCGGGCATCGCAGGACGCCCGTCGTGAACAGCGGGCTCGTGCAGGCCGTGCCGACGGCGACCGTGCCACTGACGTGGAGCACGAACGCGCTGTTGCTCGTCGTCGCCTTCGCGTCGACCTGGATCGCGTAGTTGCCGGCCGGCAAGCCCGGCAGCTTCAACAGCGCGCGGTTATCTCCCTGGAACGCGCCGTTGTCGTCGCAGCCGTACTCGACGATGCACTGCGCGTCCTTCAGCGAGAGGACCGTGTCGAACGCGGCCGAGCCGAGCGTGTCGATCGTCAGGCTCGTGACCGGGACCGGCAGCCTGAGCGAGTACGCCATGTCATTGGCGGTCGTCGTCGCGCAGCTCGCGTTGTAGTTCGCCGCCTTGTTCGCGAGCGTTCCGAACGTCATCGGCTGCGTGATCGTGCCGCCGACGTCGGGCTCGATCGGGCAGAACGTCTCGCTGTTCGTCGACGCCGCCGAGCACGCGTTGTCCTGCGGCCAGTCGATCGCGCTGTCCATGTCGTCGTCGAGCATGTTGCTGCAGACCGGACACATCGGGCCCGGACACAGCAGATCCTCGCTGACGTCGAAGCCGCTGTCGCAGCCCGGATCCTCCGGGAAGTCGATCAGGCCATCGGCGTTGTTGTCGATGCCGTCCGAGCACTGCGACTGGCAGGTGCGCGAGCCCATCGTGCCGGCACAGGTGAGGCCGCTGGCGCAGGTGAAGACGCCCGCCTGGAACAGCGCGCCTTCGCAGCTACCGCCGGGTGCGACCGTGCCGCTCGTGGCCAGCGACCACGCACCGCTCGCGGTGCCCCAGCCGTCGATCGAGACGTAGTAGCGACCTGCGCGGACGTTCTTCGTCGTCGTGCTCGCGGGATCGCTGCAGAAGATCGGCTCGTCGCCACACGAGGAGTCGAGCAGCGAGTGAGCCGTATCGAAGCCGGTCACGTTCAGCGTCAGGCTGTCGAGATCCGGCACGTCGAGCTCGAGCAGGACGTCGGGAGCCGCATGGGTCGTGCTTCCGCAGTACGGGATCGAGTCGTTGGTCGCGCCCACCGTCGTTCCGGTGGTGACCGCGCCCTTGATCACCGCGATCGGCTCGGACTGGTTGCACGACTCCGTGTGACCCGAGGCGGAGAAGCAGCTCAGATCGTCCGGGTAGTCGATCAGCCCGTCGAGGTCGTCGTCGATCCCGTTCGCGCACGACGGACACATCGGGCCCGGGCACACGGTGGTCTCGCTGTCGTCACTCGGATCCTCGCACCCCGGATCGTCGGGGTAGTCGACCGT
This sequence comes from Pseudomonadota bacterium, assembly GCA_023386455.1. GTDB lineage: Bacteria > Myxococcota_A > Polyangia > Haliangiales > Haliangiaceae > JABFXX01. The sequence goes on along the minus strand of JAEWJO010000553.1, from coordinate 16,699 downwards.
GCCGTCCATGTTGTTGTCGAGGCCATCGGAACACTCGGAAGGCTGGCACGTCCGGCTGCCAAGCGTGCCCTGGCACGAGAAGCCCTCGCCGCAGGTGAGCGCGCCCGACAGCGCGAGCGGGGACTCGCAGCTCTCGCCGTCCGCGAGCGTGCCGCTGACGTTGACGGTGAAGGCGCCGCTGGCGGTGCTGTAGCCATCGACCACGAGGTAGTACGTGCCCGCGGGCAGGTTCGTGAACGGCATCGTCGGCGCGTCGCGGCAGTCGACGGGCGCACCGCCGCATGTCGAGTTCAGCAGCGTGTGCGAGCTATCGAAGCTCGTCCCCGGGAACGTGATGTCGATGTTGAGGGTCGTCGTCTCGGGGAGCACGATCTGGTAGGCGACATCGGGTGCGGAGTGCGTGGCGGTCGTCGAGCACGTATGACCGTTCACGGTACCCGCGACTGGACGGTAGTCGTTCGTCGCTCCGACGGTCGTGCCCATCGTCTGCGGCTGGGTGATCGTACCGATCGCCTCGGTCTGCATGCAGCCCTCCGAGGTACCGGAAGCCGAGACGCAGCTGGTGTCGTTCGGGTAGTCGATCGCACCGTCGACATCGTTGTCGATGCCGTCGGCGCAGACCGGGCAGCTCGCGCCCGGGCACACGGTCGTCTCGGTGTCGTCGCTCGTGTCGACGCAGCCCGGATCTGCCGGGTAGTCCATGCGGCCGTCGCTGTTGTTATCGATGCCGTCGTTGCACTCGGAGAGCTCGCACGTCTTGCTGCCCGCGGTGCCCTTGCACGCGTGGCCCGGCCCGCAGCGCAGGGCGCCAGAGGCCGACAGCGGGAGATCGTCGCACGGCTCGCCGTCGGCGATCGTGCCGTTCAGGTTGAGCGTGAACGCGCCGCTGGCGGTGCTGTAGCCGTCGACGATCACGTAGTACTTGCCCGCCGCGATGTTCGTCAGCGGCATGGCGACCGCATCGCGGCAGTCGATCGGCGTTCCGCCGCAGGTCGAATCGAGCAGCGTGTGCGAGCTGTCGAAGCTCGTACCCGGGAACGTCATGTTCAGGTTGAGGCTCGTGAGCGCGGGCACCTCGATCTCGACCGCGACGTCGGGCGCCGAGTGCGTGCCGGTCGTCGAGCACGTGTGACCGTTGACGCTGCCGGCAACCGGCCGGAAGTCGTTGGTCGCCCCGACGGTCGTGCCATTGGTCGTCGGCCCGGTCGCGACGATCGCGGGCTCGCTCTGCGGGCAGTACTCGAACGCCTGCGACGCCGAGAGACAGCTGGCGTCACCGGGGTAGTCCATGACGCCGTCGTTCTCGTTGTCGATCCCGTCGAAGCATGCCGGGCAGTCCGGTCCGGGGCACACGGTCGTCTCCGAGTCGTCCGCGATGCTCGTGCAGCCCGGATCGGCCGGGTAGTCCATCAGGCCGTCGCTGTTGTTGTCGATGCCGTCGTTGCACTGCGCCGGGATGCACGTCCGGCTGCCCGGGGTTCCTCCGCAGACCGTGTTCATCCCGCAGACGAGCGCGCCCGACTGAGCGAGCGGCATCTCGCAGCTCTCACCGGGCAGGATCGTTCCGCTGATGTTCAGGTTGAACGCGCCGCTGCCGGCGCTGTAGCCGTCGACGACGAGGTAGTACGTACCCGCCGCGATGTTCGTCAGCGGCATCGCGGCCGCATCGCGGCAATCGATCGGTGCACCGCCGCAGCTCGCGTTGAGCAGCGTGTGCGAGCTGTCGAAGCTCGTGCCCGGGAACGTCAGGTTCAGGTCGAGCGCCGACAGCGCCGGCAGGTCGAGCTGGATCGCGACGTCGGGCGCCGAGTGCGTGGCCGTCGTCGAGCACAGGTGGCCGTTGACGCTGCCGGCGATCGGCCGGTAGTCGTCGGTCATGCCGGCGGTCGTTCCGGACACGACGGGCGTCGTCGCGACCACGACCGGTTCGGTCTGCTGGCACGACTCGAAGTTGTACGACGCCGACGTGCAGTTGATGTCGGCGGGGAAGTCCGTGTTGCCGTCGCCATCGTCGTCGAGGCCGTTGCCGCAGCGCGGGCACATCGGGCCTGCCGGGCAATCATCATCCTCCTCGTCGTCGTCCGGGTCCGCGCAGCCCGGATCGACGGGGAAGTCGGCCTTGCCGTCGCCATCGTCGTCGACGCCGTCGTTGCACACCGGCGGCACGCACTGCATCGCCGTCATGCCATGAGGAACGCGGCACACGAGACCGGGACCGCAGTCGTCGGTCGACGCGCACATCGTGCCCGGGCCGGCGAAGAACTGGACCGAGATGCTGTACGGCCCCATGTCGGTCGCCGTCTTGCCCTCGACGATCAGGTAGTACGTACCGGCGCCGAGCGCGCGCGTGATCTGGGACCTCTTGATCGTGGAGCTGATGTCGTCGTGGCACGCGATGCTCGCGCTCGGATCGGTACAGTTCGCCGACCTCAGATCGAGTACGGTGTCCGCCGTCGTGAACGGATCGTCGGTCGATGCGACGATCACCTTCGGCTCCGTCAACTGGAACACGTACGCGATCGCCGGTGCTCCATTGCCACCGCCGCACGTCGTCGACAGCATCGACGTGCTCGTCGGCATCAGCATGCCCATCTCGGCACCGCCGAGCGGCAACATCTTCACCGTCAGTCCCACGCCACAGGCGACCGGGTTGTCGGTGAACTCGAGCAGGTCGCCGGCCGAGGTACAGCCCATTGCATCCTCGGGCCAGTCCTTCGTGCCATTGCCGTCGTTGTCCTTGCCATCCCCGCACTGCGGACAGCTCGGTCCGTTCGGACAGTCGTCCTCCTCGCTATCGACGTTCGGCGCGAGGCAGCCCGGATCGTCGGGATAGTCGACCTTGCCGTCGCCGTCGTTGTCGCGATGATCCGAGCACGCGGGCATCGGTATCGAATCCTCGGAGTTGTCCTCCTCGCTCTCGCAGCCGAGGTCCGCGGGATAGTCGACGGCGCCGTCGCCGTCGTTATCTATACCGTCGGAACACAGCCCCAGTCCGGCGTCCGGACCGAGCTTCGAATCACCACAGGCGCACAGCGCGACAACTAGGAGCAGGAACGAGAACGAGCGGCGGAAAGCCGGCATGACACCCCTCAAGTGCGCGCACGCTATCAAAACGCTCCCGAGGAGAAAACAGATCTTCACCGTCGAAGATCATCTAATTTCGCGGTCGGAGTTTCACCCACCGTGCGCGTGCGGGACAAAGCGTGATCGATCCTGCACGCGCGCGTCGCGCGGAAGCGATGCGTCATGAGAATCGACACACATCGACACATTTTCTTGCGACGAAACGCGCGTCGAGCCACACCGCGACCGCGCGCGTGTCGCAGTGATGCCGTGTCGCCGCGAGCCCGACGTTCTCGGTACTCGTTCGGGTCAGTGACTCCTACTGGCAGGTGCCCGCGGTGCAGCTCGTGCCGCCCGGACAGCCGAGTACGCCCGTCCTGAAGAGGTCGGAAGTACAGGCAGTGCCCGGCGCGACCACGCCACGGACGTTCAGGAAGAACGTGTTGAGCGTGGTCGTGTTGCTGTCGACCTGGATCGCGTAGTCGCCCGCAGGAACGTTGTCGATGCGGAGTATCGAGCGCGCGCTCGCAGGATCGCCGCCGCTATCGCAGCCGAGCTCGGTGCCGGCACCGCAGCTCGCGGCCCACATCGACACGACGGTGCTGGTCGACGCCGAGCCGAGCGTGTCGATGACGAGATGCGCGACCGGAACCGGCAGGCGGAGGCCATAGCTCACGTCGGCGTAGGTGAGCGTGTCGCAGGTCTGATCGAAGTCCGCTGCGCGGCCGATGAACGTCCCGGCGGTCGTCTTGTCCGTGACCATCCCGCCGACGTCAGCGTCGATCGAGCAGAAGTCCTCCATGAAGAACGACGGCGCGACGCAGCGGTTGTCGGCGGCGTCGGACATCGTGTCCCCATCGTCGTCGGTACCGTTGGCACATGCAGGACAGTTCGGTCCGGCCGTCGCGCAATCGTCGGCCTCGTCGTTGTCCTGCGGGCTCGCGCAGCCGGGGTCGGCGGGGTAGTCCATCGTGCCGTCGGCGTCGTTATCGATGCCATCGCTGCACAGCGCGAGCGTGCAGACGCGCGCGCCCGGGGTACCGGCGCACGTGTACGTCGGCGGGCACAGGAACACGCCGGATTGCGCGAGCGGATGCTCGCAGCTCGCGCCGGCGGCGATCGTGCCGGTCGTCTGGAGGAAGAACGGGCCTTCCGCCGTGCTCCAGCCGTCGGCGACGACGTAGTACGTGCCAGCCGCGATGTTCGTGCGCGTCATCACGACGGGATCGCTACACGCGATCGGCGTGCCGTCGCAGGTCGAGTCGAGCAGCGTCGTCGTGAAGTCCTTCGACGTCGTCGTCGCGCTGCTGAGGTTGAGGTTCAGCGTCTCGAGATCCGGGATGCTGAGCTCGATCGCGACATCACCCGCCGCGTGCGTCGTGCTGCTGCTGCACGACGGGGCGTAGTCGTCGGTCGCTCCGGTCGTGTCTCCGTACGTGAACTGCTCGGTGACACGGGCGATGGGGTCGGACTGCGGGCACGTCTCGTTGTTGCTCGAGGCCGAGAAGCAGCTCGAATCCAGCGGGTAGTCGGTGCTGCCGTCGCCATCATTGTCGATGCCGTCACTGCAGAGCGGGCACGACGGTCCCGGACAGACGCCCGCCTCGGTGTCATCGACGAACGACTCGCAGCCCGGGTCGGCCGGAAAGTCGGTCTTGCCGTCACCGTTGTTATCGACGCCATCGATGCACTCGGCGACGTCGCAGATACGCGCGCCGACCGGGCCCTTGCACGAGAAGCCGAACGAGCAGCTGAGCACGCCCGTCGCGTAGAGCGGCGACTCGCAGCTCTCGCCCGGGCTGATGACGCCGCTGACGTTGAGGTCGAACGTGTTCGGCGTCGCCGAGTCGGCGTCGACCATGATCGTGTAGGTGCCGGCGGCCATGTTGCCGCGCGTGATCAGCGAGTCGCCGGTGCCGACGCCCCCGTCGTCGTCGCACGTGATCGCGGGCTCGGCGCAGTCGCTCGTCATGAGCGACAGCACGGTATCGACCGTCGAGCCCTCGGTGTCGATCGTGAGCGACTCGAGCGTCGGTACGGTCAGCGCGTACGCGCGATCCGCGCCGGTCAGCACCGTCGTGCAGACGGGCTGGTGATCGTTCGTGGTCCCGACGAGCGTGTCGCTCGTCGTCGGCGTCAGGATCGACCCGACGGGGTCGGGCTCGTCGCAGCCCTCGATCCCGTCGGCGGCGGACGTGCAGCCCGGATCGATCGGATAGTCGATCTTGCCGTCGCTGTCGTTATCCATGCCGTCGCTGCAGACCGGGCACGACGGGCCGGGGCACGTGCTGACCTCGGTGTTGTCAGACGAGCTATCGCAGCCCGGATCCGCCGGATAGTCGACCTTGCCGTCGCCGTTGTTGTCGACGCCGTCCTTGCACTGCGCGACCGTGCAGACCCGGCTTCCGGCCGAACCATTGCAGCCGAAGTTGACCGGGCACTGGAACACGCCGGCCGCGAACAGCGGCCCCTCGCAGCTCGCGCCCGGACGGATCGTGCCTCGGACGTGCAGGTTGTACGTGTCGAGTGTCGCGTTGTCGGAGTCGACCGCGATCGTGTAGAGACCCGGCGCCACGTTCTGGCGCGTGATCAGCGAGTCACCGGTGCCGACGCCACCGTCGTCATCGCACTTGATGCTCGGCTCGCCGCAGGTCGAGCCCATCAGCGACAGCACGGTATCGACCACCGAGTCCTCGGTATCGATCACGAGCTCCTCGAGCTGGGTCTGGACCTCGAGCGTGTAGATGCGATCCGGGAGGTTCGTGGCGACGCAGCTCGGATCGTGGTCATCGGTCGCGCCGACGAGCGTGCCCGTCATCGTCGGTGCGGAGATCACGAGCAGCGGGTCCGACTCGCGGCAGCCTTCGTTGCCCTGCGATGCACTGAGACAGCCCGTATCCATCGGGTAATCGATGAACGTGTCGCCGTCGTTGTCGAGGCCGTCCGAGCAGACCGGGCAGCTCGCGCCCGGGCACACCGTGTTCTCGGTCGCATCGCTCGCCGTCGCGCAGCCCGGATCCGCCGGAAAGTCCGTGAGGCCATCGCTGTTGTTGTCCATGCCATCGTTGCACTCGGTCGGCCGGCACGTCCGCGATCCGGCGGTCCCGAGACACGCGTACCCCGAACCGCACGTGATCGCTCCCGACTGGGCGAGCGGAACCTCGCAGCTCTCGCCGTTCACGATCGAGCCGCTGATGTTCAGCGTGAACGCGCCGCTCGCGGTGCTGTAGCCGTCCGCGATCAGGTAGTAGCGACCCGCAGCCAGGTTCGTCAGCGGCATGAGCGCCGCGTCGTAGCAGGCGATCGGCGTACCGCCGCACGTCGAGTCGAACAGGATGTGCGACGAGTTGAACCCGCTCGCCGGGTTCATCTGCAGGTTCAGGCTCGTCATCGCCGGAAGCTCGAGCTCGATCGCGACATCGGGGGCCGAGTGCGTCGCCGTCGTCGAGCACGTGTGACCGCCGAACGACCCGGGCGGCGGGAAGTAGTCGTTCACCGCGCCGGCCGTCGTCCCCGTGAACGGCGAGCTCGTCGCCACGAGCACCGGCTCGCTCTGCACGCATGACTCCGCGATCGTCGAAGCTGCGACGCAGGTCGGGTCGTCGGGATAGTCGATATCGCCGTCGCCGTCGTCGTCGACGCCGTTGCCGCACGCAGGGCACGCCGGATCGGTCGGATCGGTCGCGCACGGATCGTTCTCGGTGTCGTCGGCAGGCGACGCGCAGCCCGGGTCACCCGGGTAGTCCGTCTTGCCGTCGCCGTCGTCGTCGCGGCCGTCGCTGCACACCGGTCCGGTGCAGATCATCGACGTCTCGCCGGCCGGTACGCGGCACACGAGCCCCGTCCCGCATTCGTCGTCGGTCGCGCACGCCGTGCCCTCGCCCGGCAGGAACTCGACCGTCAGCTTGTACGTGCCGGTATCCGTCGCCGTCTTGCCCGAGACGATCAGGTAGTACGTCCCCCCGGCGAGCGACCTCGTCACCGTCGACTTCTTGTTCGTCGAGCTGATGTCGTCATGACACGCGAGCTCGGCAGCATCGTCGCTGCACATCGACGAGCGCAGATCGAGCACCGTGTTGAAGCTCGTCATCGAGTCGTCGGTCGTCGCGACCACCACCTGCGGCAGCGCGAGGTGGAACACGTACGCGACCGCCGGCGCCGCCGCGGCGACACCGCAGCTCGTGGTCAGGTTCGTCACGCTGCTCGGTGGCACCATGCCCATGTCCATGCCGGTGACCGGCAGCGGATTGATCGCGAGCCCGATGCCGCACGCGATCGTGTTATCGGCGAACTCGAGCGAATCGCCGGCCGACTCGCACCCCGCCGCATCCTCTGGCCAGTCGGCCATGCCATTCATGTCGTTGTCGTTGCCGTCGGCGCACTGCGGACAGCCCTCGCCGTCCGGACAGTCATCCGTCTCGTCGTCGACCTGAGGAACGGGACATCCCGGATCCTCGGGCCAGTCGACCTTGCCGTCGCCATCGTTGTCGCGATGGTCCGCGCACGCAGGCAGCGGCACCGAGTCCTCGCTGTCGTCGGTCTCGCTCTCGCAGCCGCGGTCCGACGGAAAGTCGACGGCGCCATCGCCATCGTTATCGATTCCGTCGGAGCACAGCCCGAGTCCGGCGTCCGGACCGAGCTTCGAATCGCCACAGGCGAGAAGCGAAACCGAAAATAGCAGCACCAAACGGCGACGAGCAGTCGACATTGCGTCCCTCCAGACGCGCGCAAACTATCAGACTGATCTCGACGAGAAAACCGATCGTCACCGTCGAAGATTTTCGGTTTACGCGGTCGGAGCTACACCCACCGAGCGCGAATGAGACACTTGGTGATCAAAGCATCAAGCACGCACTCGATCCCGCACTGCGTCGAAGCAGCGCGTCATGAAATCGGTACCCGAACGAGCACCAGGTCGACGACCTCGATCGCTCGGAACCGAAACGACAAAGGCCGAGAGACGAGCCCTCGACCTTCGATCTCGAGTGGCTCGCGCTACCGACAGCGGCGACGGACGAGCGAGACGAGACCGACGAGAGCGAGCGCGAGGCCACCTGCCCCGCCGCCCGCCGCGTTGCAGCCACCGTAGACGTCGTCGCCGATGCCGTTGACCTCGTCGCCACCGGAGCCCGTGCCCGAGCCGCTGCCGCTGCCGCTGCCGTTGCCGCCGCCACCGCCGTTTGCAGCAACGGTGACGCGGATGGTCTGGGTCGCCGACTGACCGGCGCCGTCGGTGGCCTTGATCTCGAGCGTGTGCGATCCGATCGCGACGTCCGTCAGATGGAACGTGTACGGCGCGGCGTTGAGCGTGCTCGTCAGCGTGCCGTCGATCGAGAGCTCGGCCTTCACGAGGTCCGTGTCGACGATCGATGCCTGGACGTCGAACGACGTGCCGACCGTCGCGCCGTCGGCGGGCGCGGTCACCTGCGTCATCGGCGACGGGTTGGTGAGCGGCGCGCCGTAGAGGAGGATGACGCCATCCTTGTCCTTCTGCGTGAACGCGAGCGTCGTCGACGTGCCGTTGCACTGCGGGTAGTGCATGACGGACGCGGAGTCGTAGGTCGTCACGCCGCGGAACTGGTTGTCCTCGGTGCACTGGGTCGCGTTGGCCTCCGGGCGGATGTGCTCGTGACGGAAGCCGAGGGTGTGGCCGAGCTCGTGGCCGAGGATGTTGCCGAGCGAGATGCCGCCGGTGCCGCCCGGCTGGAACGCGGTGTTGTCGATGAGGACGTTGCGCTCGCCGCGCGGGCTGTTCGGGAAGAACGCGCGCGCGAGGTACTGGCCGTTCGCGTTGACCGGGTTGACGTCGAACAGGACGTTCGTGTTCTGCGCGTTGCAGTTCGCGTCCTGGGCCGGGACGTAGGTGAAGTTGACGTCTGCCATCTTCTCCCAGCCGTTCTCGCTGGCCGCGGTCATCGCGGCGATCACGGCCTGCTTGTTGCCGGCGAACGTGTTCGAGATGCAGTACGTCAGCTGCTTCTTCTGGGTGGCGCTCCAGACGATGTCCTGGCCGTTGATCGAATAGACGGCGAGCGCGCCCTGCTGTGTCGCTTCCCAGACCTCGCGGAGCGCGTCGTCGCCGCTGACGACCGTGTCCCAGTCGAGGACGTAGAGACCGGTCGCCGGCTCCCGGTACGTCCGCGCCTTGAACTCCTCGAAGGAGATGCCTCCCGTCGAGCTCGTGTTCGGCTGATCGACGCAGCCCAGGAGCGACACCGATGCGAGGGCGTAAACAGCGAGACGGGACATGTGACCTCGCAATTACACGAGTGGTGCCACATGCCCCGTCTTTGATGCCGCGGAGTTAGCGCGGCTGGATGTACGACCTGGTGAGTGGAGCCGTAACCGATTCCCCCAGGGGATCAGCCACGTTGCACTAGTTGTGCAACGCGGCCGTCCGCTCAGCGGAGCGTCACCTGCAGGCGGTAGACGAACTCGCCGTTCGGCGCGGTGACCAGCGAGGACTGGCGCACCATCAGGTAGTACGTCTGCGGCGTCGCCGACGCGTTCCTCGCCGACGCATCGAGCGGGGAGGCTCCGCTGCCATCGATCAGCGAGCAGAAGCCGCGGCCATCGTCGTCATCGTCGACCAGCTGGACGCCGTTCTGATCGAACAGGGTCAGACGGCTATCGATGCTGTTGCTTTCGCACGTCTCCACGGCGCGATCGCCCTCGACGATCTCGGCGCGGATGCGCTGACCCGGGTCGACGGTGATCGCGTAGACGTCGACGTCCGCGCCCACCATGTGGTCGCCGAACACGAACGACTCGTTCTCGCCGAGAAGGTTCGCGTTCGACGTCATGACGGTCTCGTTCGGCTCGATCTCCGTACCGCGGCTATCCTGATACGCGACCTCGAGCAGGTACGCCGGGACGGTCGCGTTGTTGCCGCGCTCCTCGACCTGCACGAAGTACGTGCCGGGCGCGAGCGGGATGGTGATCGCCGCGCAGCTGGCGATACCCATGCCCGACGTGTCCGCGATGATCAGCGCAGACGCGCTGTTGAACAGGCGCATGTCGATCGTCGTGCCGGACGCGCAGTCACGTGCCGACGTGAACGTCTCGAACCGGACCACCGTCTGCGAAGCGACGGTCACCTGGAAGACGTCCTTGTCGGCGACCGCGCCGATCGCACCGGCGATCGTGACGTCGCCCGTCACCTGCAGCGTGCTCGTCATCGCCTGCGCGGTCGTGTCGTTGGGCTCGATCTCGACGATGCCCTGGCACGTCGCGCTGCAGCCGTCGCCGCCCGTCGTGTTGCCATCGTCGCACTGCTCGCTGCCACCGACGACCCCGTCACCGCACACGACGGGCGTGGAGCGGACGACCAGCGCGTAGTTCGCGACCACCGCGTTGTCTCCCGACTCGACGATGTGTGCGTAGACGGTGCCACCCGCCGGGATGACGTAGCTGAGGCCAGCGCACCGGTCGGTGCTGCCGTTGCGGTCATCGTTGCTCGCGAGCGATACGCCCGCGGCATCGCGGAGGGTCACGCCGATGTCGATCGACGAACCGCACGGCACCCCCGGACCGAAGCCCGGAGCGAGGTTCCAGGTGTCGAACCGCGCGATGACCTCGGTCGCCGACGAGTTCGTGAACTTGAACACGTCCTCGTCGCCGGCCGGGCTGAGCGCCGCGAGGATCGTCACCGGAGCCGTGTAGGCGCCGTTCGCATCCGGTGCGGTGACACCGAAGTCGTTGCCGACGATGCCGGAACCACCGGTCGACGGGGTGCCATCCTCGTTCGGCTCGATCTCGGTCAGACCCTCGACCTTGCAGACCGAGCTACAGCCGTCGCCCGCCGTCGTGGTGCCGTCGTCGCACTGCTCGCTTCCACCCATGGTGCCGTCACCGCAGATGACGGGCGTGTACTTGACGACGAGCGTGTAGTTCGCGACGACAGCGTCGTCACCGGACTCCACGACGTGCGCGTACACCGTGCCGCCGGCCGGAATGACATAGCTGAGGCCCGCGCACCGATCGGTGCTGCCGTTGCGATCGTCGTTCGACGCGAGCGAGGCGCCCGCGGCGTCGCGCAGCGTCAGGCCCGTATTGATCGATGTTCCGCACGGAATGCCGATTCCGAAGCCGAACGCGAGGTTCCAGGTATCGAACCTCGCGATCACCTCGTTCGCCGACGAGTTCGTGAACTTGAACACGTCCTCGTCGCCGGCCGGCGTCAACGTCGCCAGGATCGTGGCCGGGACCGTGAAGACGCCGTTCGCATCCGGCGCGGTGACGCCGAAGTCGTTGCCGACGATACCGGTGCCGCCCGTCGACACCGAGCCATCCTCGTTCGGCTCGATCTCCGCGGTGCCTTCCACCTGGCAGGTCGCACTGCAGCCGTCGCCGGCCGTCGTGTTGCCATCGTCGCACTGCTCGCCGGGGCCGACCGCGCTGTTGCCGCAGACGACCGGCGCGATGTTGACGACGAGCGCGTAGCTCGCGACCGTCTCGTCATCGCTGAACTCGATCACGTGCGCGTAGACGCTCGCGCCCGGCGCCATCGTGAACGTCAGTGTCGAGCAGCGATCGGACGCGCCATTGCGGTCGTCGTTCGACGCGAGCGAGACACCCGCCGCGTCGCGCAGGTGCATACCGGTATCGATCGACGTACCGCATGGCACGCCGACGCCGAAGCCCGGCGCGATGTTCCACACGTCGAGCGACAGGATCGCGTAGGTCGACGCGGTGTTCGTGATCTTGAAGATGTCCTCGTCACCAGCCGGCGTGAGCTTCGCCGCGATGCGGGTCGACGCCGTGAACGCACCGTTGGTGTCGGGGTTCGCGATGCCGAAGTCGTTGCCGACCGTACCGCTACCGCCGATCGAGGGCGTGCCATCTTCGTTCGGCTCGACCTCGGTGACCGCGTTCTCGAGCTGGCACGTCGCGCTGCAGCCGTCGCCGGGATTGGCGTTGCCGTCGTCGCACTGTTCGGAGACCTCGAGCATCGAGTTACCGCAGACCGGCTCGTTCTCGCAGACCGGGCTGCAGCCGTCGCCGGCGTTCGTGTTGCCGTCGTCGCACTGCTCGCCGGGGCCGATCATCGTATCGCCGCAGACGACGGGCGCGAAGCCGACCACGAGCGCGTACGTCGCGATCTGCGCGACATCGCCGTTCGCGACGACGTGTGCGTAGACCGACTCGCCGGGAGCCATGTTGTAGGTGACCGACGAGCACTGGTCCGTCGTGGTCACGCGATCGTCGTTCGATGCGAGCGACGAGCCCGACGCACTGCGGAGCGTGATGCCGGTATTGATCGACGTGCCGCACGCGACGTTGATGCCGAACGTCGGCGCCATGTTCCACGTGTCGAACTTCACGATCGCGTACGTGGTGCCGGTGTTGGTGAACTTGAAGACGTCTTCGTCGCCGGACGGCATCAACGACGCCGCGAGCGTCACCGAGCCGGTGAACGCGCCGTTCGCATCGGGAATCGCCGAGCCGAAGTCGTTGCCCGCGATACCGCTGCCGCCGGTGCTGACGTTGCCGTCCTCGTTCGGCTCGACCTCGTCGGTCACGCCCTCGAGCTGGCACATCCCATCGCAGCCATCGCCGGCCATCGTGTTGCCGTCCTCGCACTGCTCGCCGGGCTGGACCATGCCGTCGTTGCACACGGCCTCGACCTGGCACGTCGCGCTGCAGCCGTCGCCGGCCGTCGCGTTGCCGTCGTCGCACTGCTCGCCCGCGGTGACCGTCATGTCGCCGCACACCGACGGCGAGAACACCATCTTGAGCGCGTACATCGGGATCTGGTCACTGTCGCCGAAGTCGCTGACGTGGGCGTACAGCGTCTCGTTCGGCTTGAGGTAGACCTTGAGCGTCGAGCAGCGGTCGCTCGCGCCGTTGCGGTCGTCGTTCGAGCCGACGGAGTTACCGGCTGCATCGCGCACGTGTAGCGCCGTGTCGATCGACGTCCCGCAGGGCACGCCGATGCCAAAGCCGATGGCGAGGTTCCAGACATCGAGCGAGACGGTCGTGTACGTCGTGCCCGTGTTCTTGATCGCGAAGACGTCCTCGTCGCCGGCGGGCATGATCGACGCGATCGCGGTCTTCGAGCTCGTCGACGGCCCGTACATATCGGCGTTCGCCGACGCGTAGTCGTTGCCGTCGATACCGGTGCCACCGGTCGACGGCGTGCCGTCCTCGTTCGGCTCCATCTCCGAGAACGAGTTCTCGATCTGACAGGTCGCGCTGCAGCCGTCGCCCACCGTCGTGTTCATGTCGTCGCACTGCTCGCCCGGACCGACATTGCCGTCGCCGCAGATCACTGCCTTGAACACGATCTCGAGCGCGTAGTTCGCGATCACCGCGTTGTCGCCCGACTCGGTGACATGGACGTAGACGGTCTCGTTGGCGAACAGCGGATAGACGAGACCGGCGCAGTTGTCGCCGCTCATGCGGGTGTCGTTCGACGCGAGCACGGTGCCGGCCGCATTGCGGACGTTGATGCCGGTATTGATCGACGTACCGCACGAGGTGCCGACGCCGAAGCCGGTCGCCAGGTTCCACGTGTCGAGCTGCAGGTTCACCGGCGCCGTGCCGGTGTTCGTCACCTTGAAGACGTCCTCGTCGCCAGCGGGCGTGAGGGCGGCGACGATCAGCGTCGAGCCCGTGAGCTCGCCATTGGCGTCAGGCGCGGCCGTCGCGAAGTCATTGCCGGCGATGCCGGAGCCGCCGGTCGACACGGAGCCATCCTCGTTGGGCTCGACCTCGGCGACCTCGGTCGCGCAGTTCGCGCTGCAGCCGTCGAGGCTGACCGAGTTGCCGTCGTCGCACTGCTCCGTGCCCGTCTTGATGCCGTTACCGCATGCGGTCGTCTGGCAGTTCGAGTCGCAGCCATCGCCGTCGATCGCATTGCCGTCGTCGCACGTCTCGGTGCCGCCGGTCGCGCCGTTGCCGCAACCACTGGGGCGGCAGTTGCTATCGCAGCCGTCGCCGTCACGCGTGTTGCCGTCGTCGCATGCCTCACCCTCCGCGAGGATGCCGTTACCGCAGAACGACTCCGTGCAGTTCGTGTCGCAACCGTCACCGTCGATGTCATTGCCGTCGTCGCACGCCTCGGAGAAGGCGAGGAGCCCATCACCGCAGCGGGTCGGCCGACAGTCCGCGTTGCAGCCGTCGCCGTCGGTCGTATTGCCGTCGTCGCAGACCTCGTCGCCCGCGATGACTGCGTCACCGCAGACGGTCTCCTTCGCCGGGTGGTTGTCTCCACACGCGGCAACAAGGGCAATTGGAATGGTGAGGGCGACAGCTAGAAAACTACGCGGAGTGCGCATCGGGGCGGCACGGTACCAAATCAATCCTCGTCGATGAATACGAGATCGCCGTCGAAGATCTCGGTTTCTGAACGGTCGGTGTTTGTCCTACTGCGCGGGTCGTGATCAATTTCGCATTCGCGCCGCGTCATGCCCGCGGTCGAAGCGGCGCCGCGATCTGTGCTCGTGCTCTCGCGCGATGACTGCACACGCTCGGCGGCAGTGCGTCACGCCGAGTGTGAGCCGCGAGACCATTCTGGACAGTGTAAATTTCCGGCACGCAGTCACCTACCTGTCGTGTCGTTACGGCTCGTGCTGGCATTCCACGGCACCAGATCTCGAAAACGTCGTCGGTGAAAATCCTGCTTTACCCGGGTAACAAATCGTTTACTGTCGCGCCCGCCATGCTTCGACGAGCCTCCCTCTCGCTCCTCTTCCTCCTTGCCTGCGGTCCGGAACATCGCGGTGACGACGGCGTCGGTACAAACGACGCGGGTCCCGCCGACGCTCCGTGCGTCACCTCGATCTCGGGCAAGGTGTTCGCGCCGAACGGCACCCTGCCCCTCTACAACGTCCGGGTCTACGTGCCGGAGCAGCAGCCGATCGCGTTCCCCGAGGGCGTGCAGTGCAGCAGCTGCGGCGACGGTATTCCCGGCGGCGCGCTCGCGAGTGCAGTCACGGGTCCCGACGGCAGCTTCAAGATGGAAGGCGTTCCGCCCGGCGAGAACGTTCCGGTCATCATCACCAGCGGTAAGTGGCGCCGTCGCCTGACGGTGCCCGTCGTCGGCCAGTGCGTCGACCTGCCGATCCAGGACGGCACGTTCCGTCTGCCCAAGAACCGCAGCGAGGGTGAGATTCCGCGCATCGCGATGGTCACCGGCGGTTGCGATCCGCTCGCGTGCATCCTCTCGAAGCTCGGCCTCGACGCGAGCGAGTTCGGAACCGACCCCGCGGGTCCGCAGCGGGTCATCTGGTACAACGGCGCGGGCGGCGTCGCCCCGGGTACACCGAAGTCGGCGACCGCACTGTGGGGTGACCTGGAGGAGATGAAGAAGTTCGACGTCATCATCAACTCGTGCGAGTGCAACGTGCACGACGAGCTGAAGACGTCGCCGGACCTGCTGCGTCAGTACGCCGACATGGGCGGCCGCGTGTTCGGCTCGCACTATCACTACACGTGGACGAAGACGCTCATCCCGCAGTGGCAGGGCACCGCGACGTGGGCGACCGGCGGAACGTCGAGCGGCCAGGACCTGGTCGACACGTCGACCCCGTCGGGCATGGCATTCGCCCAGTGGCTCGTCACGGTCGGCGCGTCGTCGACGCTCGGCCAGATCTCGCTCGGCAGCAAGATCCCGAACGTCACGACGGTGAATGCACCGACGACGCGCTGGCTCTACACCGCGAACCCGGCGACGACGCACTACCTCTCGTTCCAGACGCCGGTCGGTGTTCCGCAGGAGAACCAGTGCGGCAAGGTCGTCTACGCCGGCATGCACGTCGCCTCGGGCTCGGTGAACGCCTCGTATCCGTCGGGCTGCACCGCGAACATGACGCCGGACGAGAAGGCGCTCGTCTTCCTGCTGTTCGACCTCACGGCCTGCGTCGACATCATCTTCTAGTCGACACGGTCTCCACGTAGAAACGGCCGGCGATGTGCCGGCCGTTTTCCGTTTCGGGAACCGGTAGCCGCTACTCGCCCGGCGTCTGATCAGCCGGCGCGACCTCGTCGGTGTTCGGGCGCGCGACGATCTCGACCTTCTGCATGTGTGCCGGCGCCGCCGCCTTCTCTTCCTTCGACATCAGCGCGTACTCGAGCTGGCCCAGGCGCTCGACTTCGGCGAGCGCGTTGAAGCCGCCGATGAACTGACCGCGCAGGTAGATGAACGGGACGGTGTGCTGCTTGGTCTCGTTCGCGAGCGGGGCGAGCTTGGCCTCGTGCTCCGGCTCCTCGAGATCGATGTAGTCGTAGTCGAGCTTGTGGCGCTCGAGCAGCGTGATCGCGCGACCGGTCCACGGGCAGCTCTTCTTGCCGTAGATCTGCGCCTTGAGCTCGGGGTTGCCAAAGCCGGTGCGCGCGGCCTCCTTCTGCTTCGCGGTCGGCGGCGTCGGCGCGGCGACGGCGGCACGTGTCGCCTCCGCGGCGCGCGCCTTCGACTCGGCCTCGGAGCGAGACTCGAACGACTTGCCGAGCAGCTTCGCGACGGCCTTGCGCGCCTTGATGTAGCGCGGGTCGGTGGCCATCTTGTCCTGGATGTAGTCGCGGACCTCGCCGCCGATCTCGTCGGCACGGTTGAGCGCAGACAGGACCTTCTCGGTCGCCTGCGCGGTCCACTTCTTCGTCGTCGGATCGGGCGTCATGGCGCCCTTCCTACCAC
>JAEWJO010000496.1 GCA_023386455.1 Pseudomonadota bacterium | reverse complement strand
GATCGGAGAACGGCACGCCGAGCTCGATCACGTCGGCGCCGGCGCGACACGCGGCCTCGACGACCGCGGTCGAGGTCTGCGGATCCGGATCCGCGAACGTCAGGTACGCGACGAGTGCGGCGCGCTTCTCGGCGGCGGCCTTGTCGAACGCCGCCCGCAGGCGACTCACGACGCACCCCCGATCGCGGACGTCACGACTGGCCTCGCGCCACGATCGCGATGCGGAACTGTCCCGCAGTGACGATCGCGCGGCGCGCGACGAGCGTGACGCGACTCGGCCCCTGCATGCGCGTGACGAGCGCGATCAGGCGACGGCCATCGCGCGGCATGACCGCACGACCGAGCGACGAACGCGAGGAAACACCCTGCAGCGATCCCGGCGCGAGCATGGATCCAGCATCACCCTGGACCGGGGTGTCGAGGGTCGCGTGCAGCGAAGGATCGTCAGCCGGGATCGGCTCGTCGCGGCGCGCGAGGGCTCGACTCTCTTCGTGCTCGGTGCGCACGAGCGCGCGGCACTCGTCGTCGCGCCGGGTGAGAGCGGTCTCCTCGAGCTTCGCGAGAGCCGCGCGTTCCTGATCGGCCGCGAGCCGGCGATTGCGTTCCGTGTGCCTCATGCCTGCCTCCGCTGGGCGATCGTCACCATGTCCTTGTCGCCGCGGCCCGAGAGGCCGACGATGATGACGGGATCGGTCGTGGCGGTCGCCTTCGCGACCTCGTCGAGCGCGGCGATCGCGTGCGCGGTCTCGAGCGCGCAGATGATGCCCTCGGTACGCGCGAGGCGCTCGAGCGCAACGAGTGCTTCGTCGTCGGTACGCGAGACGTACGTGACCGCGCCGCTGTCCTTCCAGTGCGAGTGCTCGGGACCGACGCCGGGATAGTCGAGGCCCGCGCTGATCGAGTGCGCGTGCGCGATCTGGCCGAGCCTGCTCTCCTCGGTGTGCGTCAGCACGTAGCTCTTGCTGCCGTGGAGCACGCCGACGCGGCCCGCGCTCAGCGTCGCCGCGTGGCGCCCGGTCTCGACGCCCTCGCCCGCTGCCTCGACGCCGAACAGCTTGACCGTCTTCTCGGCGACGAACGGCGCGAACAGGCCCGCGGCGTTGCTGCCGCCGCCGACGCACGCGATCAGCGCGTCGGGAAGCCGCCCGGCCTGCGCTCGGATCTGCGCGAGTGCCTCGCGGCCGATCACGCTCTGCAGATCGCGGACGAGCCACGGATACGGATGCGGACCGGCAACCGAGCCGATCAGATAGAACGTGTCGCCGACGTTGGTCACCCAGTCGCGCAGCGCCTCGTTCATCGCGTCCTTGAGCGTGCGCGTGCCGCTCGTGACGGCGTGGACCTGCGCGCCGAGCAGCTTCATGCGCTCGACGTTGAGGGCCTGGCGCACGACATCCTCGGCGCCCATGTAGATCTCGCACGGCAGGCCGAACAGCGCGGCGACCGTCGCGGTCGCGACGCCGTGCTGACCGGCGCCGGTCTCGGCGATCAGGCGCCGCTTGCCCATGCGGCGTGCGAGCACCGCCTGGCCGATGCAGTTGTTGATCTTGTGCGCGCCCGTGTGATTCAGGTCCTCGCGCTTCAGGTAGACCTGCGCGCCGACCTCGGTCGACAGCCGCTTCGCGTGATACAGGCGCGACGGCCGGCCGACGTAGTCGGCGAGCAGCGCGTCGACCTCGGCCCAGAACGACGCGTCGGTGCGCGCGGCGCGCCACGCGGCATCGAGCTCGTTGACCGCCGGCATCAGCGTCTCGGCGACATACTGGCCGCCGAACTCGCCGAACCGTCCGTTGACGGGCTCGGGGAGCCGGGCGATTTCGTCGGCGGTCGACATCGATATGTCGGTACCATGGGTTTCATGGACTCGCGAGACAAGCTGCGCGCGTTTGCGCACCAGGTGGCGAACGTCGCGCGCGAGCTCGGCATCGCTGCCGATGCGCGTTTCGACGAGCGGCGCTCGCGCCTCGTCGATGGCGCGCTCTCGATCGACCTGTTGAACATGCTCCACGTCGTGAGCTGGGAAACAGTCGACGACACCGTCGTCGCGGACCTCCTCCAGCCGCGCACGCTCGGTTCCGCCGGCTGGCTCGGCCGCGTCGACGTCGTGCGAGCGATGCTCGCCCGCGGCGCCGACCCTGCTGCGCCCGAGTCCGACGGCATCACGCCGATCGATCGCACGATCTGCGCGTGGGTCACGTCCGACCTCCACGTCGCGTGCGTCGAGGCGATGCTCGATGCGGGCGCCATACCCCTGCCCTCGCACGGAACGAGCCTCCGCATCGAGGCGGTCGGCGATCCAGCCGGCATCGCGATCTCCGAGCTGCTCGCGAGCCGCGCGACAACGCCCGAGCTCCGGGACGACTTCGCCGCGACCGCCGCCACCTTTCGCGAGCACCCGCTCCCCGGCATCCCGCAGGACTAGCGGGAGCGCGCCGCGGCGAGGAACGCGTCGAGCTTGCCGGCATCCTTGATGCCCGGCCCTGCCTCGACGCCGGACGCGACGTCGACGGCCCACGGCTCGACCGCACGGATCGCATCTCCGACGTTGTCGGGCGCGAGCCCGCCGGCGAGCACGATGTGCAGGCGCGGGAACCTCTCGCGTGCCTCGCGTGCGAGCTTCCAGTCGAACGACGCACCCGCGCCTCCGCGACCGGGCGTCGGCGCGTCGAGCAACACGGCCTCGACCGGCCAGACGTCGAGGTGCTCGATGTCGCGCTGCGAGGCGACGGGAATCGCCTTCCACACGGGGCGATAGACCGCGCGCGAGATCTTCTGGACGAGGTCCGGATGCTCGTCGCCGTGGAGCTGGATGATGTCGAGGTCGACCTGCGACGTCACCGCGAGCACCTCGTCGACATCTGGATCGACGAACACGCCGACGAGCTTCGCCGCGCCGGAGCCCTTCGCGACGGCGGCGAGCATCGGCGCGCGCTCGGGGTCGACGTAGCGCTTCGACCGCGGCCAGAAGTTGAAGCCGATGAAGTCGGCGCCGGCGGCGGACACCCGCGCGGCATCGTCCGGCAGCGTGACCCCGCAGATCTTGACGCGCGTCATCGTCCAGCCCCTGCGATGAGCTCGCGCAGCGCGGTCCCCGGCGACGGCTGGCGCATCAGGTGCTCGCCGACGAGGATCGCGTGAGCGCCGGCCTCACCGAGCGCCCGCACGTCGGCGCTGCTGCGGATGCCGCTCTCGCCGACGAGGATCGTGCCCGGCGGCACGCGTGGCGCGATCGTCGAGGTCAGCGTCATGTCCATCGTCATCGTCTTCAGGTCGCGGTGATTGACGCCGAGCAGCTGGACCCCCGCCGCGAGCGCGACGTCGGCCTCCGCGAGGTCGTGGACCTCGACGAGCGCGGCGAGACCGTACTCGGCGGCCGCGGCCGCGAGCTCGCGCAGCTGTGACGCCGAGAGCGCGGCGACGATCAGGAGCACGGCATCGGCGCCGGCCGCGCGGGCCTCGGCGATCTGGTAGGCGTCGATCGTGAAGTCCTTGCGCAGGAGCGGCAGCGCGACGCGGTCGCGGACGCGCGCGAGGAACGCGAGCTCGCCGGCGAAGTACGTCGTGTCGGTGAGGACCGACAGCGCGGCCGCGCCACCGCCGGCGTAGTCGGCCGCGATCTCCGCGGGGTCGGCATCCGGACGGATCGGGCCGGCCGACGGCGACGCGCGCTTGATCTCGGCGAGTACGCGCACCGGGGCACCCGCGGGACGGCGCAGCGCCTCGGCGAACGGCCGCAGCGGCCCTGCTGCGCGCGCCGCGGCGTCGACCGCAGAGAACGGACGTGCGGCCTTCGCGGCGGCGACCTCCTCGCGCTTCGTCGCGAGGATCGTGTCGAGGATCGTGCTCACTCGACCCCGATGAACTCGTGCGGGGAGAGCGCGTCGAGTGCGTCGAGGTCGCTGCCGGATGTCGCCATGCTGACCTCGCGCCACTTGTGGAGCACGAGGCGCGCGGCGCCCGACGTGATGGCGCCGACCGCACGCAGATACTGGTCGGCGAGGCGATCGAGCTGGAACGAGCCGGGCTCGAGGAGCTCGAGGCCGAGCGCGGCGGTCATCGCCGAGGCACGCAGGCCGGCCTCGAGACGCTCGCCGGCCCCGATCTCGCGACCGGCGAGGATGCGCCGCATGATCGTCGCGTTATGCGGAGCGTCGCCGCCGGCGAGGCCCGCGGGGTCGACCTCGCGGACGCCGAACGACGCGGGCGAC
The DNA here is from genome assembly GCA_023386455.1 of Pseudomonadota bacterium. Lineage (GTDB taxonomy): Bacteria > Myxococcota_A > Polyangia > Haliangiales > Haliangiaceae > JABFXX01. The sequence goes on along the minus strand of JAEWJO010000496.1, from coordinate 18,780 downwards.
AGCGAGAACACGCGCACCTCGCTCGGCTCGGCGTCCCACAACGCGACGTGGGTCTCGCCGCGCACGGCGATCTCGTCGATGTTGCCGGCGCCGTGAACGACGGCCGCGCGCCGCAGCCCGAGCGCGCCGAGCGCCGCGGCGACGTGCTCGCACCACTTGCGATCGAAGACGCCGACGACCTGGTGGCGCACGTTCGCCGGGTTCGTCAGCGGGCCGAGCAGGTTGAAGATCGTGCGGGTGCCGAGCTCCTTGCGCGGGCCACCGACGTGGCGGGTCGCGGCGTGGAAGCGCGGCGCGAACGCGAAGCCGATGCCGGCGCGCGCCATGCAGCGCTCGACGACGGCGGGGTCGGTGTCGGCGACGATGCCGAGCGCCTCGAGGACATCGGCGGAGCCGCACTTCGACGACAGCGCGCGGTTGCCGTGCTTGGCGACGACGCCGCCGCACGCGGCGATCAGGATCGCGGCGAGCGTCGAGATGTTGATCGTGCCCGCACCGTCTCCGCCGGTGCCGCAGGTATCGATACCGCGATCAGCGCTCGGGCACGTGAGCGGCATCGCGCGGCTGCGCATCGCCGCGGCGGCGCCGACGAGCTCGTCGACGGCCTCGCCCTTGGCGCGGAGCGCGATCAGGAGGCCCCCGATCTGCGCGCTCGTCGCCTGGCCGTCCATGATCATGCCGATGACCTCGGCCATCTCGGCGCGCGACAGATCCTGGCGGTCGAGCGCGCGGCCGATCGCCTTGACGATGGGCGCGCTCACGAGCGTGCGCGCTCCAGGAAGTTCGCGAGCAGCTTCTTGCCGGCGGTCGTCATGATCGACTCGGGATGGAACTGCACGCCCTCGACGAGGTGCTGCTTGTGGCGCACGCCCATGATCTCGTCCTCCCACGTCTTCGCCGTCACCTCGAGCACGTCGGGCATCGACTCGGGCGCGATCACGAGCGAGTGGTAGCGCGTCGCGACGAACGGATTCTCGGCGCCCGCGAACAGGCCCTTCTCGTCGTGGAAGATCTTCGAGGTCTTGCCGTGCATGATCCGAGGCGCGCGCACGATGCGGCCGCCGAAGACCTGGCCGATGCACTGGTGGCCGAGGCAGACGCCGAGGATCGGCAGCTGACCGGCGTAGCTGCGGATCACGTCCATCGAGATGCCCGCCTCGTTCGGCGTGCACGGTCCGGGCGAGATGACGACGGCGTCGGGCTCGCGCTGACCGACGGCCTCGACGGCGAGCGCGTCGTTGCGCTCGACCGCGACCTCGGCACCGAGCTCGCCGAGATACTGGGCGAGGTTGTACGTGAACGAGTCGTAGTTATCGATCAGCAGGACTTTCACGACGCGACCTCGTTTGCCGTGCGCGCCATCGCGACGGCGTGCAGCACCGCGCGCGCCTTGTTCACGGTCTCCTGGTACTCCAGCTCGGGCACCGAATCGGCGACGAGGCCGGCGCCGGCCTGCACGTAGATCGTGTCGCCGTGGCTGACGAGCGTCCGGATCGCGATCGCGAGATCGAGGTTGCCGGTGTAGCTGACGTAGCCGACGGCGCCGCCGTAGATGCCGCGCTGGTGCGGCTCGAGCTCGTCGATGATCTCCATCGCACGGATCTTCGGTGCGCCCGACAGCGTGCCCGCCGGGAATGCGGCACGCAGCACGTCGAGCCAGGTCTTGCCGGGCGCGATCGTGCCGACGACGTGCGACGTCATGTGCATGACGTGCGAGTAGCGCTCGATCACCATCTGCTCGGCGACGTGGACCGAGCCGACCTCGGCGACGCGGCCGACGTCGTTGCGGCCGAGATCGATCAGCATCAGGTGCTCGGCGCGCTCCTTGGGATCGGCGAGCAGCTCGGCCGCGAGCTCCTCGTCGTGTGCCGCATTGCGTCCACGCGGCCGCGTGCCGGCGATCGGCCTCACCTCGACACGCCCATCCGACAGGCGCACGAGCGTCTCCGGCGATGCGCCGGTCACCGACGCATCGGGGAAGTGGAGGTGGAACATGTACGGCGACGGATTGATGACGCGCAGCGCGCGGTAGACGTCGAGCGCGCGCGCTCCGGCGGCCGGCTCGGAGAACCGCTGCGAGAGCACGACCTGGAATGCGTCGCCGGCGAGGATGTACTCTTTCACGCGATCGACGGCCGCGATGAAGTCGTCCTGGGTGAACGACGACGGCGGTGTCGCGACCGATGTCCGCTCGCCGGCGCGCGGTGGCGCGAGCTCCGGCAGCGGACGGCGCGGCGCGCGCAGCTTCGCGATGATCGCGTCGATGCGGGCACACGCGCGGTCGTACGCGGCCTCGGCGCGCTCGGGCCGGGCAACGTACGGCGTCGCGACGACCTTCAGCGTCTGCCGCAGGTTGTCGAAGATCAGCAGCGTGTCGGTGATGACCATCGCGAGCGGCGGCAGGTCGAGCCCCGGTCGCGCGCGCGCCGGCAGATCCTCGAACGCGCGCACGCAGTCGTACGCGATCCAGCCGACGGCGCCGCCCCAGAACCGCGGCAGGCCCGGCACGTCGACCGGGCGCATCTCGCCGAGCACCTCGGCGAGCGCCGCCGTCGGATCCGGCGTGGCCCACTCGGCGTTGCGCGGCGGGCCACCGCCGTCGACGTCGTACCAGGTGACGTTCGCGGTCCCGTCGGCCCACTTCACGACCGCGCGCGGCGCGACCCCGACGAACGAGTACGCAGCCCACGTCGCGCCGCCGACGACCGACTCGAGCAAGAAGCTGTGCTCGCCCGCGCCGAGCGCCGCATACGCGGAGACCGGCGTGTCGCCGTCGGCGAGCAGCTCGCGGTAGACCGGGATCAGGTTGCCGCGCGCCGCGGCGGCGACGAACTCCTCGCGGCTCGGGGTGTATGCGCTCCCGGTCACTCGTCCTCGCTGACTCGCATCCGGAGGACGTTATAGCCCATGTGCTGCCGATCGCGGCACCAAGCCCGCGTCAGTGCTGGCGTTCGCGGCAGAGGATCCCGGCGACTGACGTTCGCATTTTTGAACGCGTTCATTTATCTATTGACATCGTTTTGAACATGTTCAAATTGGACTCATGATCGATTCCACCCTCGCCCGCCGCGCCGGCCGCATCGCGTTCGGCGTGGTCCTCGCGCTCGGCATGCTCGTCCTTGCCGTGTTCGCGATCCGCTGCGGCTTCCGCACGATGCCGATCCACGCGTGGCAGCTCCTGCTCGGGACCTGGCTCGCGGCGTTCGGTGCAGCGGCGCTCGTGCGCACGCTGACGGATGTCGCCGCCCCACCGCGGCCGACCGCGCTCGACGAGGACCGCCATCGGGTCGCCGCGTTCGTGGTGCCCGCGGTCGGGCTCGCGCTGATCGCGCCGCTCACCGTGCACCTGCTGGTCGTCGTCCTCCTGCAGCTCGACCATGCGATGACCTGGCACGCGTTGCGACGCGCGCTCGAGCGCTTCGACGACTGGGCGGTCCTGTCTCTCGCGCTCACCGGACCAGCCCACGCTACGTTCGCGCTGCTCGTCGGCAGGCGTGCGACGCAGCTGGCCCGTGACCAGATCCCGACGTCCGTCGAGGCCATCTACGTAGCGTCCACGATCGCCGCCTGCGTCCCCGGAATCGTGGTCCTGTTGCCTCCCGTGATCGTCGCGCTCACCGGTCTGCCGCTCCTGCCGTTCCTCCACGGGATGCGCCGCGTCGCCGAGCGCGATCGCGACCCTCGCCGCGCGCTTCCCGCCGCGATCGCGCGCCCTGCCAGGACGGCCGCATGACGCGTGGACCGCCGAAGAAGCCCGCCCGCGGCACCCGGCCGCCGGGGCCCGCGAAGACGGCGAAGAAGCGTAAACCCCCGTCGCGGCAGGGCGACGAGAAGAAGCGCGAGACCACCCGGCGTCACCTCGTCGAGCGCGCGCTCGCGCTGTTCCAGGAGCGCGGGGTCGAGGCGACGACGATGCGCGACATCGCGAAGGCCGCCGGGATGTCGCTCGGCGCTGCGTACTACTACTTCCCGTCGAAGGAGGCGCTGGTCTTCGCATTCTACGAGGATAACCAGGCCAGCGCCGAGCAGCTCGAGCTCCGTGGCAGCCTGCGCGAACAGCTCGGCACCCTGCTCCACGCCAAGCTCCGCTCGATCCACGGCCAGCGGCACATGCTCGGCACGATCGTCCAGCGCCTGGTCGACCCCGGCGATCCCCTCTCGGCGTTCTCGAGCCAGAGCCGCGCGATCCGCGACCGCTCGATCGAGGTGTTTGCGAAGCCGCTTCGCGACGCGTACTTGCCGCCCGATCTCGTCGGCATCGTCGCGCACGGACTGTGGCTGTTTCAGCTGTCGCTGATGCTGCTCTACATCAACGACACGAGCGACGGTCAGAAGCGCACGCACGGCCTCGTCGATGACATGCTCGACCTCGTCGTCCCGCTCCTCCCGATGCTCGCGACGCCGATCGGCGCCGGGCTCGTCACGCGCATCAAGGCCGCGCTGACGCGTGCAGGTATCTCGCTCGCGTAGCGCCGCCACACCGGGCACGCGTTCGGTGTAAGACTTCGCGCATGCACCCCGCCCTCGCGAAGACGATCGCCGATGTCGACCCCGAAATCGGAGAGCTGATCACCGCCGAAGAGAAGCGCCAGCGCGACTCGATCCGCCTGATCGCCTCGGAGAACTACGTGTCCGGCGCCGTGCTCGCGGCGACCGGCTCCGTCCTCACCAACAAGTACAGCGAGGGCTACCCGGGCAAGCGTTACTACGAGGGCCAGCAGTACATCGACAAGGTCGAGCAGATCTGCGTCGATCGTGCGAAGTCGCTGTTCGGCGTCGACCACGCCAACCCGCAGCCGTACTCGGGCTCGCCGGCGAACCTCGCCGTCTACTTCGCGTTCCTCAAGCCGGGCGACACCGTGATGGGCATGGCGCTGCCGGCCGGCGGGCACCTCACCCACGGCTGGAACGTGTCGATCACCGGCTCGTACTTCAAGAGCGTGCAGTACGGCGTGCGCCGCGACACGCACCGCGTCGACATGGACGAGGTCCGCGAGCTCGCGCGCAAGGAACGCCCGAAGCTCATGTTCTGCGGCGGCACCGCGATCCCGCGGACGATCGAGTTCGCCGCGTTCGGCGAGATCGCGAAGGAGGTCGGCGCGATCCTGTGCGCGGACATCGCGCACATCGCCGGCCTCGTCGCGGCGGGCGCGCACCCGTCGCCGTCCGCGATCGCCGACGTCGTGTCGACGACGACGCACAAGACGCTGCGCGGTCCGCGCGGCGGCATGCTGATGTGCAAGGCCGATCACGCCAAGGCGATCGATCGCGCCGTGTTCCCGGGCCTGCAGGGCGGTCCGCACAACCACACGACCGCCGGCATCGCGGTCGCGCTGCGCGAGGCGGCGAGCGCGGACTTCAAGACGTACGCGCACCAGATCGTCGCGAACGCGAAGGCGCTCGCGGCGGCGCTCGTCGAGCGCGGCTTCACCGTGATCACCGGCGGCACCGACAACCACCTGATCCTCGTCGACCTGACGAGCAAGAACGTCTCCGGCAAGATCGCCGCGAAGGCACTCGACGCGAGCGGCATCGAGCTCAACTACAACTCGGTCCCGTTCGACACGCGCAAGCCGTTCGATCCGTCGGGCATCCGGATCGGCACGCCGGCCGTCTCGAGCCGCGGCATGAAGGAGCCGGAGATGCGCCAGATCGCCGCGTGGATGGACCAGGTCGTGTCCGCGCCGGCCGACACCGCGCTGCACGCGAAGATTGCCGGCGAGGTGCGCGAGCTGTGCGCGAAGTTCCCGGCTCCCGGCATCCTGGTCTGAGGCGCCCCGGTGGCAATCCGCCAACGTCGTTGGCCGCGTGGCGGATCTAACGTCGTGAAAGCGGTCAGTCGGCGCATGGCCGGGAGTTTGCTCTGCCGGTCGGCGTGAGAGTCGCCGTCTTCGTCGCGCTCGCCGCCGCATGCGCCGATGCGCCCCCCGCGTCGCTCGAGGGCACGAGCCGCGTCACGATCTGGGAGAGCGGTGGGTACGGCCCGCCTCGGATGGACGTCCTCGTCGTCATCGATGATACGAGCGCCGCTGCGCCGTACGCGGACCGACTCGCGACCCTGCCGTCGGTGCTCGAGCAAACCTACGCGTCGACCGCTCGAGGCACGGTCGACATGCATATCGGTGTCACGACCGACGGGACGCTGCGCCGCCTGCCGGCGATGGGTGCCGCGTTCGCCTCGATCCGCACGGACTTCGATCTCCTGCGGATCACCAACTTCACCGGCACGCTGAGCGATGCGCTCACGCCGGTGATGGACGTCGGCTCGGACAGCGACCGGCCCTATCAACCGCTCGCCGCGGTACGCCGCGTGATCGAGGAGAATCCCGATGGGTTTCTGCGTCCGGACGCGTCGCTCGGCATCGTCATCATCAGCGCGAGTGACGATGCGTCGCCCGACGCGGCGATCGACTACGCCGCATCGCTGAGGCTGGCCAAGTCGGATCCGGCTCAGATCGAGATTCTTGGCATCACGGCCTCGCCGTCGCCGCGCCTCGACGAGCTCCTCGCGCGGTTCCCGGCGCGCTCGTTCGTCGAGCCGATCGCCAACGGTGACTACCCGGTCCTCCTGACGAAGCTCGAGCTGTTGATCAGGTCGATCCTCCCCGGAACGTGCCTGCACGCATCCGACGTGGATCCCGAGACGCCGGGCGCACAGTACGACTGCACGGTCACGACCTGGATCCGGGGCGCGCCGCACGTGCTGCCGCCCTGCAAGCTCCCCGGCGACCAGTTCTGCTGGTCCCTCATCGACTCGTCCGACGAGTGCGGCCCCAGCGGGGAGCTCGCCCCCGTCAAACCGTACATGCCACCCTACGGCTTCTTCACGTTCGTGCCGCCGTTTCGCCTGGAATGCGTCGTCACCGACTGAGATCGATCGGGTCTCGCGGCGCCGCGCGTGACGTCGATCCCATCGCCTGACGTCTCCGGTTCGCGGTGCGGCAACGGTTGCCAGACGAAGTCTCGCCGACGCTGCTCGCGTTGCGCCAGACTCGTCGCATGCGCTGCAGCGTGGCGATGGTCGTGGTGCTCGGTGCGTCCTCGGTGGCGCACGCCGATCGGTCGACGGTGCTCTCGGTCGGCGGCATGTTCGGCGGTGCCGGCGACTTCGCGGGTGGCCGCGCCGATCCGGCCTGGGGCACGCGGCTCTCGCTCGGGTTCGGGAGCCCGCTGCCCGAGATGCCAGCGACGCGGGGCTACAACTGGCGAGGCGCCCTGGTCCCCGAGCTCTTCGCAGGCGGGCTCGTGCTGCCGGAGTCCGAGCGCGCGGACGGCTACTTCGGCGCCGGCATCCGCGCGGAGCTGCAGTTCGCGCAGCGCGAGATGGGCCTCTTGCGGATCAGCGCGCGGGGCGCCGGCTACATCGCGACACGGGGTCTCGTCATCGGCGAGGACCGCGCAGGCATCTTCGAATTCGCGATCGGCGAGTACTTCGCGCGCCATCGCAGCGCCGCGCGCATCGGCTACGAGGTCGACGTGATGGTCCACCACGATCCGACCGGCGAGTGGCAGACCGTCGCCCTCGTGACCCAGATCTACGTCGGCGGCTCGCTCTAGGCCGGCAAGCGGCACGAGGAGGGTCCCGAAGCGCTTCCTAACCCCAGGCGATCCCTGGGGTCAGCGGCGCGCCTTCGCGGGCTTGCCGCCGGCCTTCGCGGGCAGGAGCTTCTGGCCCCGGGCCGGCTTCGCCGGAGCGACAACCTTCGGCGACTTGCCGCGCCGGACGCGCTCCTCGCCGAGCATCATCACGATCTTGTCGAGGATGCGGTGCGCGACCTCCGACTTCGGCGCGGGCGGCACGTCGATCACCTCGTCGTGATCGACGAGCTGGACGTGGTTCGTGTCGACCGCGAAGCCCGCGTTCGGCTCGCTGACGTCGTTCGCGACGATCAGGTCGACCTGCTTGGACGAGAGCTTCTTGCGCGCGTTCTCGATCAGATCCTCGGTCTCGGCGGCAAAGCCGACGAGCAGCGGCGACGTGCCCTTGCGCGTCTTGCCGAGCTCCGCGAGGAGATCGGGGTTCGCGACGAGCTCGATCGACGTCTTCGGCCCCATGTCGCCGCGCTTGAGCTTCTCCTTCGCCTCGCGCGCCGGGCGGTAGTCGGCGACGGCGGCCGTCATGATGATCGCATCGGCACCCTTGCCGGCATTCGCGAGCGCCCACTGGAGCTGCGCCGCGGTCTCGACGTGGCTCGTCGTGACACCGATCGGCGGCGGCACGGCGCTCGGGCCGAGGATCAGCGTGACGTCTGCACCGCGGCGCTTCGCGGCGGCGGCGAGCGCGATGCCCATCTTGCCGGAGCTGCGGTTGCCGACGAAGCGCACCGGGTCGATCGCCTCGTACGTCGGGCCCGCACTGACCACGAGCTTCTTGCCCGCGAGGTCCTGCGTCGAGAGCAGCGTCGCGGCCGCCTCGACGATGTCCTCGGGCTCGGCGAGCCGGCCGGGGCCGGTCCACCGGCCCGCGAGGAAGCCGTCGCCGGGGCCGCCGACCTGGTACTTCGCGACCGCGACGAGCTTGGCGAGGTTCTCGCGCGTCAGCGGGTGATTCCACATGTTGACGTTCATCGACGGCGCGACGAGCACCGGCGCACGCGTCGCGAGGACGAGCGCGGTCACCGCGTCGTCGGCCATGCCGTTCGCGAGGCGCGCGATCGAGTTCGCGGTCGCCGGGGCGACGATGACGAGGTCGGCGCGGTCGGCGAGCTGGATGTGACCGATCGACGCCTCCTCGGTGAGGCTGAACAGATCGGTGAACACCGGCCGCCGCGTCAGCGCCTGGAACGTCATCGGCGAGATGAACTTCTGCGCACGCGCCGTCATCGCGACGTGCACGGTGGCGCCCGCCTTGTCGAGCATGCGGACGAGCTCGGCCGCCTTGTACGCGGCGATACCGCCGGCAACACAGACGACGATATGCGAGCCCGTCAGGGAGAAAGCGGGATCGCGAGGTGCACGATCGGTGCGCGGACCTTCCAACATCGCGGCCACTCTACCCCGAGATCCATGGAAACCAGACCGCGCGCCGGATCAGATCCGCGTCGCGATGTACTTGAGCTGCGTGTAGTCGTCGAGGCCGTGACGCGACCCCTCCCGGCCGATGCCGGAGTGCTTGATGCCGCCGAACGGCGCCTGCGCCGTCGACACGAGGCCCTCGTTGACGCCGACCATGCCGGCCTCGAGTGCCTCGGCGACGCGCGCCTGCCGCGCACCATCGCGGGTGAACACGTACGCGATGAGGCCGAACTCGGTGTCGTTCGCCTGGATGATCGCGTCGGTCTCGTTGAGCGCCGTCCGGATCGCGATCACCGGGCCGAAGATCTCTTCCTGCCAGAGCTGCATCGCAGGCGTGATGTCGGCGAGCACGATCGGCGGCACGAGCCGGCTGGTCGGCCGGCCGCCCGCGAGGAGCCGCGCGCCCTTCGCGATCGCGTCGTCGTAGAGCCGCGTGACCTTCGCGACCGCGTCGTCATTGATGAGCGGGCCGAGGTCGATGCCATCGTCGCTGCCCCTGCCCGTCTTGAGCGTGCCGACCGCGGCGAGCAGCTTCTGCGTGAACGTCTCGGCGATCGACTGCTCGACGATGAAGCGGTTCGCGGCGACGCACGTCTGGCCGGTGTTGCGGAACTTCGCGACCATCGCGCCGGCGACCGCGGTGTCGAGGTCGGCGTCGGCGAGCACGACGAATGGCGCGTTGCCGCCGAGCTCGAGCGACACGCGCTTCAGATCCTCGGCCGCGTTCTTCATGATGATGCGGCCGACCTCGGTCGACCCGGTGAAGCTGATCTTCTTGATCGAGGGCGAGCCGAGCAGTCGACCACCGGCGCGCGCCCCGTCCGACGACGGCACGACGTTGAACACGCCAGCCGGCACGCCGATCCGCTCCGCGATCTCGGCGAGCGCGAGCGTGCCGAGCGGCGTCTCCTCCGCCGGCTTCGCGACGACGGTGCAGCCCGCGGCGAGCGCGGCGCCGAGCTTGCGCGTCAGCATCGCGTACGGAAAGTTCCACGGCGTGATCAGCGCGCACGGTCCGATCGGCTCGCGGATCGCGAGCAGGCGCTGCGCGGGATGGGTCGCCGGAATCGTCTCGCCGTACATGCGCTCCGCCTCGCCACCGAACCACGCGAGGAAGCTCGCGGCGTAGCGGACCTCCGCGACCGACTCCTTCAGCGCCTTGCCGTTCTCGCGCGTGCACAGCGCGGCGAGCCGGTCTTCCTCGGCGAGCATCGTGTCGGCGAACCTCCGCAGGAGCTTGCCGCGCTCGGGCCCCGGCCGCTTGCGCCAGCCGTCGAACGCGCGGACCGCGGCATCGATCGCGCGATCGATCAGCGCATCGTCGGAGTCAGAAACCTCGGCGATCGTCGAGCCGTCGAAGGGATCGTGAACGGGGAACCGCGCCGTCGTCGCGATCCACTTGCCGTCGACGAAGGCGTCGTGCGCGATGTCCATCCCCGATTCATAGCCCGGGAGTGGTAAGAAGGCTCCATGTCGGACCGGGCTCGTGTGGTGATGATCTTCGTGGCCGTCGGGCTCGTCGCCGGTGGCGCGGGCTTCTACTTCTTCAAGATCTATCGCCCCGCGCAGGATCTGAAGAACGCGCAGGCGGAGATCGCCGGCTGGGAGACGCGCTTTGCCGCCGCGCGCGACTGCCTGCTCGGTGCATCGCCCGGCTCGGCGAAGACGTCCGAGGCGCTCGCGATCCGCGAGATGGCGCCCGATCCGTGGGACCGCGGCAAGTGCACGCCGCTCGTCGGCAAGCTCTCGCGCGGCGAGGCTCCCGATACCGGCATCCCCGCCATCGAGCGATCCTGGACCGAGCTCGACAAGGCCGCGCAGAAGGCGGCGCTCGCGTTCGCCGACCACGTCGGACGCTCGACGACGCTCGAGAAGGATCCGCTCCCGCATGCACTCGACGAGCTCGATGCCGCGCGCCTGCGCCTCCGCACCACCGCGAAGCTGCCGGCGACCGCGCAGACCGGCACGGCGCTGCCGGCCGCGCAGATCGTGCCGCTCCGCGATGGCGCCGAGCCCGTCACGTCGCTCGAGATCGAGGCCATCCCGTCGGCGACCGGCATGGTGCTGTTCGGCAAGACCGCGAGCCGGCTCGTCCAGGTGACGACGACGACCGGTGGCGCACCGAAGGTCGACCGGAGCGGCGGCACGTCGCTGCGCGGCGTCCCCGACACGAGCTGGGGCGCGACGCCGGAGCCCGGCGAGGTCAAGGTCGGCGCGTTCGACGCGGAGGGCGCGCTCGCCCAGCCGACGTCGCTGAAGGTCTCGGATCGCTCGATCGTCGCCGCCGTCGTCGGCTCGCTCGCGGACGGTGTCGTCGTCTATGGCATCGCGACCGAGCTGTTCGTCGCGCACGCGAAGGATGGCGCGATCACCGCCGAGCCCGGCACGCCGATCACCGCGGCGATCGCGTCGACCGACACCGACGGCCGCGCCGTCGTCATCTACACGACGCCCGCGAAGAAGCACTTCGCGCGCATCCTCCACCGCGGCGGTGACGAGCCGGTGCTCGAGCTGCCCGAGGCACCGCACGGACAGCCCTGCATGACGCGCGATCGCGCGTGGGCCCAGACGCTCGGCGACGTGTTCGCGTTCGGCGGTGGCCGGCCGATCTTGCGCAAGCCGCTCGGGTACGTCGTCCTGCAGGGCTGCACGGCCGACGCGGCGCTGTTCCGCGATCGCAGCGTCGCCAAGTCGCTCGTCATCTGTGCCGACGACTGCCGCAAGGTGACGGTCCCGACCGGCGCTCCCGACAACGCCGCGACCACCATCGTCGGCGGCAAGCTCGTCGCGATCGCGGCCCATGGCGGCGTGCTCGGCGTCTGGCGCGAGACCGGCAAGCCGACGTTCTACAGCCTCCCCGAGGACGCACGCCCGGTGCTCGCCCAGGAGTGGACCGCGATGGCGATGACCGACGGCAAGGTGATCGACGTCATCGCCCGCGGGGCGGAGACGTTCGTCATCGTCCGGATCCCCGCGATCTGAGACACCCGGTCCTCAGAAATCCGAGACCGTCACGCGTCCCGTCGCGCAGTTGCGCGCGGCACGCGCCTTGTAACGCCGGAGCCCGATGATCCGCGCCGCCGCTCTCGCCGCCGCCCTCACCGTCCCGGCCCTCGCCCATGCCGATCCGCCGGGTATGACGCCGCCGGTCGAGCCCGGGTCGGCGCCGGTGTACGCACCGCCCCCGGCGGCGCCGAGCACGCCGTCCTCGCAGCCCTACGCGCCGTACCCGCAGACGTACACGCCGGCGCCCTACTCGCCGTATCCCGCACCGCCGATGGGCCCGGTCTACGAGCAGCCGCCCGCGCGCCCCGGGACGCCGTCGTATCGCGCGCTCACGCTCGGCGCCGACTTCGCCGCGATCGGCCTGTTCTTCCTCGCCGTCGATCACGAGAGCGAAGATCTGCTCGCGCTCTCCGTCGGAACCTACGCGCTCGGTGCGCCGCTCGCTCACGTGATGAAGGGACGCAACGGCCACGCACTCGCGTCCGTCGGCATGCGCCTCGGCTTCCCGCTGCTCGGCGCGTTGATCGGCGACGGCCTGCACACCGAGCCGAAGTGCACGGGCTACTACGACGACTGCTACTACGACGATGGCCCGAGCGAAGAGGCCGCGTTCGGCGTGGTGCTCGGAGTCGGCGCTGCGATGGTGATCGACTCGGTGTTCCTCGCCGCCGGCGACAAGCCCAGGCCTGCGCCGCAGCCCCAGTGGGGCCCGACGGTGCGCGCGAGCCAGAACGGGTTCGCGCTCGGCGCCGCGGGCACGTTCTGATGTAGGCCGAGGTCGGCCGGCGGGAACACCTCGCCACGACCTCGTCGATGTGATTTCATCCGCCCGTGGTGCGCGACCCGCTTCTCGCCGACGAACGAGAAGCGTTGCTTCGGGCGAAGCGCCCGCGTGTCGCGCTGCCGATCGCGTCGAGTGCGCGACGCTCGCTGCCGCTGCTCGCCGAGGCGCGCGCGATCGATCAGCGGATCCGGCCGCGTCATGCGGTGTGGGAGATCACGCTGCGCTGCGACCAGGCGTGCCGGCATTGCGGCTCGCGCGCCGGCGCCGAGCGCCCGAACGAGCTGACGACCGACGAGTGTCTCGATCTCGTCCGCCAGCTCGCCGAGCTCGGCGTGACGGAGGTGACGCTGATCGGCGGCGAGGCGTATCTCCACCCGGGCTTTCTCGAGATCGTCCGTGCGGTCCACGGGCGCGGCATGTACTGCAACATGGTCACGGGCGGTCGCGGCCTCGACGAGAACCTCGCGCGCCAGGCCGTGCAGGCGGGGCTCGCGAGCGCGAGCGTCTCGATCGATGGCGCCGAGGTCACCCACGACCGGCTGCGCGGATCGGACGGGTCGTATCGCGCTGCCGTCGGTGCGATGCGCGCGCTGCGTGCCGGTGGTGTACGGCTCACGGTGAACACGCAGATCAATCGCCTGAGCCTTCCGGATCTGCCCGGCATCCTCGAGCTGCTCGTGCGCGAACGCGCAGAGGCCTGGCAGGTCATGCTGACGGTGGCGATGGGCCGCGCCGCCGATGAGCCGGACGTCCTGCTCCAGCCATACGACCTCCTCGAGCTGTTTCCGCTGCTCGACACGCTCGCGGCGCGCTGCAAGGAGCACGGCATCGTGCTCTACCCGGGGAACAACATCGGCTACTTCGGCCCGTACGAGAAGCGGCTGCGAGGGACGCTGCCGCGCGGCCACGGCAGCTCGTGCGGAGCGGGCCGCAGCACGCTCGGCATCGAGTCCGACGGCCTCGTGAAGGGCTGTCCGTCGCTGCCTTCAGGAGCATGGGGCGGCGGCACGGTCCGCGACCACTCGCTCGTCGATCTGTGGGAGCGGGCATCCGCGCTGCGCTACACGCGCGATCGCACCGTCGAGGATCTGCAGGGCTTCTGCCGGACCTGCTACTACGCGGACACCTGCCGCGCCGGCTGCACGTGGACGGCGTCGGTGCTGTTCGGTCGTCCCGGCGACAATCCCTACTGTCACCACCGCGCGCTCGAACGCGATCGCGAGGGCCTCCGCGAACGGCTCGTTTTGCGCGAGCCGGCTCCCGGAGAGCCGTTCGATCATGGCATCTTCGAGCTGCTCCTCGAACCGAAGAACGGACCGCCATGAGCCAGCTAGAAGCGTGCCCCCGGTGCGAACGCCACGTGAAGATCGACGAGCCCGCGTGCCCGTTCTGCACGTGCTCGCTCGTCGAGGCGTTCGCGAGCCTACCGCGACGAGTCATGCCGCGCGCTCGGCTCGGCCGTGCCGCGACGTTCGCGTTCGGCGTCGGCGTCACGATGGCCCAGGGCGCGTGCTTCGAGCCACCCCGTCGCGATCCACGGATCGACGCCGCGAGCGTTCCTCCCGATGCGACGCCGGATGCGGGCACGCCTGTCGACGCCGACTTCGACTACGACGGCGGGTTTCCGATCTATTCCGCAGCACCGATCGACGCCGGCACCCCGCGCCGCACCGGCTAATCGGCGAGCTTCGCGGCGAGCGTGCGGGTCTCGACGAGGTTGTCCTCGATCGAGCAGTAGGTCCAGCCGCCGTAGCGGCCGACCGAGTACACGCCCTTCGCGGCCAGCAGGTCGCGCACGCGCGCGGTCTCGGCGAGCGACGCCTTCGTGATGTGGACGTAGGCGGGATCGAGCGCGACGTGGTGCTCGGCGACGAGCGCGTGGTCGGTCACGATGCCCTCCTTCGCGAGATCGGCGAGCACGCGCTCGCGCAGCGCCGGCACGTCGAACGGCGCGCCATCGGGCGCACCGATCTCGACGTAGAGGCTCATGCGATCGCCGCCCATGATGTTGTCGTACCAGCCGACCCGGTAGAACGCGATCGCGGGGTCCGGGAAGTACATCCAGTGGATGCCGCTCGGGCCCTTCCTGTCGAAGCCGAGGTTGAACACGAGCACCTGGTTCGACGTGAAGACCGACGCATCGTGCTCGACGCTGCACATGCGCGCGAGCGAGCGCAGCGGTGCCGAGCTGACGATGCGGTCGTACTGGATCGTGCGCTTCGGCGTCGTCGCGATCCGCGCGTCGAGATCGATCGACAGGATCGGCTCGCCGCACGAGACGGTGCCATCCGGCAGGTCGCGCAGCAGCGCGTGGATGTACTGGATGGCGCCACCCGCGGGATACGTGAACGTCGCGTTGTAGCCGTGCTTGCGATGCCCGGGCCGCATGTTGCCGACGATGTCGGCGAGGTCGGCGTGCGGGAAGAACCGGCCCATCGCATCGGGATCGAGCGTGTCGAGGTTCGTCGCGTAGAGCTTCTCGTTGTACGGGCGCAGGAACTTGTCGGTGATGCCCGCGCCGAGCCGGCGGTAGAGCATCTCGCCGAACGAGTGTGGCGGCGCGTCGCCCGTCGGGCGGAAGAACAGCGCGACGAGGCACTCGAGGAACTCGTCGATCGGCAGCTGATGGATGTGGGTCTGGAACGGGAAGTCGATATCGCGGCCGGCGTAGCGAATCTTGGCGATGCGCTCGACGGTGCGGATGTCCTGGCCCGGCATGCGCTCGCGCAGCCACGCCTCGATCGACGGATCCTTGAAGTGGAAGAAGTGGCCCGAGTAATCCCAGACGAAGCCCGCCTGCGTGATCGTCTTGCAGTAGCCGCCGACCTCGCGATCGGCCTCGCACACGAGGATGCGCGCGTCGGGATGCGACTCGCGCCACCAGTTCGCGAAGCCGAGACCCGAGACGCCCGCGCCGATGACGAGGAAGTCGACGCGATCCACTCAGTCCTCGACGCGCTCGAGCTCGTTCGAGAAGATGCGGCGCACGATCGCGATCGCGCAGCCGTAGGTGCTCTCCATGCCGAAGTACGACAGCGACTTCGAGAGCAGGCTCTGGCGCCGCGAGTACGGCGTATCCGACGCGTAGTGGATGACGCCGAGCTCGAACGAGCTCTGGTCGACGAGCGACACGATCTCGTTCTGCGGATGCCGCCGAGGCTCGGCGATCTCGTAGCCGGCCGAGAGGTACGGGCCACCCTCCATCTCCATCACGGTGTAGCCCTCGCGATAGAACACGTCCATGTACTCGCGGTTCTGGAGGAACGCCGAGCGCACGGTGAGCGCCTTCTGGTTGTCGAGGACCGTGCCGTGCCGCATGAACGGCTGGACGTCGGAGGCCCGCAGCGCGTTGTTGATCAGGTACGTGTTCGACGAGTGCTCGTCGTGGACGACCTTGCTGATCATCACGTCGCCGACGCGGCCGTTGAGCGTCGCGGCCTTGCCCATGATGTAGACGCCGCGCAGCTCGTCGACGCCGAGCGACAGCGCCGAGAGGTGGTGATACGCGGCCATGCCGAGGGGGTAGTCGATGTTGACGATCAGCGCGCGGCTCTTCGCGAGGCGCTCGATACCCGGCACGCGGACGCGGGGATCGAGGTTGTCGACCTGGAGCTGGGAGAGATCGATCACCTGGGCGTCGACGTCGATCTTGCCGGGCGACAGCATCGCGCGGATTCCGGCGCGCGTATCGCTCTCCTGGACCGAGTCCATGCGGCCCTCCGCACCGGGCTCGTGGAGGAACGCGCGCAGCGAGTAGTAGAGGATCGCGAGCGCGTCGGGCTCGTTGCCGGCGGCGACGGCCTCGTCGTAGCGCGGCGCGAGGTTCTCGAAGTTGCGGCGGCGCAAGAACGCGACGATCTCGTCGCGGTGGGCGCGCGCGTAGCCGCCGAGCAGGTTCGCGAGGGAGTGGCTGTTCGACGAGACGAAGTAGATCGGGCGGCCCGGCGTCACGGCCGGTGCGATCGCGTTCCACCAGCGCTGCGTCGAGCGCTGGTACTCGCGGAACGAACCGTCGAGGAGGCGCACGAACATGTCGCAGTCGTGCGCGATCATGTCGCGCAGGATCTGGTCCGAGCTCGGGCCAAGGGCGCCGCGCAGGCGGGCGACACCTGCGGGGTCGGTACCGACGGCGGCGGCGAGGGCCGCGTCGTCGGCGACGTCGGTGATACGGCCGGAGATCAGGTGCTCGCGCAGCTTGTTCCACTCGATCTGGTACGCGGTCAGGATCGGCACGAGGTCGTCGATATCGGAGCCGGAGGCCACGAACACGGCGAGCGTCTGGCCGCCATCCCAGCGCAGCGGCCGGCGACGACCGCGCGTCCGCACGACCTGCCAGCGCTCGATCGCGAAGCCAGCTTCCTGGAACTGCGACACGCTCTGACCGAGGACGATTCGCCGGATCTGGGGCATGCAGTCCGGTAAGCGGGCGGCGCTGTAGGCAAACGCTGCCAGGTCTGGGCTCATGTCCTCGGCGCCGAGGTGCAGGCTCGAGCGCGAGAACAGGTGAGCTTCTTCGAACGCGCGGACCCGGACGTCACCACTCGACCGAAGTAGCGAGTAATACGTCCGGATATAAAGGTCGATCTCGTCGCTCGTGGCGCGAGGTGTCTGGCGGTCCATCTGCCAGTACAGGGTAGATCACCTAAGGGCCCGAAGCGCTTTTCCTGGCGCCCCGTTAGTGCTAACCACACACCCCTAAGTGAGTAAGGAAGAGCTGGTTCATCTCGACGGCGAGGTCATCTTGATCGCGAAAGGCGGCAACTTTCGCGTCAAGCTCGACAACGGCCACGAGGTCCTCGCGAAGCTCGCGGGCAAGGTGCGGCGTCACAGAATCCGCGTCGTGCTCGGCGATCGCGTGACCGTCGCGGTTTCTCCGTACGACCCGACGCGCGGTTTCATCGTCTACCGTCAGCGCTAGCGCGATTTCGCGCCCGTGCCCCTTCGGTAACCGCCTGAATCCCCGTCTGCGGCTGCTAGACTGCCATGCACATGGCAGACAGCCCGCTCTACGTTGGGATCGATCTGGGGACGACGAACTCCGCCGCGGCGGTGTTCGATGGCGAGCGCGTGTCGGTCGTTCGCAACGCGCAGGGCGCGACGGTCACGCCGTCGGTCGTGCGCATCGACAAGCAGAGCCGTGTCACAGTCGGGACGCGCGCCCGCCGGTTCATCGAGCAGGACGCCGCGAACACGGCCGCCGAGTTCAAGCGGCTCATGGGCACCGGCACGCCGATCGATTTTCCGGCCGCCGGGATCGCCAGAAAGCCCGAGGAGCTGTCCGCCGAGGTCCTGAAGGCGCTGCGCCAGGACATCGCCGATCAGCTCGGCACGTCCGTCGAGCGCGCCGTGATCAGCGTGCCCGCGCTGTTCGAGCTGCCGCAGAGCTCCGCGACCTCGGAGGCCGCGCGCCTCGCCGGGTTCTCGCGCGTCGAGCTGCTGCAGGAGCCGATCGCGTCGGCGCTCGCCGCGGGCTGGCGCGCCGAGGACGATGGCGCCGGCACGTGGCTCGTGTTCGATTTCGGCGGCGGCACGTTCGATGCCTCGCTGCTCGAGACGCGCGACGGCCTGCTCCGCGTCGTCGGTCACGACGGCGATAACTTCCTCGGCGGGCGCGACTTCGACTGGCGCATCACCGAGCACCTCGCGTCGCAGCTCGCGGTCGCGCCGAGCCGCAAGAACCCGGAGCACGCGGCCGCGCTGCGCGCGCTGCGGCTCGCGGCCGAGGACGCGAAGATCGAACTCTCGCGCGGCGACCGCGCGCAGGTCACGCTCGCGCAGCCGCTGTCGATCGACGGCCAGGATGTCGACGTCGATCTCGAGCTGACGCGCGCGACCGTCGAGACGCTGTGCGTGCCGCTCGTCGATCGCGCGCTCGACGTGTGCGTGCGTCTCCTCACCGCGCACGGGCTCGGCCCCGGCCGGCTCGCGCGCGTCGTGCTCGTCGGCGGGCCGACCGTGATGCCGCTCGTCCGCAA
>JAEWJO010000470.1 GCA_023386455.1 Pseudomonadota bacterium | reverse complement strand
GCCCTGGCGGCCGCACGACGAGCTGCCGGCCGCGCCGCCCTGTGGCTGGCTGCAGCCGCTGCAGAAGCCGCCCGAGTCCTCGCAGCCCGGCGAGCCGTTGCCGCCGTTACCGCCCGCCGCGCCGGTCGCGCCGTCGCTTCCGTCGAGGCCCGCCGCGCCGATGCCCGGCTGGATCAGGACGTCGCGCAGCTCGACGTTCATCGAGGCGGTGACGACGACGGCGTACGAGCTCGCGCCCGCGCTCGTCGCGTCGCCGCTGCGGATCGTGAATCCATCGATCGCCGTGCCGGTCATGATCTGATCGAACGTGACGGCCGGCGACGGTGCGCTGATCTCGGTGACGACGGCGGGATTGCGCGTCCACGTCTCGTCGAAGCCGCCATAGAGCGACACGCCGACGCTCATCACGACGGACTCGCTGTAGACGCCCGACTGCACGAACACGGCGAGCGGCGGGTTCGCCACCTTTGCCTTGTTGATCGCCGCGGGGATCGTCTTCATCGGCGCCATGCGCGTCCCCGCGGCGGAGTCGTTGCCCGACTTCGCGACGTAGATCGCTTCGCATGGAAGCATGTTGGTCCCGCACGTCGGTGCGTCGATCGTGACGATCCGGGCGTCGACCGTCCCGTTATCGCCACCGTCCACTCCGGCTTTGCCGCCGTTGGCGCAGGCCGCAAGGCATGCCACGAGCAGCCAGGTCCAGGCGCATCTCATCGTCCAGAATGATAGCCGGTCTTGGCTGCCGTCACCTGCGAAACAAGTCACGCGCGGCGCGATGCGTCGATCGTCGGCGGATCACCACTGAGACCATGTAGGTACATGGCCTGCGCTCCGTAAGCGACCATCCGGCCCTCGTCGTCCCAGACCTCGGCGTCGGCGACGGCCCAGCCAGCTTTTGCCCGCTTGAGTGTCGAGGTCACGAGCAGCCACTCGCGGCGCGTGTCGTCGACCGTGTACATCGTGAGATCGAGGCTCGGCGCGTAGAATCGATACCCTCCCGGGCCGATCGCGCGATGGAGTGCGGTCGGCATCGTATCGATGATCGGCGCGAGGGCGAGGCGATCGAGGCGACCGTCGGCATCGCGCTGCGGCACGCGATAGCGGAACCATCGCGCATATCTTGCAGGACCGTCCGCGAAGCTCGGCTGCCAGAACGGCTCGCCCTCGGCGAGGCGGCACTCGAACTGGTGATAGAAGCGAAACCGCGCGTGCGGATTGTTGGCCGCGCCATCCTCGACGGGGATCGATGCCTCGAGTGACTTCACCGTCTTCGGGAAGCCGACGCCGATCACGTCGGGCCCGTTGCGGTCCCGCGTGAACGTCGCGACGAGCTCGAGACCGGGCTGGCCGTCCTTCTCCTGCACGTGGCGAAGGACGACGCGCACCTGTGCGGTGCTCCCGCCGCGTCGGATCACGTGGACGTCGGCGATGCACGCGCCGGGATGGATCGGCGACGCGAAGATCGTCGTCGCACTCGCGAGACGCAGCTCGCGATCAGCGATCCGCGCCTCGGCCGCGCGCAGCGCCGCGGTCATCACCATGCCACCCGACGGCAAGAGGTAGTCCCAGTGATCGGGCAGCGTCAGGTGGTAGCGACCGGGGACATCCGGATCGGCGCGGACCGCCGTATCCACCGCGAGGTCTGCTGGCGACATCGCCGCGTACGTTAGAACGAAAACGGTCCCGAGGTTGCCGCCTCGGGACCGTGCGCGGTCAAAGCCGATTCAGTTCGGGCCCGGCAGGTCGTCGTCGCCGGCATCCCACGCGAGCGGCCCGGTCGAGCGCGCCGTCGCGCCGAGATACGAGACGTACGCCAGGGTCACGTCGCCGCGCGACGTCGCGACCGCCACGTCGAACGGGGCGAAGTCCGCGTGCGCGTGATCGAGCGCGCCGATGTTCCAGAAGTAGCTCATCTCCGCGCACAGCGGGCCGAACGCCGTCTGCTGCATGTTCGCGCAGCTCACGCCGAGCTGCTCGGCGGCGTAGCCGGTGTACGTCACGCCCATCGCCGTGTTCTCGCCGACGGGGCCGGGAAACAGGCTCGTCGGCGGCGGCGTGAACCCATCGAGCTTCGCGAGGACGTCGAGCCGGTAGCTGTGCGCCGGTTCGTTCGCCGCGCGCGCGGGCAGCCCCCAGTTCACGGCGACGTAGCCCGACGCGGCGGGCGCGGTCTTCAGCACGCGGTCGGTCGTCTCGTCGACGAGCACGACCCACGACGCCATCGCGACATTACCCGTGATCGTCGCGAGGGTTGCCGGAGCGGCGGCCGGCGGTGACCAGTTCACGCGGCAACGCGGCTCGCTGTTGCCGGGCTGGCAGAAGTAGTTGCCATTGGTCACCTCGGTCACCATGCCCGTCAGCGAGCGCGCGCTGAACGCGTAGCTGCCGGCGGTCATCGACCACGCGACCGTCACCGGCTCCGCCGTCTGCTGAACGATCCGCTGGGACACGATCACCACGCCATCGTTGATCGCGCTCGAGACCGCCGAGTCGCCGGGCAACGACATGTCGAACAGGCTGCCCTTCGCGATCGGCTCGGCGAAGACCGGCGCCGCGAGCAGGTGGTTGTCGAAGCACGCGCTCGCGGTGCCCTCGAGGTCGTTCCAGTCGCGCGCGCGCAGGTCGATGTAGAACCGGCCGTCGCGCGATGCGAGGAGAGGAACGGTCGCGGGCGTCAGCGTGACCGTCGAGTAGCCGGCCGCATCGGGCGCCGGAAGCGCGGCCCAGTCGATCAGCGTCTGACCGGCGTCGGTGCGGACGCGGAACATCGGCGAGTCCGGCTGCACGTGCGCGTCGACGACGCGGAACCGCCAGCTGAGCGGATTCGACGACGTCGCGAGGCCGTACAGCGGCGTGCCGAGCAAGTACGCGTAGCGATAGACCGACGGGCAGCCCGGCGCGGAGAGATCGACCTCGGCGCCGGCGTGCGTGTGGATCGGCTGACCGCTCGAGAAGTCGACCGAGTCGCCGCGCTCGTCGCGGACCTTGGTCACGCCGAGCGCGACCGTCGGGGCGAGCGTGTCGAGCCGGAACGTCTGGGAGAGCTCGACGAGACCGCCGCTCGGATCGGACATCGCGATCGTCACGATCGTATCCGTGCTCGCGATCGCATCGGCCGGAAGCGTCACGCTCCACGTCTGCCCCTCGATCGTCGCCGCGGCCGTGCTCGCGCCGACGTGCGCGCTGATCGTCGCGTTCGCGACGCCCGAGAACGTGCCGCGCAGTGTCGGCGTCGAGGTCTGCGTCCACCACACGCTGCCATCGACCGCGAAGTCCGCCGCGTCGATCGCCAGCATGCCGGTCACGCACGCGTGCGTGCCGAGATCGCACGCCTGTCCGTCCTCGCAGTCCGCGGCCACCTCGCAGCCGGTCGGTCCAGGCATGCCCGCATCGTCATCGCCGCCAAGCTCGCTCGATCCACACGCGGCGATCGCCACCAGGCTCGCCGCCGCCATCATCTTGCGCATCATCTTCGTTGCCTCCATGGCGGCCCGTATCGGCGTCATCGATCCGCGGTTGCGTGGATTTTTTTTCCGCGCCGCGATCGCGCGGCTGCGCACGCTCCCGCGAGCGCCAGCGCGCGCCGGATCGAGCCGCCGGAAGCCGTGCAAGTTCTTGTACTCCCGAGGAGAGTCGCTACAGTCGCGCCCGTGACCCAGGCACGCGTGACCCCACTGACCCAGTCACTCCTGACCGCCGACGATCTGTTCCTCTTCAACCAGGGAACGCACTACCGGCTCTACGAGAAGCTGGGCGCGCACCCGGTCGAGGGCGGCACCTACTTCGCGGTCTGGGCGCCGAGCGCGAAGGGCGTCAGCGTGATCGGCGACTGGAATCATTGGGTCCACAACAAGGACGCGCTGCGCCCGCGCGAGTCGAGCGGCATCTGGGAAGGCACGATCAAGAACGTCGGCCACGGCACGCGCTACAAGTTCGCGATCACCGGGCCCGACGGGCACACGCGCGAGAAGGCCGATCCGTTCGCGACGCGCGCCGAGCATCCGCCGGCGACCGCGTCGATCATCTGGCAGCCGTCGCACGAGTGGAAGGACGACGCGTGGATGAAGACGCGCGGCGCGAAGTGCGCGCGCAACGCGCCGATGTCGATCTACGAGCTGCACCTCGGCTCGTGGCGCCGTCACCACGGCTCGGTTCTCGGCTACCGCGAGCTCGGCGCACAGATCGGCCACCACGTGAGCCAGCTCGGGTTCACGCACATCGAGCTGATGCCGATCCAGGAGCACCCGTTCTACGGTTCGTGGGGCTATCAGGTCACCGGCTACTTCGCACCGACGACGCGCTACGGCGCGCCCGATGACTTCATGGCGATGGTCGACGAGCTGCACCAGCGCGGCATCGGCGTGATCGTCGACTGGGTGCCGGCGCACTTCCCGACCGATCCGCACGGCCTCGGCTACTTCGACGGCACGCACCTCTTCGAGCACGCCGATCCGAGGCGCGGGTTCCACCCCGACTGGACGAGCTACATCTTCAACTACGCACGCCACGAGGTGCGGGCGTTCCTGATCTCGAGCGCGATGTCGTGGCTCGACCGCTATCACATCGACGGTCTGCGCGTGGATGGCGTCGCGTCGATGCTCTACCGCGACTACTCGCGCAAGCCCGGCGAGTGGGTGCCGAACGAGGATGGCAGCAATCACGATCGCGACGCGATCAGCTTCCTCCAGCAGTTCAACCGCGCCGTCTACGGCGCGTATCCCGACGTCCAGACGATCGCCGAGGAGTCGACGGCGTGGGGCGGCGTGTCGCGGCCACCCGAGCACGGTGGCCTCGGCTTTGGCTACAAGTGGGACCTCGGCTGGATGCACGACACGCTCAAGTTCCTCGAGCGCGAGCCGGTGCATCGCAAGTGGCACTACGACGAGATCACGTTCCGCGCGATCTATCAGAACAGCGAGAACTACGTGATGCCGCTGTCCCACGACGAGGTCGTGCACGGCAAGCACTCGATCCTCGGCAAGATGCCCGGCGATCCGTGGCAGAAGTACGCGTCGGTCCGCCTGCTCTACGGCTACCAGTGGACGATGCCGGGCAAGAAGCTGCTGTTCATGGGCAGCGAGATCGGTGTGTGGGGCGAGTGGAATCACGAGGCGCAGCTCGACTGGGCGGCCGGCCTCCATCCGGCGCATGCGGGCATCGCGCGCTGGCTCGGCGATCTCAACAACGCCTACCGGAAGTATCCATCGCTCCACGTGCGCGACTGCGATCCGGTCGGCTTCCAGTGGCTCGTCGCCGACGACCGCGACGCGGCGACGCTCGCGTACCTGCGCACCGGCGAGGCCGGAGATCCTCCGATGCTGATCGTCGCGAACTTCACGCCGGTGCCGCGCGAGGGCAATCGCATCGGCGTTCCTCGCGCGGGCCACTGGCGCGAGATCCTGAACTCGGATGCGGGAATCTATGGCGGCAGCGGTATCGGCAACCGCGGTGGCCTCCACAGCGAGGGCGTGCACTGGCACGGGCAGGAACAGTCGGTCGTGGTCACCGTGCCGCCGCTCGGCATCGTAGTATTCGTCGCGGACGCGTAGTCGTCTGACGAAGAGACATCGTGAGCGACAACGACAAGTGGGTTTGCATCCACGGCCACTTCTATCAGCCACCTCGCGAGAACCCGTGGCTGGAGGCGATCGAGCCCCAGCCCAGCGCGCATCCGTACCGCGACTGGAACGAGCGCATCACCGCGGAGTGCTACCGGCCGAACACCGCGGCGCGCGTCGTCGACGGCCAGGGCACGATCATCCAGATCGTCGACAACTACCAGCGCATGAGCTTCAACGTCGGGCCGACGCTGATGTCGTGGCTCGAGCATCGCGCCCGCGACGTTCACGACGCGCTGATCGCCGCCGACCGCGCGAGCCGCGATCGGTTCAGCGGCCACGGCTCGGCGATGGCGCAGGCCTACAACCACATGATCATGCCGCTCGCGTCGGCGCGCGACCGCGCGACGCAGGTGAGGTGGGGCATCGCCGACTTCAAGCACCGGTTCCGCCGCGCCCCCGAGGGGATGTGGCTGCCGGAGTGTGCTGTCGACACGGCGTCGCTCGAGGCGCTCGCCGCCGAGGGCATCCTGTTCACCGTGCTCGCGCCGCACCAGGCAAAGGCGTGGCGCCCTCCCGGTGGCGAGTGGCGCACGACGCCGGTCGATCCGGGCCGCGTCTACAAGTGCAAGCTGCCCTCGGGCCGCACGATCGATCTGTTCTTCTACGACGGCGCGACGTCGCAGGCCGTCGCGTTCGAGCGCCTGCTCTCCGACGGTCACAAGATCATCTCGCGCATGACGAGCCGCGAGCTCGTCGAGGGCGGCGGTCCGACGCTGTGTCACATCGCGACCGACGGCGAGACGTACGGCCACCACCATCGCTACGGCGACATGGCGCTCGCGTGGGCGCTCCGCCAGGTCGAGCAAGGCTGGGAGGGCACGCGCCTCACCAACTACGCCGAGTTCCGCACGAAGGTACCCGCGACGTGGGAGGTCCAGATCGTCGAGGGCTCGTCGTGGAGCTGCGCGCACGGCATCGCGCGCTGGCGCGACGACTGCGGCTGCAACAGCGGCGGCAAGCCGGGCTGGAACCAGCGCTGGCGGCGCCCGCTGCGCGACGCGTTCGACTGGCTCCGCGATCAGACGTCCGCCGCGCTCGACGGCGTCGGCAAGCTCCTGTTCCTCGATCCGTGGGCGGCGCGCGACGCCTATATCGACGTCTTGCTCGGCGGCCCCGAGATTCGCGAGCAGTTCTTCGCCAAGCACGCGGCGCATCCGCTGTCCGCGGCCGAGCGCGTGCGCGCGCTCTCGCTGATGGAGCTCGCGCGCCACGCGATGCTCATGTACACGAGCTGCGGCTGGTTCTTCGACGACCTCTCGGGCATCGAGACCGTGCAGTGCATGCAGTACGCCGCGCGCGTCGCCGAGCTGCTCGCCGAGGTCGGCGGCAACGCGGCGGAGCCCGAGCTGATCGACCGCCTCTCGGTCGCGCGCTCGAACCTGCCCGAGGCCGGCGATGGCCGCCGCGTGTGGTCGCTCTACGTCCGCCCTGCCCGCATCGATCCGACGAAGGTCGCCGCGCACGTCGCGGTCCACGCGCTCGTCGAGGCCGACAACAACAACGTCGCGGTCGACGGCTTCCACGTCGACTTCCTCGATCGCGTCGCCCGCCGCTCAGGCCGCGCGCGCATGGTCGCCGGCACGCTGCGCGTTCGCTCGAACCTCACCGAGGCGGCGACGACGATGTGCTTCGCCGGCCTCCACCTCGGCGAGCAGCACGTCACCGGAGGTGTCCGCCCACCGCTCGATCCGAACGAGTGGGCGACGACCCTGACCGAGCTGCGCGACTCGCTCGAGACCGGCGACGTGTTCGCCGCCCAGCGCGCGATCGATCGTCACTTCCCGGGCGCCCACCTGTCACTTGGCTCGCTCCTCCCGGGCTCGCGCGAGCGCGTGCTCGACGCCGTCCTCGGCGAGGCGATCGCCCAGGCGGAGAAGGAGCTCGTCGATACCTACGACCAGCACGCACCGCTGATCCGCTGGCTCGTCGCGCACGATCTTCCCGTACCGGAGACCCTGCACACCGTCGCCGAGGCCTCGCTGCGCCGGCGCGTGCTGAAGAACCTCGAGTCCGACGACGCGAGCTTCTCGACGCTGCGCCAGCACATGACCGAGGCCGCCGAGGTGAAGGTCAGCCTCGACACGCCGGAGATCGCGCTCGCCGCGAGCGAGGGCCTGCGCCGGCTGATCGATCGCGTCGCCGCCTCGAGCGACGGCCCTGCCGGCCTCGACGTCAACGCGCTCGACACCGTCGCACGCGCCGCCGAGATCACCGGCCGGATGAGGAGCTCGGTCGATCTGTGGTTCCCGCAGAACGCGACGTGGCGCCTGCTCGAGCGCCTGCCCGAGCTGCGCCGCCGCGCGAAGAGCGGCGATGCGAACGCGATGACCGCGCTCGGCGATCTCGAGCGCCTCGCGAAGGCGCTGCGCCTCGCCGTCCCGGCGGCCTGATCCGGATCAGTCCCAGCCGGGCTCGTCGATGCCGTCGCCGCCGGAGGCGCCGTCACCGGCCATCTCCGACGAGGATGGCGGCTGATCGACATCCGGCCGCTCCATCGCATTGTCGGCGGCAGCGGCCTCGTCGGCCTTCGCGCTCGCCGTCGGATCGTCGTCGCCCATGTCCCAGCCGGTATCGAGATCGTCCATCGGCGGGACGAGCGTCGTCGACTTCGCGCGCGCCGGCTCCGCCGCAACGGGCGGCGGCGGCAACGGCTCGAACGGGTACGTCGCCGGCTTGGTGACGGCCTCGTTCGCGCTCTGCGGGATCGCGGTCGCCGCCGACGGGCTCGGCG
>JAEWJO010000442.1 GCA_023386455.1 Pseudomonadota bacterium | reverse complement strand
GAGTACGGCCGCGGTCTTGAAGGACTGATCACCTGCTGGTGTTTCACCGGGGGGAATCCGGGGGGGAGGCCCCCCGGATGTGGTGTTTCACCGGGGGGGATCCGGGGGGAGGTCCCCCCGGATGTGTGGTACACGGCGGGTCTACGCAGGTAGCGATGCAACGAACCGAACCCATTCTGCTCACTCCCGGCCCGGTCCGTATCCCTCCGCTGGTCGCGGAGTACCTCTCGCACCCGCCCTGCAACTACCATCGTCAGGACGCGTTCTCGACGATGTTTGCAGAGACCGAGCGCGACCTGAAGCAGCTCGTCGGCATCACCGATCCGGACGCGTACTTCGCGACGATCATGACGACGACCGGCACCGGCGCGAACGAGTCGGTGCTGCTCGCGTTCGAGCCGCTCGGCAAGGGCCTCATCTGCAACAACGGGTTCTTCGGCGCGCGCGTCGTCGACCAGGCGCGGCAGAACAAGATCGACCACGTCGTCTACGAGTCGCCGTCCGACCTGCCGCTCGATCCCGAGCTCGTCGCCAAGGTCCTCGACAAGGACCGCGACATCAAGTGGGTGTTCTTCGTCAGCCACGAGACGCGCACCGGCCTCGTCAACCCGTTCGAGGCGCTCGCGCGTGCGTGCAAGGCGCGCGGTGCCTTCGTCGGCGCCGACGCGATCTCGAGTGCGTTCGCCTACGCGATCGACATCGAGGGCTCGCAGGCCGACCTCGTCACCGCGTCGAGCGCGAAGGCGATCATGGCGGCGCCGGGCCTCGGCATCGTGTTCACGAAGAAGGCGTCGATCCCGGCGCTCGAGGCTGCCGGCCCGCGCCGCGGCTACTACCAGGACGTCGTCGCCGAGTACCGGAAGCAGAGCACCGAGCAGCAGCCGCGGTTTGCCCAGCCGGTCGCGCTCCACGCCGCGCTCCGCGCCGCCTGCACGCACCTCGGCTGGCAGGGCATCGACGCTCACATGGCGCGGATCCAGCGCCAGATGAAGGCGCTCATCGACCACTGCAAGACGCTCGGCATCGAGCCGATGCTCGACGCGAAGTACCGGTCGAACATCGCTGTCAACTTTCGCCTCCCTGTCGGAATGCCATACAAAAGCTTTTCGGCACGGATGGAGGAGCTCGGCTTCTACTGCCTGTACGGCGTGCCAGGCGACTCGACCCATTTTCAGCTCAGCACGATCGGGTACCTGAGTGATGACGACATCAAGGGCGTTCAGAACGCCCTCTCTCAGGTGTTGAAGGCCTGACGAGCTGGTGAAGATCTGACAGCTCCGCCGGAGCAATCTCGCGATGGCCGGAACGTGGCGAGGTGGCAACGTTCTTGCGTAAGATCGCAGGACTTTGTTAGAAACCCTTCCAGCCGTGATCCGTAGCCTCGGTTCGCATACTGGTAAGCGTGTCTATTTCGGATACGACCGCTACGCCACGGCAGAGCTCGATGCCTACCTCGAGCTGCTCGGCTCGCACGGTCAGGTGTTCGAGATGGTCGACGCCGCGCACCTCCACTACCTGACGAGCGCGGAGCGGACGTGCCGCGCGATCCAGGCGGACGAGCGCGCGTTCGGCATCCTGTGCTGCGGCACGGGCATGGGCATGTCGATCGCCGCGAACAAGTTCACCGGCATCTACGCCGCGCGCTGCACCTCGGTCGAGGACGCGGAGCTCGCACGCACGATCAACAACTCGAACGTGCTCTGCATCGCCGCGAACCAAGGCTTCGCGAAGAACAGCCTGATCATCGAGGCGTTCGCGACGACCGCGTATACCGGCCGCAAGCTCGACGAGCTCGAGTACATCACGTCGTTCGAGCACGTCGAGGCGCCGCCGCCGGCAGCCAAGCCGATCGCGAAGCAGTCGCGCGTGCTCCGTCGCACGGCCTGAAAGAGATCCTGTCGTGGATGGATCGCGGCCGAGGATGTTCGGGATCAAGGACATCTTCACGACGATCAACTTGCTCGGCGGCATCGTCGGCATCTGCCTGTGCATCGACGGCCGGCCGTTCGAGGCCGGACTCTCGGTCATGCTCGGCTAC
The DNA here is from genome assembly GCA_023386455.1 of Pseudomonadota bacterium. Taxonomy (GTDB): domain Bacteria; phylum Myxococcota_A; class Polyangia; order Haliangiales; family Haliangiaceae; genus JABFXX01. Next base: position 10,502 of record JAEWJO010000442.1, on the reverse strand, counting down.
GTCTGCGGCGACACGCTCGACGGCTACGTCGCGCGCAAGCTGAAGAGTGCGAATGCGTTCGGCGCCGAGTTCGACACGATCGCCGACCACACGTCGCACGTGATCGCGCCCGCCGCGATCGTCTACACGGTCTATCGCGACGTCGGCCTCGTGCCCGCGCCGTGGAACCAGGTGCTCGCGATCGCGCTCGCGTCGTCGCTCGTGATCTCGGTGTCGGTGCGCCACGCGCGCAACATCGTGTCCCCGGTCAACTACAAGGGCGTGTGGGCCGGGCTGCCGCGCTCGGTGCTCGGCTTCCTCGCGATCGGCTACTGCAACGCGACGCTCGCGCCGTACGCGCCCGGCGGCTGGTGGCTCGGCGTCGTCCTCATCCCGGCGATGGGCCTCGCGACGCTGACGTACCTGCCGTTCCCGAACCACCACATCAAGCGCTCGCACTTCTGGTACGTGAACGCGACCATCTTCGTCTGCTTCGGAGTGACGATCGCGATGGTGTTCGTGAAGCCGAAGTTCTTCTTCGACGTGCTGTTCTTCTGGATGGCCGGCTACTCGATGTCCGCCTGGATGTCGCTCACGCCCGACGAGCGCGTCGCCTACCGCGAGACCGTGCAGGCGATGAAGTCGCAAGCGTCGTCGAGCTGAAGCTGTGTTACAAGGCCCTGCCGATGGCCACGACCAAGGGAATCATCCTCGCAGGCGGCAGCGGTACGCGCCTTTACCCGCTGACGTCCGTCGTGTCGAAGCAGCTCCTGCCTGTCTACGACAAGCCGATGATCCACTATCCGCTCGGCACGTTGATGCTCGGCGGGATCCGCGACGTGCTCGTCATCTCGACGCCGAGCGACCTGCCCCGCTTCAAGGAGCTGCTGAAGGACGGCAGCCAGTGGGGCATCTCGATCCAGTACGCCGAGCAGCCGCGCCCCGAGGGCATCGCGCAGGCATTCCTCGTCGGCGAGACGTTCGTCGGCAACGACAGCGTCACGCTGGTCCTCGGCGACAACATCTTCTACGGCCACGAGCTCGGCACGCAGCTCCAGCGCCGGGTGGCCGAGAACGACGGCGCCACCGTGTTCGCGTATCCGGTCCGCGATCCCGAGCGCTACGGGGTCGCCGAGCTCGATGACACCGGCAAGATCGTCGGGATCGAAGAGAAGCCGAAGGCGCCGAAGTCGAACTTCGCGGTCACCGGCCTCTACATCTACGACAACCAGGTCGTCGACATCGCGAAGAACCTGAAGCCGAGCGCGCGCGGCGAGCTCGAGATCACCGACGTCAACAGGGCGTACCTCGCGCAGGGCAAGCTCCGCGCGCACGTGCTGTCGCGCGGCAACGCGTGGCTCGACACCGGCACGCACGACTCGCTGCTCGAGGCCGCGAACTTCGTCGCCGTCGTCGAGAAGCGCCAGGGCCTCAAGATCAGCTGCGTCGAGGAGATCGCGTATCGGCTCGGCTACATCGACGCGAGTGCGGTCGCGGCGGTCGCCGCGTCTCTCAAGGGCAGCGAGTACGCGCGCTACCTGCTCGACGTCGTCGAGCACCGCAAATGAAGGCGAACGGGTGAAGGCGATCGAGACCACGCTGCCGGGCGTCGTGCTGCTCGAGCTCGACGTGTTCGGCGATCACCGCGGGCGGTTCATGGAGACGTATCGCCGCGAGCGCTACCTCGAGCACGGCATCGGTCTCGAGTTCGTCCAGGACAACTTCAGCTCGTCCGCGAAGGGCACGCTGCGCGGCCTGCATCACCAGCTGACGAAGCCGCAGGGCAAGCTCGTCCACGTGACGCGCGGCGAGGTCTACGACGTCGCGGTCGACATTCGCCGCGGCTCGCCGACGTTCGGCAAGTGGTTCGGCGCGACGCTGTCGGCGGCAAACCACCTGCAGATGTGGATCCCGCCGGGCTTCGCGCACGGCTTCGTCGTGCTCTCGGACCAGGCCGACTTCGTCTACAAGGTGACGGCGGTCTACGACCCGACCGACGATCGCTCGATCCAGTGGAACGACCCCGAGCTCGGCATCGCGTGGCCGATCGAGAACCCGACGCTGTCGGCGCGCGATCAGGCGGCGAAGCTGCTGCGCGACTCGGAGCTCCCCGCGTACGTGCCATGAGGATCCTCGTCACCGGCGGAAAGGGGCAGCTCGGCCGCGCGCTCGCCCGGCGCGGTGGAGCCGCCGGCCACGCGGTGACCGCGCTCGACGTCGACACGCTCGATCTGCGCGATGCCGACGCCGTCGACGGCGCGCTCGCGACCCCGTACGACGCCGTGATCAACGCCGCCGCGTACACCGCCGTCGACAAGGCGGAGAGCGAAGAAGAGGCCGCGTTCGCGATCAACGGGACCGGCGCGGCGAACCTCGCACGTGCGTGCGCCGAGCGCGGTGTCCGCCTGCTCCACGTGTCTACCGACTACGTGTTCGATGGCACGCAGACGCGGCCGTATCGCGAGGACGATCCGACCTCGCCGCTCGGCGTCTACGGCAAGACCAAGCTGCACGGCGAGCGCGCGGTGATCGCCAGCGGTGGCACCGTCGTCCGCACGTCGTGGCTGTTCGAGGCCAAGGGCCCGAGCTTCGTCCACACGATGCTGCGGCTCGCGAAGGAGCGCCCGGTCCTGCGCGTCGTCGCCGACCAGCACGGCTGCCCGACGTGGGCCGACGACCTCGCCGACGGCCTCCATGCCCTCGCCGCGCGCCCATCGCTCGAGCTCGTCTACCACTACTGCAACGCCGAGCCGACGACCTGGCACGGGTTCGCGACCGCGATCGTCGAGGAGGCGCGCAACGCAAATCGCGCCAACGCCCACCCGCTCGCGTGCGAGCGCGTCGACGCGATCACGACCGCCGACTATCCGACGCCCGCGAAGCGTCCCGCGTACTCGGTCCTCGACACCGCGCGCATCCGCGCGCTCGGAATCGTCCCGCCCTCGTGGCGGCGCGGCCTCGCCGAGGTGGTCGCACAGGAGATGGCATGACAAGACGGATCGTCGTCACCGGCGGCGCCGGGTTCATCGGCTTCAACTACGTCCGCGAGCTGCTCGCCGCGGAGCCCACCACCGAGGTCATCGTCGTCGACAAGCTGACCTACGCGGGCAACCCGCAGTCGCTCGCGCAGCTGTCGAGCGAGCCGCGCCTGACGTTCGTCCGAGCCGACATCGCCGACAAGGCCGCGATCCGCGAGGTGCTGACGACCGCGCGCCCGGCCGCGATCGTCCACTTCGCCGCCGAGAGCCACGTCGACCGCTCGATCGACGGCCCCGAGGACTTCATCCAGACCAACGTCGTCGGCACGTTCCACCTCCTCGAGGAGGCGCGCCGCTACCTGGCCGCACAGCCCGATCCTGCGTTCCGGTTCCTCCACGTCTCGACCGACGAGGTGTTCGGCGCGCTCGGCCCGACCGGCAGCTTCGTCGAGACGACGCCGTACGATCCGCGCTCGCCGTACTCCGCGAGCAAGGCCGCGAGCGATCACCTCGTCAGCGCGTACGTCCACACGTACAAGTTCCCGGCGATCACGACGAACTGCTCGAACAACTACGGGCCGTACCAGTTCCCCGAGAAGCTGATCCCGCTGACGATCGCGAACGCGCTCGCCGGCAAGAAGCTCCCGGTCTACGGCAAGGGCGAGAACGTCCGCGACTGGATCTACGTGACGGACCACTGCGACGCGATCCGCGCGGCCCTCGCGAACGGCCGCATCGGCGAGTGCTACCTCGTCGGCTCGCGCAACGAGCAGAAGAATATCGACGTCGTCCATCGCATCTGCGACACGCTCGACGTGCTCCACCCCGAGGGCGCGCCGCACCGACAGCTCATCGAGTTCGTCACCGACCGCCCCGGCCACGACTTCCGCTACTCGATCGACCCGTCGAAGGTCGAGCGCGAGGTCGGCTGGCGCGCATCGATCGGCTTCGACGAGGGCATCAAGAAGACGATCGAGTGGTACCTCGCAAACCGTGCGTGGACCGACGCCATTCGCTCGGGCGCCTACCAGCGGACCTAACACCGGGCACCCGCCCGGTGGCGCGCCGAGCGCCGGCTTGCGACACTCTCGGCGTTGGCGACGATCTTCGACATCACGCTGCTGGTCCTCGGCATCGCGATCCTCTACTGGGGCGCCGAGTGGCTGATCCGCGGCTCGGCGTCGATGGCGCGCGCGATGGGCGTGAAGCCGCTCGTGATCGGCCTGACCGTCGTCGCCTACGGCACGAGCGCGCCCGAGCTCGCCGTCGCCACGCGCGCCGCGCTCCAGCACAGCCAGCCGATCGCGCTCGGCACCGTCATCGGCTCGTGCGCCGCGAACATCTCGCTGATCCTCGGCCTCACCGCGCTGATCGCGCCGCCGACCGTCGACGGCCGCATCATCCGCCGCGAGGTGCCGGTCCTCGTCGGCTCGGCGATCGCCGTCCCGCTGCTGTTCCGCAACGGTGTCCTGTCGCGGCTCGAGGGCGGCCTGCTCGTCCTGTGCGCCGTCGTGTTCACGATCGTGACGCTGTCGGTGTCCGCGCGCATGGACCTCGACATGGAGGAGGACATCGATGACGAGCCGTCCGGTGGCTCCTCCTCGTCGATGTCGCGCGCGACGAGCGCGGAGGAGAGCGGCACCGCGATCGGCGGCAAGGGTCGCCCGCGCGCGAGTCACCTCGGCTCGATCGTGATGAGCACGTTCGGCCTCGCGCTGCTGCTCGCCGGCAGCTACCTGTTCGTCCGCGGCGGCCGCGGGATCGCCGCCGAGGCCGGCATGTCCGAGCGGATGCTCGGCCTGACCGTCATCTCGATCGGCTGTGCACTCCCGGAGCTGATCGGCTCGCTCGTTGCCGCCTCCCGCGGCCACGCGGCGCTCGCGGTCGGCTCGGTGATCGGCTCGAACCTGCTCAACGTGTTCCTCGTGCTCGGCGTCACCGCCTACCTGCGGCCGATCCACCTCGGCGAGCGCATGCACGTGGTCGATCTCGTCGGCCTGGTCGTGATCACGCTGCTCGGGGTCCTCACCCTGCGCGGATCACGCAAAATCACCAGGTTAGAGGGCGCACTGCTCGTCGCGGCCTACGTCGCGTTCATCGTCTGCGCGGCGGTCCTGTAACAAAGCGTAACCTTTGGATCGTGCGATACGCGGTCACCTCTAGGTGATGCGACCGCATACATCGGTCGGGCGAGCCAAAGACAGAGGTGCCCGCTTTCTCGGGTGACCGCCCGCCCGCTACAACGGCGGCCATGAAGCGCAACTTCGCCGTTCTGGCAGTGCTGACCACGGGCCTGGTCAGCAGCGTCGCCTCCGCCGCACCGCGCGGCTCGTACAAGTGGACCGACGCATCGCTCGAAGGCGGCGTGTATGTCGCACCGAACCCGGCGGCCGTTTCGCACGTCATCTACCTGAACAACTGCAAGCCGAACGGCTGCCAGATGAAGCCGGGCGGGAACAACTCGACGACGAACACGTCGAGCATCCCGCAGTCGACCTCGAACGTCGCCGCCTTCACCGGCAGCGATGCGACCTGGAACGCGGTCGTCAACTGCGTGAAGCAGACGTACGCCGACTTCGACGTCCAGATCGTCACGGAGCGTCCGGCGAGCGGCAACTACCACATGGCGATCGTCGCCGGCCGGCCGCAGGACGTGCAGCAGGGCTCGGGCGTCCTCGGCGTGTCGCCGTTCTCGTGCGGCTACATCAACAACGCCGTCTCGTACACGTTCGCGAACCTCATCCCGAACGACGTCGCCGAGATCTGCTGGACGGTCTCGCAGGAGACCGCGCACTCGTGGGGCCTCGACCACAAGTACGACAACCGCGACCCGATGACGTATCTCGAGACCGGCCCGGCGACGAAGCGCTTCATCAACGAGGCCGGCTCCTGCGGCGAGTACAACGCGCGCACCTGCAGCTGCAGCTACCAGGGCACCGGCAACGCGAAGATGAACAGCTACGCGGTGATCATGCAGACGTTCGGCTCGAACACGCCCGACGTCACGCCGCCGACGGTCACGATCACCTCGCCCGCCGAGAACGCGCAGGTCGTCGCCGGCTTCCCGGTCAAGACGACGATCAACGACGACCGCACGATCGCCTCGGTCGTGTTCAAGCTCGACGGTACGGTCGTGAAGACCGCGACCTCGGAGCCGTACAACTTCGTCGCGCCGACGACGCTCGGCCAGGGCAAGCACAAGGTCGAGGTCACCGCGCTCGACCAGGCCGGCAACTCGACGACGTCGACGGTCAACGTCCAGTTCGGCACGGTCTGCACCGAGGACAGCGAGTGCACCGCCGCCGGCGAGGTCTGCCTCGACGGTCACTGCATCGCGGGCCCGAGCTCGGAGGGCGGTATCGGCACCCCGTGCACCGGCAACACCGACTGCGTGTCGGGCCAGTGCGGCGACGACGGCTCGAACCAGTACTGCGTCGAGTCGTGCGACCCGGCCGCGGCCGCGTGCCCGAGCGGCTTCGCCTGCCTCGCGAGTGGCGGGACCGGCGTGTGCTGGCCGTCCGATGGTGAGGGCGGTGGTTGCAGCACGAACGGATCGACCGGCGCGCCGCTCCTGCTCGCGTTCGGCATCGGTGCGATGTTGATCACGCGCAAGCGCCGCCGCTGATCTCCTGACCCGCTCGCATCTCACGGGCCGCTCCCTGCCGGGGTGGCCCGTTGTCGTTCCGGAGGCCATCCCGGACGCCCCGCGCTGGGATACCATCCGAGGTCCATGCGCGGTCTTCTCGGTGTTGCCGTCCTGCTCTCCGCCACGATCGCCCACGCCGAGAGCGCGAGGCCGCGCCTGGACCGGGTCCCGACGAAGGTCGACCTGTCGAACGCGCCGCTCGTCGTCAACAGCCACACGATCTTCATCAACCGCTGCGTCGGCGGCTGCCGGATCTACCCCGGCGAGAGCGACTCGCGGACGAACAAGTCGGAGATCGGCAGCGGCCAGCTGTCGGCGTTCTCGTTCGGCGACGCCTCGTGGAACGCGGTGAAGGCCTGCATGGTCAACACGTTCTCGCGCTTCAACGTGACGATCACCGACGTCGATCCGGGCCCGAACGTCGACCACTTCGAGGTCATGATCGCCGGCTCGCCGCAGCAGATCGGCCTCGGCAGCGGCATCGGCGGCATCGCGAACTATCCGTGCAACCCGCAGTCGCCGGGCTCGTGCGAGCGGTACATCCCGAACACGATCGCGTTCGCATTCGCGCAGGTCTACTCGGGCGCGTCGAACCGCGACCTCGAGATCTGCGCGACCGCGGCGCAGGAGATCGCGCACACGTTCACGCTCGACCACGTCGACGACGTGAGCGATCCGATGACGTACCGGCCGTTCAGCGGCATGCGTCAGTTCAAGGACAACGCGCCGTGCGGCAGCGACTGCTTCGGCGGCCAGACGGGCTTTGGCCAGACGTGCACCGGCACCGGCCAGCAGCGGCACATCTGCCTGAGCACCGGCGGACCGACGCAGAACGACGTCCAGATCCTGCTCGCGCTGTTCGGCCCCGCCGGCGCGGTGGCGCCGACGCTGAGGCTCACGAACCCGACGAACAACTCGACGCAGCCGCCGACGTTCTCGATCGACGTCGACTGCACCTCGAGCGATCAGATCCAGGAGGTCAACCTCTGGATCGACGGTGTCCCGAAGGGCTCGATGACCACGCCGCCGTTCAAGTTCATGGCGCAGAACCTCACCGACGGTCCGCACACCGTGAAGGTGCTGTGCGCGTCGAAGCTGCAGGCGACGTCGACCGCAACGGCGGCGGTGCTCGTCGGTCAGTCGTGCACCGACGATACCCAGTGCCAGGACGGCTACATCTGCTTCAACAGCGCGTGCGTCGCCGGGCCGGGCGCGACCGGCGGCCTCGGCAGCGACTGCGTCGACAACGCCGATTGCGTCAGTGGCGTGTGCGCGAGCGACGGCGCGACGATGGCCTGCACGATCGGCTGCGACGTCTCGCAGAACAACTGCCCGGCGGGCTTTGGCTGCCTCGACGCCGGCGGCGGCAACGGCGTGTGCTGGGCCGGCATCGACGACGGCGGCGGATGCTGCGACGCCGGCGGCGGGAACCCCGGCGCGATCCTGTTCGGCCTCGGCGTGTTCGCGGCCCTCGTCACTCGACGAATTCGCAGGTAGTTCCCGACAGTTGGATCGCGAGGCGGCGGTCTCACGCGGGATCCGTCGATGCCAGCGATTTAGGGCTATCTGCATCCGTGCCGGCCGGGATATCTAGGAATCAATGAGCTGTCGCCTGGGGGTTGCCGCACTCGTCGCCATGGGTCTAGCCGCGCCAGCGGCCCACGCGCAGCGTCCGCGCTCCGTGATCATCGACCAGGGCGGTCCGGTCGAGATCGGGACCGGCGCCATCCCCTACAACAAGATCTACCTGAACCGCTGCGCGGGCGGCTGCGTGATCACGCCCGGTCAGTCGAACTCGCTGACCGACAAGTGGAACATCAACGGCACGCGCACGCTGACGAAGTTCCCGTTCGACGACGCGACGTGGACGAAGGTCGTCGACTGCGTCAAGGACACGTTCTCGCCGTTCAACGTCGAGATCACGGAGACGGACCCGGCGCCCGGGAACCACTTCGAGATCATGATCGCCGGCCGGCCGACCGACCTCGGCATGTCGAGCGCGATCGGCGGCGTCGCCCCCGGCGGCGTCGGCTGCAACTCGTACATGAACAACGCGCTCGTGTTCGACTTCGCCGCGGTGTGGAGCGGCGGGCTCGCGACGTGCGGCAATCGCTGCATCGAGGAGATCTGCTCGACGGCGGCGCAGGAGGTCGCGCACGCGTGGTCGCTCGATCACGTCACCGACGCGAGCGATCCGATGACGTACAGCCCGTTCAGCGGCCGGCGCTACTTCGCGAATGTTGCGAACAAGTGCGGCTCGGACTGCTCGAACGGCATGCAGTACGGCCTGCAGTGCAGCGGCGCGGGCAACCAGGAGCGCCAGTGCTATCCGTGCACGAGCACGCGCACCCAGAACTCGTTCCAGCTGATCACCAGCTTCTTTGGCGCCGGCGCGGGCACGCCGCCGATCGTGAAGATCGATAGCCCGAAGAACGGCGCGAACGTGATGGCCGGCTTCGGCGTCACGACGACGCCGACCGACGACAGCGGCGTGATCACGAAGGTGCAGCTGGCGATCGACGGCACGATGGTTGGCGAGCTGACGACCGGCGGCCCGACGTACCAGCTGGCGGCGCCGGGAACGCTCGGCAACGGGACGCACCACGTCGAGGTCACCGCCTTCGATCGGCACGGCGTGTCCGGCAAGGGCTCGATCGACGTCTACATCGGCCCGCCCTGCCAGGAGTCGAGCGACTGCGAGCGCGACGCCGACGTGTGCATCGCCGGCAACTGCGTCCCCGGCCCGGGCGTCGACGGCGGCCTCGGCACGACCTGCGCGACCGACGACGACTGCCTGTCGGGTCACTGCGCGAGCGACGGCACGAACGACTTCTGCGTCGAGGACTGCACCGTCGGCCAGTGCCCGGGCGACTTCGGCTGCCTCGACGACGGCACCGGCGACGGCACCGGCCTGTGCTGGCCGGGCTACGACGACGGTTCCGGCGGCTGCGGCTGCGATAGCAATCGCCCGGGTGGTCCGGTGACGATGGGTCTCATGTTCGGAGTGCTGGTGTTCACATGGCGTCGTCGTCGTCGCTGATCTCGTTCGTTCTCGCCGCGCCGCTTGTCGTCGCGGGTCTCTCGATCGCTCGTGCGGAGTCGCGCTCTCCCGAGGCGGCCGCGGCGCTGCCGAGGCCGACGTTCGTCTCGAAGCCGGGGCTCGCGCGCTCGACCGGCGGGCCGGCGAACGTCACGTCGCGCATCGTGTATCTGAACCGGTGCCTCGGCGGCTGCACGATCCAGCCGGGTAACGACGACTCGCGCACGAACACGTCGAGCATCGCGTCGGGCCAGCGCGTGATGCCGCAGTTCTCGCGTGACGACACGGTGTGGGCCGGGCTCGTCGACTGCGTGAAGACGACGTTCGCGCCGTTCGACATCACGATCACCGACGTCGATCCGGGCAACGTGCCGCACTTCGAGAACATCGTTGCCGGCCGGGTCTCCGATCTGTCGACCTCGCCCGATATCCAGGGTGCCGGCGGCGTCGCACCGTTTGACTGCGGCGAGATCCCGAACGCGATGGTCTACACGTTCGACGTGTACGGCCCCGACGTCGAGGCGCTGTGCTGGACGTCGGCGCAGGAGATCGCGCACGCGTTCGGCCTCGAGCACGAGATGCTCGCGAAGGATCCGCTGACGTACCTGTACGGCGAGATGCCGAAGCGGTTCCGCGATCAGGACGCGGGCTGCGGCGAGGACGTCGTGCGCCGGTGCCGGTGCGGAAACCAGACGCAGAACACGTACCGCCACATCGTCGGGATGTTCGGTCCCGGCGTGCCGACGCCGCCCGACGCCACGATCAAGCACCCGCGCGACGGCCGCAACGTGCAGCCGGGCTTCGACGTCACCGTCGATGCCCAGGACGATGTTCGCGTCGAGCGCGTCGAGCTCTACGT
>JAEWJO010000367.1 GCA_023386455.1 Pseudomonadota bacterium | reverse complement strand
CTCCTGGACGAGATCGCGGATATTGCCGACGAGGACGCATCCGGACTCGACGTCACGTACGCACGCCGGCACGCGCTCGACCGCCTCGCCGAAGGGTTCGACATCACGATGGTCGTCAAGGAGCTCTCGCTGCTGCGCGGCGCGGTGTTGACGGTCTGGGAGCGACACGTCGCCGGCGACGATCTCCACGCGCTGCGCGCGCTCGACCTCGCGCTCGATCGCGCGATCGAGACCTCGGTCGCGCGCTACACCGAGGCGCACGAAAGAACACTGAGGGCGATCGATCGGATCTCCACGGCATCGTTCGTCGCCCGGAGCGTCGACGACTTCCTCCAGCGCCTCCTCGGCGTGTTCATGGAGGCGACCTCCGCGGCCGACGTCGGAGCGATCTTCGTGCGCGAAGGAGAGCGCCTCCACCTGCGCGCGGCCGTCGGACTCGACGAGGAGCTGGACCACAACGCCTCGCTCGCGGTCGGCGAAGGGTTCGCGGGCACGATCGCGAGGACCTGCAGACCGCTCGCGCTCGGCTCGGCCTCGACGGACGAGCTCGTCGAGCAGTCGCTGCTGCGCGGCAAGGGCGTGCGCGCGTTCTACGGCATTCCGATGATCCACGAGCGGCGCGCGGTCGGTGTCGCGTTCATGGGATCGCGTCGATACGGCGAGTTCTCCGCGGAGGACCGCCACTTCCTCCGGTCGCTCGGATTGCGCGCGACCATGGGCCTCGTCCAGCACACGTTGCGCCGCGAGCTCCTCGCGTCGGAGCAGCGTTTGCGGGAGCTCGCCGGTGTCCGCGCCAGAGAGCTCGCTGACCTCGAGGCACTCCTCGCGGCGTCGCCGGCGGGCGTCGCGTTTCTGGATCGCGATCTGCGGTACGTGCGCGTCAACGAGGCGATGGCGCGCATCAACCAGTGGCCGGTCGAGGAGCACATCGGCCGGACGTTGAGCGAGATCCTGCCGGTCCACGCACCGCGCCTGTCTCCGCTGCTACGTCGCGTTCTCGATACCGGCCAGCCGGTGATCAACTACGTCGCGCGAGCGGGCGATCTCGTCTACATGCTCAACTACTTCCCGGTGCTCGCGGCGTCCGGAGAGGTCGGCGGCGTCGGCGGCATCGTGCTCGACGTCACCGAGGCCGCCAACGCCGAGGAGGAGCTGCGGATCGAGCAAGCGCGCATGGAGTCGATCCTCGAGCACTCGCCCGCTGCGATCTGGGTCAAGGATGCAGAGGGTCGCATCATCGTCGCCAACAACCGGATCGCCGCGGCACTCGGCCACACGCGACCCGAGCTCATCGGCCACCGATCGAGCGAGTTCCTGCCACCGGAGATCGGGTTCCAGCACGAGAAGCACGATCGCATCGTCCTCGCCGAGCAGCGCGCGATCGAGGTCGAGGAGACCGTCCCGTCTCCGGACGGACCGCGCACGTTCTTGACGGTCAAGTTCCCGATTCCGGGCCCGCCTCCACTCGTCGGCGGCATCGCCACCGAGATCACCGAGCGCAAGGTGATGGAGGAGCAGCTCCGCGCTGCGGTGCGATCGCGCGAGGAGATGATGGCGGTGGTCTCGCATGACCTGCGCAACCCGCTCGGGACGATCCAGCTCGCTGCCGGAACGCTGCTTGCCGACCTCGGCGACGCCCCCCACATGCGCAAGCTCCTCGACATGATCATGCGTGCGGGCTGGCGGATGGACCACCTCATCAAGGACCTCCTCGATAGCGCGAGCATCCGCGCCGGACGGCTCGAGCTGCGCCTGCAACCCGAGAGCGCCGAGCACCTCGCGCGGGAGGTCTGCGATCAGCAGCAACCACTCGCACACGAGAAGCACCTCCGGATCGAGGCGCATCTGGCGCTCGAAGGCGTGACGATCCTCGCGGATCGCGACCGTCTGCTCCAGGTGTTCGCGAACCTCATCGGGAACGCGATCAAGTTCTGCCGGGCCGGCGACAGGATCACGGTCACGGGCGAGCGCGTCGCGAACGAGGTCCAGTTCTCCGTTCGTGACACCGGCCCCGGGATCCCGCCGGACATCCTGCCCCGGCTGTTCGATCCGTACGTGTCGGGCGCCGACCACCGCACGCTCGGCGCCGGCCTCGGCCTCTACATCTCGCGAGGCATCATCGAGGGCCACGGCGGACGCATCTGGGTCGAGAGCACGCTCGGCCACGGCGCGACGTTCTGGTTCACCGTGCCGGCGGGCTGACCCTGCGCCGAGGTGGTCGCGGTCGAACCGTCCCGGCGAAGTACCCCGCTGATCAGAACGACACGAGGCTATCGGTCTCGAACGACACCACCTCGCGGAGCTGGCTCGCCGCCACGCGATCGAGCGACTCCCACTTCCAGGCGAGCTCGCGCCAGCCGCTCTCGCTCTGCGAGCCACACCGCAAGCAGGTCGCGAGCGCCTCGCGCATCCGCACCTCGGCCCGCCGCATCGCGGCCGCACGGATCGCGACGCCTCGTTGCGAGGGCCGCACGCCGCGGCACGCGTCCGCGAGCTCGCCGGCACACAGCCTCGCGACGTACGCCGCCGGGCCCTCGTCGATGCGAGGCGTCACGTCGCCGCGCGTCTGCTCGGTCAGCGGCGCACCGAGCAGCGCCGGCCACACGGTGAGCGCGAGGCGTTCGACCTCGGCCTCGATCGGCAGGCTACGCGCGCCATCGGCGAGCGGCAGCGCGAGCGCGAGGAGCCGGAGCTCGGCATCTGCCGCGATCCTCGGATCGCCGGCGGCGCGGGCGCGCTCGAGCGAGCCGGCGAGCTCCGCGAACGCTGCCGGGGTCCGACCCGCCGCGACGTACCGATCGATGTCACCGTGCGTCTCGGAGAAATCCGCAGCGTCATCCACCGTCGCCGGCACGTCGGGACGGTGACAGGCGACGACCAGCGCCGCGACGAGGAGGAGCCGCACCACGGCCTGGCCCTTCAGCAAGCGGCAGGCCGCGAGAGACCGACGCAGTCACGCGGAGTTGGGCGATCGCGACGTGTCGGACCGACGGACACCCGCCGGATTCACTGCAAGGCGGCCCGACGCCGAACGGGCAGGTTCGCGAGACCGAACGGCCAGGCGGTCGATGGGAGGCGGTCGTCACCTGGCAGAGCGCTTGCTCCATGCAGCGAGGTGGCGACGCACGCTCGTTGGGACCGTGGTGTGATCGACTTCCCCGAAGCTCGCGATGCGATCCTCCTGGTCGGCGACGTGCGCGTGCAGCGCGTGCTCGACCTGATCGCGGCCCCGCGCATCTTCTCGGCCCAGCACCCGCTCGAGGCGGTGACGATCATCGAGCGCGAGGCCACGCGACTCCACACCGTGGTCGTGTCGGGCCACGTCGCGTGGAGCGCCGAGCTGCGCGAGCTGCTCGCCTCCGAGTACCCGGGCATTCGCTTCGTCGTCGTCCACCCGTGATCGGGTTGCCGTTCTGGCAGCGTCCGGCGAGCGTCGCGCAGCCCCGCTGACACGGCGTCGCCGTCCGGTCATCGGGATTCGCGAGGTTGCGCGGTGGCATGTCCCTTGATGAAGGGGAATGCCGAGACCGGCGATGCTGAGACCTGCGCTTCACAACCTGCTCGTCGGTCTCGTCCGTCGGACCTGGCCTCTCGTCGTGGTGACGGTGTTCGTGTGCTCGGTGTTCGCCGCGCGCGCGATCTCCTCGCTGACCGAGGCACGCCTGGACGAGATCTCTTCTCCTCGCACCGCTCCCCGCGAGGTCGTCCAGGTTGCCACGGCGCCGTCGCGCGCGAAGCTCGATCCGGAGGCGCTCGTCGCGCGGAACATGTTCTGCTCGACCTGCACCCCGGAGCCCGGGACGCCGCCAGGTCCGACGGACTCGTTTGTTCCGGATGCGCAGCTGATCGCGACGTCGATCGGCAAGGACCCCGTTGCCACCGTGCACGTGCGTACGACGGATGTCCAAGGGAGCTGGGGACTTGGCGACACGATCCCGGGGATCGGGACGGTCGCGCGCATCAGCTACGTGTCGATCGATGTCACCGATGGCCAGGGTCGCATCGGCACGCTATCCCTACTGGAGAACCCGAGCGGCGGTCGCGGTGATGGCGGTGCGGCAACACCGACTCCCGCGGCCGCCGCCGACCCATTCGACGGTCGCATCAAGAAGGTCGACGACTCGACGTTCGAGGTCGATCGTTCGATCGTCCGCGAGCTCGTCAGCGGCAACGTCAAGCTCGCGGGTGCGCGCATCTCGCCGATCACCGGCAAGGACGGCAAGCTGTCCGGCCTGCGCCTGTTCGGCGTCCGCGGCGACGGTGCCGCGAGCAAGATCGGCCTCCAGAACAGCGACATGATCGAGGCGATCAACAACATCAAGATCGAGAACGCGAACACGCTGCTCGGCCTCGTCGCCCAGCTCGAGACGATCAACACCGTCGAGCTCGCCGGCGTGCGCCGCGGCAAGCCGATGACGCTGACGCTCCGCCTGCAGTAGTCACTCGTCGTGCTGCTGCTTGACCCACGTCTTCACGTGCGGGATGCGCGGGACGACCACGGCATAGACCGTCGCCATCGCGCCGACGAGGAACCAGCCGAAGCCGATCACCATGCCGATCGCCGCGCCGAACCAGATCGCGGCCGCCGTCGTCAGGTTCGTCACCTTGTTGGCCTCGCCCTTGATGATCATGCCGGCGCCGAGGAAGCCGACGCCGGACACCACCTGCGCGGCGATGCGTGCGGGGCTGTTCGGATCGATCGACATCGACGCGAACGTGAACAGGCAGGCGCCCGCCATCACGAAGCAGTTGGTGCTGATCCCCGCCGGCTTGTTGCGGAGCTCGCGCTCCACGCCGATCGCCGTGCCAAACACCAGACACAGCGCCAGCCGGATCGCGAAGTCGAGCTCGTTCCCACTGAGGAGTGCACCCATGAGGAACGGTTAGTACGCGAAACGCTGGCCGCCAAGCGGAACTCGCCCGAGTCGCTGTAGAGTCGGACGATGACGGGATGGGAGCTGTTCGACGACGCCGCGAAGTCCGACCTCCAGCCGATCCGGACCCTGCTCGGCACGCCGCGCGGGTTCGATGACAGGACGGCACGTGCGCTCGCGGAGGCGTTGCCGCAGATCGACACGCGGCCCCAGACCATCGAGGCGGCCGACCACGCGCAGAACCAGCTGATCGAGCTGTTCCACGCGCACGACAACCGCGCGGCCGCGTTCCTCGAGGTCTATCACGGCATCACCGTCGCGGTGATCGACGCGCTCGCGCGCGGCGTCCTGACGCCGAAGCCGTTCTTCGTGCGCCTCGCGGGGCGATTCGCCGAGCGCCACTTCGACGGCGTCAAGGTCGAGCTCGGCCTCGACACGACGTCCGACGCGGCGACCTACGGGCTCTGGCGGCCGTCGTTCGCGCTCGACAACCTCGAGGCGGCGCCCGGGACGACGCTCGGCACGAAGCCGCCGATGGCGCACTTCACCGTCGGCATGTGCTGCCACATCAACTTCGACCTCGCGTGCGCGCTCGACGAGACGATCCGCGAGCTCGGCTACGCGAACGATGCAGCCGCACTCGCAGAGATCGAGCGCGGCCACAACTACGTCGACACGATCCTGACCGAAAAGATCGAGCGGTCGTGCGAGCTGCTCGCGACGAAGATGGACTGCCCGATGTCGAAGAAGATCATCGAGTCCGGCGCCGTGAAGACGGTCGGCGAGGTGTCGATGTCGATGATCCGGCGGTGGCGCGCGAAGACGTTCGTCCACGCGCTGCAGCTGTGCCGCGCGGCCAGCGACGAGGAGCGCGCGCAGATCCGCGCCGAGATCTATGCGGCGGGTGCGCGCAAGACCGTCCGCCTGTTCAACACGCTGCCGAACCTGATCGAGGGCACGCTGCGCGGGACCTGGCTCGCCGGGCAATAAACGCCGCGGCTGGCGCGTTGCGTAACGTGCCGCCCGAGGATCAGAATCGGCCGATGCCCGATGCTCCACGTCCTCGTCGCTTCGGCGGCGCACTGGCCGTCGGCGCGGGCATCTTCCTGTCGAGGATCGCCGGCCTCGTGCGCAGCCGCGCGATCGCGCATTACCTCGGTCAGGGCGCGCCGACCGACGCGTACAACGCCGCGCTGCGGATCCCGAACGTCCTGCAGAACCTGCTCGGCGAGGGTGTGCTGTCGGCGTCGTTCATCCCGGTCTACGCGCGGCTCGTCGCCGAAGGCAAGCACGAGGAGGCATCGCGGGTCGCGCGCGCGATCGGCACGCTGCTCGCGCTCGTCGCGACCGTCATCACGCTCGCCGGCGTGCTCGCCGCGCCGACGCTCGTCGATCTGCTGGTGCCCGGCTACGCGCCGAGCACCCGCGCGCTGACGATCTCGCTCGTCCGCATCGCGTTCCCGGGCGTCGCGTTGCTCGTGCTGTCGGCGTGGTGTCTCGGGGTGCTCAACAGCCATCGCAAGTTCTTCCTCAGCTACGTCTCGCCGGTGCTGTGGAACGCCGCGATCATCTCGGCGACGATCGTCGCGGGCCGCCGGCTTGCCGGACACGACGACGACATCGCGACCTGGATCGCGTGGGGCGCACTCATCGGCTCGGCGGCGCAGTTCCTCGTGCAGTTGCCGACCGTCATCGCGCTCCTGCGCGGCATCACGCCATCGCTCGACTTCCGCCGGCCCGGCGTACGGGCGACGCTCCGCGCGTTCGGCCCGGTCCTGCTCGGCCGCGGCTCGGTGCAGCTCTCCGCCTTCATCGACGGGCTGCTCGTCAGCTACCTCGGTGCAGGCTTCTACACCGCGATGATGAACGCACAGATCCTGTACATGCTGCCGATCTCGCTGTTCGGCATGGCCGTGTCCGCGGCCGAGCTGCCGGAGATGTCGAGCGCGCTCGGCGACGACGCCGCACGCCGCGAGCACCTGCAGAAGCGGCTGCAACCCGCGCTCCGGCAGGTCGTCTTCCTCGTCGTGCCGTCGGCGGTCGCGTTCGTCGCGATCGGCGGCCCGATCGTCGCGCTGCTGTTCCAGACCGGACGGTTCAGTGCCGCCGACACGCACGTGGTGTGGATGATGCTCGCCGGCTCCGCGATCGGCCTCTCGGCCGGCACGCAGGGCCGCTTGCTCGGCTCGGCGTTCTACGCGCTCGGCGATCCGAAGCCGCCGCTGCACGCGGCCCTGGTGCGCGTCGCGATCACCGGCGCGCTCGGCTACGCGTTCGCGCTACCCGTGCGCGAGTGGGCCGGCTACTCAGCCGAGTGGGGCGCGTTCGGGCTCACCGCGAGCGCCGGCGGCGCCGCGTGGATCGAGTTCCTGCTGCTGAAGCACTGGCTCGGCAAGCGCATCGGCACCGTCCCGGTGCCCGGCAGGCTCGGCCTCGGCGCGCTCGCGGTGTCGCTCGTCGCGGGCGCCGCGGGCTACGGTGCGGCGCACCTCGCGTCGTCGCTCGACGCGAAGACGTGGGTCGTGTCGCTCGCCGCGATCGCGATGTTCGGCGTCGTGTATCTCGGCGCGATGTCGATCGCGGGAGTACGAGAAGCCGGCGCGTTCACACGCCGGCTTCCATTCCTGCGACGTCGGCGCTAGCGATTAGCGGTTGCCGATCGCCTTCGTGCGGCGATCCATCGCCTCGCGGCCCGCGGCGAAGTTCACGCCGGGCACCACGCCCAGCATCTCCATGCACGTCTGCGCACGGAACACCCACGCCTCGAACCCGTCGGTGCGGCGCCACTCGTCGAGCTTGGAACGCTCGCCGTAGCACATGAACATCGAGTTCAGATCACCACCGTGGGGCGTCAACCAGCATCCGTCCCATCGGGTGAACCAACCCATCTTCTGCTGGCTCTCCAGCCACGCACCTGTCTCCATCCACAGCGCCATCGCCTCGTTCTCGCGACCGGGAATCGGACGGTTTGCACCGATGAACAGCACAGCCTTTTCATTCGCCATATCCCTTCCTCTCCTTCCGGAAGCGACAATCTGCTCGCCGTCGTCGATCGTCAACGCGGAGTGGCGCGCCATCGACGTGAGGCAACGGCGAGAAGACGCTACGGGCGACTACGTACGCGCTACCCGGCGAGACCGGGAGATGGCTTGAGTCCGAGCTCCTCGATCATGTGCAGCATCGCCTCGGCGTTGCCGCGCGCATCGTCGACGGGGTCGTGCGTGTGCTTCGTCTTGCGCAGGTGCTTGAACGACGCGCGCATGTCCTTCACGAGCCCCTTGTAGAGCGAGCCGAGGTTCTGCGACGAGAAGCCGAACGGGTTCTTGCCGGTGAAGTGGTGGAAGTACCAGCACACGAACTGCCAGTCGAAGCCGTTGTTGTCGGAGACGAACACCGGCTGGCTCTTCAGCTGGGCGAGCCACTGCGCGAACGTCTCCATCGCGTGCTTCGGATCGGCGAACTGCAGCGTCTGTTCGCGCGAGAAGCCGCTGACCGCGAGCGCCTCCGGAATCCACTTGTCGGAGATCGGTTTCAGCTGGGCGGCGAACTCGCGATGAAGCGACGGCTCGACCACGATCGCACCGATCGAGATCATCGAGTAGTCACCCGGAATCGGCCCGTCGGCCTCGATGTCGACCATCACATACGGCATGCGGTCCCCCTGAGCGGCGGCAGCATGCATCACCACGGCGCCGGTTTGTAGTCCTTCAAGAACAGGCCCCAGAGATGTGAGCCGGTGTTAACGCCATCGAAGATCGGATCGACGATGCGCGCCGCGCCGTCGACGATGTCGAGCGGCGGGTGAAAGCCATGTACTTCCTGCTTCCGCGCGGCATGGTGGACCGGATCCTCGTCGGTGACCCAGCCGGTATCGACACTGTTCATGTGGATACCGTCCTTCACGTAGTCCGCCGCCGACGTGCGCGTCATCATGTTGAGCGCGGCCTTCGCCATGTTCGTGTGCGGATGCTTGTCGGTCTTCCACCGCCGGTAGAACTGGCCCTCCATCGCCGACACGTTGACGACGTGGGAGTCGCGCGTCGGGACGGCGGCGAGCAGCGGCCGCAGGCGCGCGTTCAGCACGAACGGTGCGACCGCGTTCACGAGCTGGACCTCGAGGAGCTCGGCGGTCGGCACCTCGGCGAGCGTCATGCGCCACGTGTTGAAGTCGCGCATGTCGACCTGCTGGAGATCCTGATCGAGCCGGCCCTGCGGGTAGAGCTGGCCACCGCGCTCGAGGTCCTCGGCGAGCAGCGGCACCTGCGTCATCACCGCGCTCTTCCAGAGTCCGGCCGCCTGGATCTCGCCGCCGGTCGCCAGCAGCTTCTGCTCGTCCTCGCCGCCGAGCAGCGCGAGGTTGCGCGCGAGCACGGCGCGCTCGAACGCGCTGTCGGGCGGCTGCAGCTCGTCGCGAACGACGTGATCGTACCAGCCGGCCGGACGCCGGACGGTCTGGCACGCGTTGTTGATGAGACCGTCGAGGCGCGACTGCGTCTGCAGCACGTGCCGCGCGAACAGCTCGACGCTCGGCGTGTGCCGCAGATCGATGCCGTAGATGTGCAGGCGCGTCATCCAGTCGGACGCGTCGAGCTCGCGGGAGAACCGGCGCGCCGCATCGCGAGGGAACCGCGTCGCGACGATCACCTCGGCCCCGGCACGCAGCAGCATCACCGCCGCCTGGTAGCCGATCTTCACGCGCGCGCCGGTGATCAGCACGACGCGGCCGCGCAGGTCCGCGGTCTGCTCGCGCTTGGCGTAGTTGAGCTCCGCGCACGGCGGGCACATCTGATCGTAGAAGAAGTGCAGCTCGTGGAACTCGCGCTTGCACACGTAACACATGCGCGCGTTTTGCACGCGAGCCTTCGCCGTCTCGGACTCGCGCTCCTCGGCGCCCTCGGCACCTTCGCGGCGCGCCTCGGCCGCGGCCCACGCATCGTCGCCTTCGTCGTCGCGGAGCGGCGCGTCGAGCGCGGTCCAGTCGGGCTTCGGCAGCGGCGTGCGGAACACCGGCTCGCGGCGCAGCGCGCGAATCCCGGTCTGATCGAGGATCGCGCGATCGGCCTCGCGCTTCGCCTTCACGCGCGCGCGCATCAGCGCCTTGCCGAGCGCCTTGCGGCTGTAGCGATCCGGACGCGACAGCTGACCGGCGGCGGTGACGAGGCGGATCCGCAAGCCCTCGTCGAGCTCGGCAAGCTTGGGCAGCTCGGTGCCGAGCTTCTCCATGAGCTCGATCGCCTGCTTCACTTGATCGACTAGATCGTCTTCGTCGTCGGTGCCGGACACGGGGTGGTGTAATGTGCCCCGCCCCATGATCATCGCCAAGCGTCTCAAGGGAAAAGCGGTCGCTGCCTGGCTCGGCCAGCCCGGCGATGCCGCGCGGCGCGCCGTCGCGAAGCTCCGCCGCACGCTCGACAAGTCACCGTCGCGACTCGAGCTCTACTTCGATATCGCCGACCCGTGGAGCTACCTCGCCGCACAGGCCGCCGACCGCCTCGCCCGGACCTACGGCGTCGAGCTCGGCTTCCACGCGGTCACCCCGCCCGCGGCCGACGTCAACGCCCAGCCCATGCTGCGCGCGAAGCACTCGGTCCGCGACGCTCAGCACCTCGCCGAGTACTGGAACATCGAGTTCCCCGGTAAGAAGGAACCGGATCCCGGCGCGCTCCGCGACGTCAGCACCGCGATGATCCGCGAGCGGCCGGCGACCGACCAGCTGCGCGCCGCGCTCGAGCTGTCCCACGCGATGTGGAGCAACGACCGCAAGGCGCTCGCGAAGCTGCTCGGCACGTGGGGCACCGAGTCGTCGAACTCGGTCGCGCCGGTCCTGAACGCGAACTACGAGGAGCTGCGCAAGGCCGGCCACTACCAGGGCGGCATGCTCGCGTACGGCGGCGAGTGGTACTGGGGCATCGATCGGCTCTCGCACCTCGAGGCCGCGCTCGCGCAGGATACCGGCCGCGAGGTCGCCGGCGTCGTCGCGCCTCGCGCGGAATCCGAGCGAGGTCCGCTCTCGCTGTCCGACAAGCCGCTCGCGTGCGAGATGTGGTTCTCGTTCCGCTCGCCGTACTCGTACATCGCGCTCGAGCAGATCGATCAGATCCTCGCGCCGTACGACGTGCCGCTCGTGCTGCGCCCGGTGTTGCCGATGGTGTCGCGCGGCGTGCCGCTGCCGAACGTCAAGCGCCTGTACATCGCGCGCGACGCCAAGCGCGAGGCCGACCGCCAGGGCATCCCGTTCGGCGAGATCTGCGATCCGATCGGCACCGGCGTCGAGAACTGCATCGCGGTCGCGCACTGGGCCAGCCAGCGCGGCGCCCTGCTCGACTTCGCGAAGTCGGCGATGCGCGGGATCTGGAGCGAGGCGCGCGACATGGGCGAGTACGTCGACCTGCGCTACGTGGTCGAGCGCGCGAACCTTCCCTGGGCCGAGGCCAAGGACGCGCTCGGCGCCCCCGATGGCGCCAAGGCGGCGCAGGCAAATGCCCTGGATCTCGCCGTGATCGGGCTCTGGGGCGTGCCCTCGTTCCGGTGCGGCGACTTCGTCGCGTGGGGCCAGGATCGCCTGCCGTTACTTGCCGATCGGCTCCGTCGGCACCGCCTCGCAAATCCCTCGTGAAGTGACGAAACGGCCGTGATATCTACCGGTCGGACCGATGCCACTGCGGTCCTTCCGGGAGAAGCGGATGTCTGAACAGAAGAATGAAGGCGTCGTCGAGCTCGTCGACGCGGGTGTTCCGGCGGATCAGGGATTGTCGAGCCTCGGCATGCTCATGCAGCTTGCCGGCAGTCTGTTCGCGGCGTACGGCTGCCTCCTCGCGTTCACGATGCTGTTCGCGTTGCGCGGCGGCGGCGAGACGCTCTGGGTGTTCCTGCTCGTCGGCTCGTGCATCACGCGCTCGCTGTTCCAGCGCGGCGCCGGCAGCACGCTGCTCTACGGCAGCGCGCAGGGGCTGAACACGGATGGCTCGAACAACCGCATGCACGGCGTTCGCCGCTACATCGTGGTCGCGCTGATCCAGACCGCGGTCGCCGGCGCGCTCCTCGCCGGCAAGCTGCACGTCCCGGGCAAGTTCGCGGTCGGCATCTGCGGCGGTCTCGCGGTGTGGCCCGTGTTCCTCGCGATCGTCCTGTCGCTTCCGCGGTTCCAGCGCTTCAAGAGCGACCTGCCGCTCACCGAGGACAAGGGCTTCGAGGGCGCGTCGATCCTGATGACGGTGCTCGGCCTGTGCGGCGCGATCGGCACCGGCACGGCGCTGCTGTTCCTGCTCGATCTGCCCGACAACGCGATGACGAAGGGACCCGGCGTCCTCGTCGCGCTGTCGCTCGGCATGCTCGTCATTCGCTCGATCCTCCACGTCCAGGCCGGTCTCTCGGGGCTCCGCGAGACGAGCCTCGATCGCTCCGTCGAGCTCGTGAACCGCTACGCGAACTTCGGCGTCATCAGCTCGTTCTGCGGCTGCGGCGCGCTGCTCCTGTTCGTGATGACGAGCCCTGCCGGCGGCATGGTCGGCCTCGTCATGATCTGCTGCATCGGCTGGATGCTGATGTCGTGGCCGCTGATCGTCCGCCGGTTCTTCAGCGACCGTCAGTTCGCGGATCTGCTCGCCGGCGACCAGGCACACGTCCACCGCCGCTCGCCGGACGCGGGCCTGACGAGCCTCGGCTGGCTGCTCGTCGCCCACGCGGTGTTCAGCGCGTCGTTCCTCGTCCCGCAGGTCATCATCGGCCAGTTCGGCGGCGGTGGCCGCGGCGATCTCGTCGGCTCGATGATGGCGCTCGGCGGCAGCCTCGGCATCCGCTCGATGTGGTTCTCGGTCGGCATCGTCGTCCTGCAGGCGTGGGCCGGCTACGAGCTCGTCCGCATGAGCCCGCAGAGCCGCATCATCGGCACGGTCTACGGCGTCATCTGCACGATCGTCACGCTCTACATCAACTGGCCGATGATCCAGGCGATGAAGCACATGCGCGGCATCCTCGGCCAGAGCGATGCGCTCCAGATCGGCCCGCTCGCGTTCGCGCTGATCATCCCGGTCGCGACGGTCGTGCTCGTCAACCGCAAGATCGCGCCGACGGCGCGGGCGCGGTTTCGCACGAAGCCGACGTCGCCCGAGACCACTCCCGTCGCCTGAAAAGGCGGGTATCCTGCCCTGGTGAAGTACCTCGCCCTGGCCTGCCTCCTCTGTACGGCGTGCCAGGACAACGTGGCGACGCCGTTCCCCCCGGGCCTCGAGCCGTTCGAGGACAACGTGCTGCCGGAGCTGCCCGACGGCCCGTTCGACGAGGGCCTGCGGATCAAGAGCAGCGACGGCGACATCATCCGCGTCTACGCACGCGGCTTCGTGACCGTGCCGATCGAGCAGATGTGGCAGGCCGCGAAGTCGCCGGTGCCGAACGTCTCGAGCTGCCAGACGAGCGAGTCGATGGTCACCGAGGCCAACGAGCCGCAGTACGAGTACAGCTTTCTGATCCATTACATCGTCCACGACATCCTGACCGTCGAGTGGGACGACCAGTGGCGGTTCGGCCTCGTGCTGCCCGACCTCGGGATGATCAAGCACCAGAAGGTGCACGGCTCCGACTTCATCGATCTCTCCGAGGGCACGATCCAGGTGCTCGCGACCGCCGATCCCGGCGTCAGCGAGCTCGTGTTCGTCGAGCACCTCGATGCGGTGAGCGCGGGCGCCGGCCAGGTCGAGAAAGGCGTGCGACACAATTACGACGCGCTCGTCGCGACCGCGCACGGCACGCCAATTCCGCCGTGTCCATGACCCGAAAGTAGTACGCTCGGCCCGTGGCCGCCCCCGAGGTCTTCGGGCCGTACACGGTGTACGAGCAGATCGGCATCGGCGGCATGGCGACGGTCCACCGCGCCGAGGCGCAGGGCATCGCGGGGTTCTCGAAGCAGGTCGCGCTGAAGCGCATGCTGCCGAATGTCGCCGCCGACGCGAGCCTCGTGCAGTCGTTCATCCGCGAGGCGCGACTCGCGAGCCTGCTCCGTCACGGCAACGTCGCGTCGACGTACGACCTCGGCAAGGTCGGCGAGATCTACTTCATCGCGATGGAGCTCGTGCCCGGACGCACGCTGCGCCAGGTGCTCAAGCACTGCGCGGCGCTCGGCATCCACATGCCGCTGCCGATCGCGATGAACATCGTCAACCAGATCGCCGACGCGCTCGAATACGCCCACAACCTCTGCGACGAGAGCGGCGCGCCGCTCGGCATCATCCATCGCGACGTCTCGCCATCGAACATCATCGTCAGCGAGGGCGGGATCGTGAAGCTCATCGACTTCGGCATCGCGAAGGCGGCGAACAGCACGCACACGCTGTCGGGCACCGTGAAGGGCAAGTTCAGCTACATGGCGCCGGAGTACCTGCTCGACGGCAAGCTCGACGCGCGCGCAGATCTGTTCGCGCTCGGGGTGATCGCGCACGAGCTGCTCGTCGGCAGGCCCCTGTTCCAGGGCACGGACGACATGGATACGTTGTTCCGGATCCGAGACATGGTCGTCGAGCCACCGTCACGCGTGAACCGCCAGGTGCCCGCCGAGATCGATGCCATCGTGATGACCGCGCTCGAGCGCGATCCCGAGCAGCGCTGGCAGCGCGCGTCGGCGCTGCGCATGGCGCTGACGGCGGAGACGATGAAGCTCGGTCTCGTCGCGCACAACACGCAGGTGCTCGAGTGGATCGACTGGGCGTTCGAGCAGACGCCGGTCGACGACGACTCACCGGAGATCTCGATCACGACCGGCACGACCGAGCTGCACACGACGCGCGCCGGCCACCCCGCGCCGCGGCCGAGCCTGCCGACCGTCAACGTGCGACCACAGTCGCCGTCGCAACCTCCGGTGAGCCAGCCTCCTCCGGCGCTCGCGCCGCCGAGTGGCGCTCGAACCCAGCCGTTCATGCCGCAAGCCCCGGCACAGACCGCGACGCTGCTCGGCGTCAGCGCGTCGCAGCTCCCCGAGGTTCAGCGCATCTCCGCGCAGCGCACCGCGGTGGCACTGCCCGCCGGAAACCCGTACCTCCTCGGCGTTTTGGTCCTGATCGCAGCCGGTGCCGCTGCAGCCGTGGTTTACTTTGCGATGCCGTAAAATGAAGAAACGCCGGATCGCGCTGATCTCGACGGGCGGAACCATCGAGAAGACCTACGACGAGCTCTCGGGCGTGCTCGCGAACCAGGTCTCCGTGCTCGACGTCATGCTCGCGTCCCTGGAGCTGCGAGGCGTCGAGGTCCAGCGCGTCGCGCTGATGAACAAGGACAGCCTCGAGATGTCCGACGCCGATCACACGCTGATCGCGGAGACCGCCACGTCGATGGCGCGCACCACGTCGGGCGTCGTCGTCGTCCACGGCACCGATCGCCTCGCAGCCTCCGGCGAGCGCGTCGTCCAGATCGCCGGGACGCCCGCGTCGCCGGTCGTGTTCACCGGCGCGATGCGGCCGTACGAGCTGCGCTCGACCGACGCGCTGCAGAACCTCATCGAGGCGCTGCTCGCCGTCCAGATCCTGCCGGCGGGCGTCTACGTCGCGATGCACAACCAGGTGCTGCAGTTCCCCGGCGTCACGAAGGATCGCCACGCCGGGACGTTCGTGAAGGAATCGTAGCCGCGTGTCCGAGCTCGGCCGTCTCCTGCCCGCCCTCCTCGACGCGCTCGATCGCTCGAGCGTCGGCGTGATGGCGATCTCGTTCAAGGCAGGAATCGTCGAGAAGACGTACGCGAACGAGTCGCTCGCGAAGAGCCTCGGTTACACGCCGAGCGAGTGGCTCGCGACGCCGCTGTGGCACGTCATCTCCCCCGACCAGAAGGGCATGGTCTCGCAGATCTTCATGAAGCTCGCGACCGACCCGACCGCGCCGTTCCCGAGCGCGCTCGAGGTCACGCTGCTCCATCGCGACGGCCACAAGCTCGCCGCCGAGGTCGACGGCGCGCGCACCGAGATCCCCGGCGGCCTCGCGTTCGTGTTCATCGTCCGCGACATGAGCCTGCACCGCCAGCAGCTCTCGCTGCTCGAGGCCGATCGCCTCTCGCTCGTCGGCGCGCTCGCCTCCGGGTTCGCGCACGAGACGAACAACCCGCTGACGTCCGTGCTGCTGAACCTGCGCTCGATGCGCAAGCTCGTCCTCGCGAACATGGTCGACGGCGCGCAGGCGTCGGCGCTGCGCGTGCTCGACGACATCACGACCGGCGCCGAGCGCATCGCGAGCAACGTCCGCGCGCTCCAGACGCTCGCGACGCGCAGCGCGACCCAGGCGATCGACCTCGCCTCGGTCGTGTCCTCGGCGCTCCGCCTCGCGGCACCGACGCTCGAGCCGCGCGCACACGTGATCCGCCAGATCTTTCCAGTCGCGCCCGTCGCGGGCGAGGAGGCGCGCATCGGTCAGGCGGTGCTCGCGATGCTCCTGTTCTCGAGCTCGGGGTTCGACACCGAGATGGCCGCGGCGACGAACCGCATCATCGTCGCGGTCGAGGAGCGCGGCGGCTCGGTCGTCGTCGAGGTCTCGGACAATGGCCGCGACCTCACGGCCGAGGAGACGCAGCACGCGTTCGACCCGTTCTTTCGCTCGTCGGTGCGCGGCGCCGGCCTCGGCGTCGGACTCGGCGTCGCGCGCTCGGTCGCGGTCGCGCTCGGGGGCGAGGTCGCCCTCGCCCAGCGCGGTGGCGGCGGCGCGGTGATCACGATGCGGCTACCGCCGGCCCCGCCGCCGGCGCAAGGTTGATCCATGCTGATCGACCGGCCATCGCTACGCCGTCTGTGTCGCGCCCGCGATCGACTCGAGAGCGGCGATGGTCGCATCACCGCGATCGCGCGCGACGTCGGCATCTCGCCGTTTCACTTCATCCGGCAGTTCGACGCGCTCTTCGGCGAGACGCCGCACCAGTACCGCACGCGCACGCGGCTCGATCGCGCGAAGCAGCTGCTCGCCGGTGGTGCGAGCGTCACCGAGGCCTGCATGGAGGTCGGCTTCTCGAGCGTCGGCAGCTTCAGCCAGCTATTCGCACGCCGCGTCGGTGTCGCGCCATCCGCGTATCGCCGCCGTATCGTGCAGGTCACGACGAGCTTTCTGTATCGAGGTTGTTTCTCGCTGATGTTCGCGCTGCCCGCGGACGCATTTCGCAATTTCCGAGAAGCGCGCGCGTAGCCGGCGCGGCAAGGTAGCGCCGCATGATCAAGATCAAGCTGACGAGCATCATGGTCGACGACCAGGCGAAGGCCCTCGCGTTCTACACGGACGTGCTCGGCTTCGTGAAGAAGCAGGACTTCCCGGTCGGCGAGTATCGCTGGATCACCGTGGCCGCGCCCGGTCGCGAGGACCTGGAGCTGACGCTCGAGCCGAACGCCAATCCGGCGGGCAAGACATTCCAGCAGGCGATGTTCGACCAGGGCATCGCGATGACCGCGTTCGAGGTCGACGACGTCGAGGCCGAGCATGCACGGCTCGCGAAGCTCGGCGTCGCGTTCACGATGAAGCCGACGCCGATGGGTCCGGTCTCGATCGCGGTGTTCGCCGACACGTGCGGAAACCTGATCCAGCTCTACCAGCCGACGCCCTAGGGTTCGCGCATCACGAGGAAGATCGCGTGCGCGGTCGCGACCGGCGCGCTGCGGTCGTCCTGCCAGGCCTCGACGCGGACGTTCGCGACGCGGCGGCCGTGGCGCGTCACCGTGCTGCGCGCGTGCGTGTCCCGCGGCCCGCCCGAACGGAGGTAGTCGACGGTCAGCGTGATCGTCTTCGGCAGCACGATCGTCTCGGCGCGCCACAGCAGCTCGAAGATCGCCGCCGACTCGAGCAGCGCACCGAGCGTGCCGCCGTGGAGCGCCGGCAGCGAGGGGTTGCCGATCAGGTGATCGGCGTACTTCATCGTCGTGATCAGCTCGCCGCCGTCGAGGCGCGCGGACAGGCCGAGGAACCTCGAGTACGGGACGAGATCGAACAGCGCCTGGAAGTCACCGGACGCCTTCGCCGCGGACAGCTTGTCGACCAGGCTCACGACTTCTTGCTCCCGCCCGGCCTGGTGCCGAGCATGAACGTGCCCATCGAGGTCGCGATCGGATCGGCCTCGTCGTCGTGGAACGCGACCGCGCGCGTGAACGCGACGTTGCGCGTGAGCCGGTAGCAGTGCGCGCGACACTTGATCGCGCGGCCGACCTCGCCGGCGCGCAGGTAGTCGATCCGCAGATCGAGCGTCGCGATCGGCTTCCAGTCCGTCAGCGCGGCGAACACGGAGGCACCCGAGCACGCGTCGACGAGCGCCGTGATCGCGCCGCCGTGGAGCACGCCGGTATCGGGATTGCCGACGAGCTTCTCGTCGTACGGGAGCTCGAACGTCGCCTCGGCCCGCCTCATCTCGACGACCTTCATGCCGAGCGCGCGATTGTGTGGGATTCCGTCGATGAACCCCCGCGAGACCGTGATCTTGTCATTGTCATCGCTCGGCATGCGGCGACATTATAGGGCCCGCATGGGCAGCGCGCCGATCCCGACCTGGTACTTCGCACGTGTCGTCGTGCTCGCGCTGCGCGAGCCGAGCTTCTGAACATGCGACTGCGCGACCTCGGCTGGGACGATGCGTGGGAGGAGGCGCGGCGTGCGGTCGACGCCGCTGGCGAGCTGACGCCGCTGCGGGTCATGGCGGAACACCGCGGCGCGTATCACGCGACCGACGGCGAGCATGTCGCGTGGGTCGAGCTGACCGGCCGCGCCTACAACCGCGCGCAGGACAAGCGCGCGCTGCCGACGGTCGGCGACTGGATCCTCGTCGAGCGATGGAGCGAGGCGATCGCCGGCAACGGCGCCGGCGTGATCCGCCACATCCTGCCGCGCCGCGGGCTGCTCGTGCGCAAGGCCGCGGGCGAGGCGACGCTGCCGCAGCCGCTCGCCGCGAACGTCGACATCGGCATCGTGATGACGAGCGCGAACAGCGATCTGTCGCCGGCGCGGCTCGACCGCTACCTCGGCCTGTTGCGGGACGGTGGCATCCCGCCCGCGCTCGTGCTCAGCAAGCTCGACCTCGTCGCCGATCCGGCCACCTTGCTCGCCCGGCTCCACGAGGTCGCACCCGGCGCGCCCGCGCTCGCGGTGTCGTCGATCAGCGGCGCGGGCCTGGACGCGATGCGCGTGCTGTGCGGACCGGGACGGACGGCGGTGCTGCTCGGCAGCTCGGGCGTCGGCAAGTCGTCGCTCCTCAACGCGCTGATGGGCGAGGCGACGCAGCTGACACAGCCGATCCGGCAGGACGACCGCGGCCGCCACACGACGACGCACCGCGAGCTGTTCGTGACGCCGTACGGGTTGTGGATCGACACGCCGGGCATGCGCGAGCTCGCGCAGTGGATCGACGACAGCGACGACGCCGAGGACTTGCGCTCGTTCGAGGAGGTCACCGCGCTCGCCGAGCAGTGTAAGTTCCGCGACTGCAAGCACCGCCAGGAGCCGGGCTGTGCCGTGCGCGCGGCGGTCCTTGCAGGCACGCTCGCGCCCGAGCGGCTCGCGAGCTTCCACAAGCTCGCCGAGGAGCGCTCCGTCGGTGCGGTGAAGCAGCACACCGCGCGCCGGCTCGAGGAGACGCGCAAGGCGAAGGCTCGACGGTACGCGCCGCGCCCGGGCAAACCCGACGACGACAAGTGAGCCGCCAGAGATCCTCTCAGCGGTGAGCCCTGAACGGTAGTCGTGCTATACGAACGCGCCCGTGATCGCGTTCTCCTCGGTGACCAAGCAGTACGGCGGACAGATCCTGTTCGTCGATGCGTCGTTTCAGATCAATCCCGGCGAGAAGGTCGGGCTCGTCGGCCCGAACGGCGCCGGCAAGAGCACGGTGTTCCGCCTGATCGTCGGCGAGGACGCGCCCGACGACGGCAACGTCGAGAAGCCACGCAAGCTGACGGTCGGCTACTTCCGCCAGGACGTCGGCGACCTCCGCGGTCGCTCGATCCTCGCCGAGACCTGCGCCGGTGCCGGCGAGGTCGCCGCGCTCGCCGACGAGCTCGCGACGCTGACCGCGAAGCTCGAGAACCCCGGCGACGATCTCGACCAGGTCGTCGCGCGGTTCGGCGAGGTCCAGTCGCGCTACCAGGATCTCGGCGGCTACGAGCTAGAGGCGCGCGCGCAGGAGATCCTCCACGGCCTCGGCTTCCAGCAGGAGCAGCTCGCGAACGACGTCAGCACGCTCTCGGGCGGCTGGAAGATGCGCGTCGCGCTCGCCCAGATCCTGCTCGCGAAGCCCGAGCTGCTGCTGCTCGACGAGCCGACGAACTACCTCGACATCGAGTCGATCCTCTGGCTCGAGACGTTCTTGCGCGACTACGCCGGGACCGTCGTGATGACGTGTCACGACAAGGAGATCATGAACCGCGTCGTCAAGAAGATCGTCGAGATCGACGGCGGCGCGCTTCGCACCTACGGCGGCAACTACGACTTCTACGAGCAGGCCCGCAAGATCGAGGCGGAGCGGCGCGAGGCCGAGTACGCGCGCCAGCAGGCGATGCTCGCGAAGGAGAGCCGGTTCATCGAGCGGTTCAAGACCCACGTCGCGAAGGCCGCCCAGGTCCAGAGTCGCCTGAAGAAGCTCGACAAGATCGAGAAGATCGCCGAGCCGCGCCGGTTCATCGAGAAGAGCTTCGACTTCCGCGTGCCGCCGCGCTCCGGCGACGACGTCGTCCGCATGGAGGGCCTGCGCAAGGCCTACGGCACGCGCGTCGTCCACGACAACCTGACGCTCACCGTGCGCCGCAAGGAGCGCTGGGCGGTGATGGGCGAGAACGGCGCCGGCAAATCGACGCTGCTCAAGATGATCGCCGGTGCACTCGCGCCCGACGCCGGCAACGCGACGATCGGCGCGTCGGTGACGATGGGCTACTACGCGCAGCACGTGATGGAGCTGCTCGGCAGCGACCGCACCGTGCTCGAGGAGCTCCAGGAGCACGCGCCGAGCGCGAACCAGGGCACGCTGCGCAGCCTCGCCGGCGCGTTCGGGTTCCACGACGACGACGTGTTCAAGCCGATCAGCGTGCTGTCCGGTGGCGAGAAGGCGCGCGTCGCGCTCGCGAAGCTGCTCTACGATGCGCCGAACCTGCTCGTCCTCGACGAGCCGACGAACCACCTCGACATCGCGACGAAGCGCGCGCTGGTCAAAGCGCTCGCCGACTACGAGGGCACGCTGATCTTCGTCTCGCACGATCGCCAGTTCCTCTCGGCGCTCGCGACGCGCGTGCTCGAGCTGTCGCCGGCCGGCTCGCGCGTGTACGGCGGCAACTACGACGAGTACGTCGCCTCGACGGGCCACGAAGCGCCCGGCATGCGCGCGTGACTTGGGATTGCTCTTGCGTCGTGCCGTCGGGCGACGCATGTTGCAAGGCAACGATGGACATGAACAACGTGGGGGGCACGCCGGGCGGAATGCGCGCATTCATGCTCGGCGTGATCATGATCGCCGTTGGTGGTTACCTGCTCATGAACCAGGTCACGGTCCACGGCGGCTTCTGGAACTTCGGGTTCCTCGGCGGCTACGGCCGGAGCTTCGGCATCACACTGATCCCGCTCCTGTTCGGCGTCGGGATCCTGTTCTTCGACGGCAAGTCGTTCGCCGGCCGGTTCCTCACCGGCATCGGCGCGCTGTTCATCCTCGCCGGCATCATCGTCAACATGGACATCAGCTTCCGGCACACGAGCCTGTTCAACACGCTCGTGATGCTGATCCTGCTCGTCGGCGGTGTCGGCCTCGTCGTGCGCTCCGTGCTGCCGATGGAGCGCAAGGAGCGCCGGTCGCGCGACGACGAAGACCGAGCTTAGTCGCTCGACTTCTTCTTCTTCTTCTTTTTCTTCTTCTTCACCGGCTCCTCCTTCTTCGGGGGAGGCGGTGGCGGCTCCTCGACCTTGACGCCCGGCGCGCTGATCTTCTTGAAGCTCGCGCCCGCGCCGTCCTCGGCCATGGCGACGGATTCCTGGAGCGAGATCATCCTCCACTCGCCACCGGCCTTCTCGAACACCGCGAACAGGCGCAGCGGCAGCGGAGCGTCCTCGTCGTCGGCGAAGCGCACGACCGGCGCGGTCACCCACGCGATCTGATCGTCGGCCGTCGTCGCGGCGGTGAGCTCGCCGGCGGACGCGTAGCGCACGTTGACCTTCTGGCGCTTCTTCCACAGCGCGGCGATCGGCTTCTTGCCGCGCGTCAGCTCGCCGGCAGCCGCACCGACCACGACGGCGTCGCCGCGCCTGGCGAGATCCTCGGCCCAGACCTCGCTGTCGGCGAGGCCCTTCTTGAAGCGCTCGACGGCACCGCTCGCCGCGTCGGCGACCTTCGGGATGCCCTGCATGCCCGTCGGCACGACCGCTTCCTTCTTGAGCTCGTTGCGGACCGACTTCGCCGACGGCGTCCTCGCGACCGCTGCCGCGACGACGCGCCAGAAGTCGTCGTCGTTCTCGAGCACGACCGTGACCGCCATCTCGTCGCCGGCGATCTCGATCGTGTCGACCGCCCATGCCGAGAGTCCGCCCTCCGATGCGACGACGGACAGCGAGCCGGAGCGCACCTTCGGCCCGTTCTTGCCCATCGAGTCGAGCGTGCCGCGCAGCGTGACGAGCACGTCCTCGCGCGTCGCCATCGCATCGGCCTTGCGCGGTCCGAACACGATCAGCTTGTCGGTGAGCAGCGCCATCAGGCCGTCGGTGTTGGAGCGACCGATCGTCTGATAGATCTCGGTGACGAGACCCTTGGCGTCCTTCTCGGCGGTGCGCTCGTCGACCGCCTCCTGCTTCGGCTTCTCGGGCGCCTTCGTCTCGGCACCACCGCACGCCGCGACGAGCGCGAGCGACAGCGCGGTGGCGGCGCCGCGCATCAGCGCTGCTTGGCGGCGACTCGCTTGGTGTGCGCGTAGCCGACCGGCTTCACCTCTGCCGGCAGCGTCACGTACGGCGACGTCGTGTCGTTCGCCGGCGGCGGCGCGGCGAGCGTCTGCACGGTGTCCTCGAGCGTGTTCGGCGACGACGACGAGCCGCGCGCGATCCGGCGAGGCGCCTGGGCCGTCGAGAACGCCGGCTTGAGATCCGCGGCGCGCGCGGTCGGCAGCGCCGGCACCGGGATCACGGTGTGGCGCGCGGTCGGCTGGGGGCCCGGCGTCGGCTCGGGCAGACGCGGGGGCACCTTCGTGCCGGTGCTCGGCGTCGAGCGCGCGACCGCGAGCTTCTTCTCGAGCGGCGACATCACGCGCGGCTTCTGCTCGCTGACCTCCGTCCACTCGTCCCGGAAGCGTTCGATCTCCTCCGTCTTGGGCCACGCCGGCAGGGTCTCTGCCTTGGCCACCCGCGCTGCGGGCCTGGTGAACTGCATCGCGGTCGCCGCCGTCTCCGAGTCCGCGGCCACCGCACGAGCACGCGCCATAGCGATCTCCCATTCCCACTCATCCTCCTCGAC
>JAEWJO010000366.1 GCA_023386455.1 Pseudomonadota bacterium | reverse complement strand
CGACAAGGCGGGCAACAGCGTCCGCGGCCAGCGCGCGATCGCCGACATCTCGAATGCGCTCGGCGGCAATCCGTACGCGGTGACTCCGGTCGGCAACGCCACCGCGCGCCGCTGAAGGCAATGCCATGCGCATGCGCGTCCGGATCGGCATCATCGCCGTCACCGTCGCGGCGGCCCTCGCACTCCTGCTCGCGACAAGCGTCGGCCGCCCCGCGACGCCGACCGCCCAGGCGCGACCCAGGCCCGGCGGCTCGTTCAGGTACGTCGCGAACGACTCGCACTTTCACCTGACGAACTACATCCAGGAGGGTCCGCCGCTCGCGAGCATCGTGCCGCTGATGGGCGACAAGATCGGGCGCGCCGCGCTGTTCGGCATCCCGCTCCAGCAGCAGTGGTCGTATCGCTCGTCGGGCAGCGCCGCGCCGACGTACTACCTCGAGACCGACGCGGACCTCTACTACTACTCGTTCACCGACGCGGACATCGCGATGCAGTACCGCTCGCTGTCGAAGACCGATCAGGCGCGCTTCGATCCGATGATCACCGGCTTCAACCCGGCGGACATGTACGCCGCCGATCACGTGCGGCGCGTGCTCGAGACGTATCCGGGCGTGTTCGTCGGCATCGGCGAGTTCTCGATCCACAAGGAGTTCGTCACCTCCAAGGTCGCCGGCGATCCACCGAGCATCGACGACCCCGCGCTCGACCGGCTGTTCGACTTCGCCGCCGAGGTCGGCCTTGTCGTGCTCGTTCACTGCGATGCCGACACGCCGTTCCCCAGGCCGGGCCGCGACCCGGCGTACTTCGAGACGCTGCTCGCGATGTTCCGCGAGCACCCGAAGACGACGATCATCTGGGCGCACATGGGCCTCGGCCGCGTCATCCGGCCGTTCCCCGACATGGGCAAGCTGATCGAGAAGATGCTCGACGATCCGACGCTCCGGCACGTCAACGTCGACATCTCGTGGAGCGAGGTCGCGAAGTACCTGACGGCGACGCCGCAGACGCCGGAGCTCGTCGCGAACATCATCAAGAAGCACCCCGACCGCTTCCTGTTCGGCACCGACGAGGTCGGGCCGAAGACCCAGGCCGACTACCTGCGCGTCCTCGCGATGTACAACCCGCTATGGGACAAGCTGCCGCCGGACGTCGCCGACAAGGTCCGGAAGAAGAACTACGAGCGGATCTTCGACAACGCGCGCACGAAGGTCCGCGCGTGGGAGGCGGCACATCGCAAGCGCACGCCGTTCGCGGTCCCGCCGCAGGGCCGGGTATCCGCGCAGTCGCCGCCCTAAGAGAGCGAAGGACCGAACCTCCATCGCCGACCTCGGGCCAGGCCCGGAGAGCTTCCGAGCGACTCGCGCCGGCCGATCGATGCCGGCACTCAGATGCACGGCTGGGAGGTGCACGTGCTCGTTCCGAGATCGCACCGCTGGCTGTCGCACTCGGCGTCGACCGAGCACATCGCACCGTCGGCCTTGGGCGGGACGCAAACGTAGTCAGTCCCCATGCGTTCGCAGAGGTTCGGAGCCTGGCAGTAGCCATAGAGTCGGCAGGACTCGCCGAGGCGCGGCGCCAGGTCGGCGCAATGCCCGGTATCGTCGCAGCTGAGCGCGATGCCGCAGTCGGTGACGTCGGTGCACGCCTCACCGAGCGCCGCCCCCCGCTCGCAGGTGCCGGTGGGCGCGTGGCAGGTCTCACCGATCAGCTTGCACGGGCGGTAGCCGCCCTGCGTGCACGCCTCGCCCGATCCCACGAGCGGAACGCAGTCGCTGTCGATGCACGCGCTGCCGTACGCACACTCGATATCCGAGTCACAAAACTCGTTGCCGGGACTCTTGAGGGCCCGGCAGATCCACCTCACCGGGTCGCAGTATCCCTCGGCGCACGGCGCTGCCCGGCACGAATCGCCGAGCATCCCGAGTGGAGGCAGGCCGTTGCCGTTGCACGTGCCGCTGCAGCACAACCGACTGTCGTCGCACGACGCGTTCAGGTACTGGCACTCGCCGGAACTGCACTCGCGGCCGATCGCGCACTGCTCGCCGTCGCGCCGTGTACCGATGAACGTGCCGTAACACGGCAGGTCCCACAGGCGATCCTCCATCGTTGTCGAGTCACACGTGCGCTGCTCGAGCGCGGCGAGGCAGTCGGTCGCTACATCAGCATTCCAGTCGACAATTCCGGCCTGCGCCGCCGCGATGACGTCGACATCGGCAGGCAACGTCCGGTCCTGCGCCTCGCAGGTCGGAATGTCCGCGAACACGCCGCAGCGGACGAGGCGGCTGCAGTAGACCTCTCGCCACGCGGTGACGTACTCGTCGACGTTCGCGGGCTTCGGGGGCAACGAGCCGTCGCTGTCGCTGCATGCCGCCATCAACAACAGGCACATGATGCTTGTACTGCGCACGGCGCAGAGAATCGCCGATCTGGTGCCGTCGTCGAAACCTGCCCGCCGATCTCACGCTGCCCGTGAGTCGCGCTACAACCGGGTAGGTGCGTTCCGCAGCTGTATCCGTGACGCCAAGGGCGATGTGCCGCCGATGCCGGCGTGCCCAGTCGGTCTGCTATTGCGACAAGCTCCCCCAGCTGCCGACGAAGACCCGCGTCGTGATCCTCCAGCACCCGCGCGAGCGCGACAAGGCGATCGGCACCGCGCGCATGGCGAGCCTGTCGCTGCCGGACTCCGAGCTGCACGTCGGCGTGCGGTGGGACGATCATCCCGGGCTGGCCCGCGCGCTGGCCGACGAGACGCGGCCGGCGGCACTGCTGTTTCCTGGACCCGGGGCCAAGGACATCCTGACCGAGCGACCGCCGGGACCGATCACGCTCGTCGTCGTCGACGGCACGTGGTCGCAGGCGAAGACGGTCGTCCGCGACAATCCGATCCTCCAGTCCCTGCCCCGCTACGCGTTCGTGACGCCGGAGCCCTCGCAGTACCGGATCCGCAAGGAGCCGAATGACCAGTTCGTGTCGACGATCGAGGCACTGATGCACGTGCTCGGCGTGCTCGAGGGCGACCGCGACGGGTTTCGCGCGCTGCTCGAGCCGTTCCGCGCGATGGTCGACATGCAGCTGCACGCGCAGGCGACCCGGCCGCAGCGGCGGGTACGCGTCGAGCGCGGCCCGCGGCCCGATCGGCCGCGCCTGCCCGAGGCACTCACGACCCGGTTCGCGGATCTCGTGTGCGTCGTCGGCGAGGCAAATGCGTGGCCGTACAAGAAGACCGCGCCACAGGGCCCCGACGAGCTGGTGCACTGGGTCGCGATCCGGCCGAGCACCGGCGAGCGGTTCGAGCAGCTCTGCACTCCGCAGCGCGCGCTGTCGCCGAACACGACGTTTCACTCACGGCTCGCCGAGGCGGACATCGTCGGCGCGGGCGAGCGGCGCGCGCTGTTCGAGGCGTTCGCGGCGTTCGTGCGGCCGACCGACGTGATCGCGGCCTGGGGCCACTACGGGCCGAACCTCTATCGCGACGGCGGCGGCACGCTCGCGCCGCATCTCGATCTGCGCGCGCTGTGCCAGCGCCTGAACAACAAGAAGTTCGGCTCGCTCGAGGATGCAGCGGCGACGATCGGCGCGCCGCGCGACTCGATCGGCCGAGGCCGCGGCGGCTCGCGGCTCGCGGCACTCGTCCAGCTCGTCGAGCACTGGCGCGCGACGTATCCGCGCTAGCCGCCGGCGACGTGCTGCAGCTTGCGCGCACCGGCAGCGCGGCGGCGCGACAGCTCGACCCCGACCGCGTCGAGGCCGTGCGCGTTCGCGGCGGCGAGGATGCTGCCGAGGCCGCAGAAGGGATCGACGACCGTGCGGCTCCCGATCGACGCGACGAACTCGATCGCGGCCTCGCACGCGGCCGCACCCATCGCCCGCGACCACGACATCGCGCCGAGCGCGGGGAGGACATCGGGCGTCGACGCGCCGGGCGAGAGGCGACGCGCGCGGCTCGCGCAGATCATGTGCGCGTAGGCCGGCCGGCCGAACGTCGTCGTGCCCGGCGGGACGCGGCAGATGATCTTGTGCCAGAGCACGTGGCTGCTCGCGGCGTCGAGGCCGCGCATGACGAGGTGGCCCTTGTCGACCCAGCGACCGTCGTGCTTGACGTCGGTCTGGTAGAAGATCGCGACGGCGTCGTCGGCGAGCGCGCCGCACGCGAGCGCGACGGTGTCGGAGAACCAGGTCCGCCAGCCGTCGAAGCCGAGCGAGGGGAGCTCGCTGTGATCGGGCAGCGACGTGATGATCGCGTGATCGTCGGGGAGCGGGCCGCGACGCAGAAACTCGAGGCCGTCGCCGTGATGGACGACTCGCGACGGCGCTCGCGCGGCAGGCTCGTCCGCCGGCATCACCGCGATGGTACCGCGGCGGCGAGCTCGGGCTCGCTCGCGCTGGCGGCGCGAACCGCACGCCACCACGGATTCGGCCCGTCGACGTGCGCCGGCTCGAACGGCCGGCCGAGGATCGGCGTCAACACGCGCGCGCCCGCGGGCTCGGCGAGCGCGAGCAGCGTCTCCGCCGGCTCGTCCCACGGATGGAGACCGAGGTCAAACGTGCCCCAGTGCACCGGCAGCATCGTGCCGCCGCCGAGCATCTGGAACGCGCGCAGCGCATTCTCGGGACCGAGGTGGATGTCGCCCCACGCCCGGTGCCACGCGCCGATCTCGAGCATCGTGACGTCGAAGCGTCCGAACTTCGCGTGGATGTCGGCGAAGCCATCGTGAAAGCCGGTATCGCCGCTGAAGAACAGCTTGTGGTGGTCGGTCTGGATCACCCACGACGACCACAGCGTCGCGTTGCGATCGGTGAGACCGCGCCCCGAGAAGTGCTGCGCCGGGACGGCGGTGAACGACAGGATGCCACCGGGCAGCGCGTGCTCCTCCCACCAGTCGAGCTCGGTGATGAGGTCTGGATCGACGCCGAGCCGCTCGAGGTGGAGGCCGACACCGAGCGACGTCACGAACGGCACGCCGAGCTGCGCGAGCTCGCGAATGCTCGGCGCGCACAGGTGATCGAGATGGTCGTGCGAGACGAGGACCGCGTCGAGCTTCGGCAGCTGCGCGATCGTCGCGGGCACCGGATGGAAGCGCTTGGGGCCCGCGAACGAGACCGGCGAGACCCGGTTGCCGAACACCGGATCGGTCAGCAGGCGAACGTTGCCGGACTCGAGCAGCATCGTGCTGTGACCCAGCCACGTGATACGCAGGTTCGACGCGCTCGGCCGCGACCACGTCTCGAGCGGACTCTCGACCGGCAGCGGTGCGTGCGGGACGCGGCGCTTGCCGCCGAAGAAGAACTCGCGCGTGATCGCGAGCGTGTTGCCCTTCATCACGGGCCGGACGCTGCTCGCGTTGCGGAACGCACCGTCGCGGAACTGCGCCGACGCCTTCACGCGCTCGAGCCGCTCACCGGAGAATCGCGCCATGGTGGTCATACTTGACAATCAGGACTCACGTTGTCAAGGTCGTCAAAGAGCTCGCCGTGGCCCGCACCTCTTCCCTCCCCCAGACCTCGAGCGATCCCGAGGAGCTGCGCACGAAGCGCCTGCTCGACGCGGGGCTCGCCGCGTTCATGCGGTACGGCTACCGCAAGACGTCGATGGAGGAGGTCGCGCGCGCGGCCGGGCTGTCGCGCCAGGGCCTCTACCTCCACTTCGCGACGAAGGAGGAGCTGTTCCGCGCGGTGGTCCGCCACTACCTCGTCACCGGCCTCGAGGGCGTCCACGCCCGGGTGTCCGATCATGCGGGCTCGATCGAGGCGCGTCTCGTCGGTGCGTTCGACGAGTGGCTCGGTCGGTTCGTCGGCATGATCGGCGCCGACGTCACAGACCTCCACGAGGCGACCGATCAGCTCGTCGGCCCGCTGATCGCCGAGCACGAGGAGAAGTTCGTCGAGACGGTCGCGAAGGTGATCCGCGGCTCGAAGCTCTCCGGTGCGTACAAGCGTGCCGGCCTGTCCGCGCGCCAGCTCGCCGACACGCTCAATGCGACCGCGGTTGGCCTCAAGCACGCTTGCAGCTCGCGCCGCGACTTCGCCGACCGCATGGGCATCGCGGTCCGTGCCCTGTGCGCGATCGGCGAGCCGGGCGTGCGCGGCCGCGGCGACTCAGATTCCTGAGGCCGGCCCGCTCCAACAAGCGGGGATCGCATCGCGCTCGCGATGGTGCGAACCTTGCTCCGAGGGACCTCATGCTTCGCCCGGCACTCGGAACCCTGGCCGCGCTCGTGTTGTCGGGCTGTCTCTACTTCTCGTCCGACGACGCCGACGACACGAACTGCCTCGCCCCCGCGATCGCGCCCGCGCCGCTTCGCAACCCCGATACGCTCCAGTGCGAGAGCTTCGGCAGTGGTTGCGATCCGTCGTGCGCGCCGTGCGCCGAGGCCGCGTTCGCGCCGATCCCGTCGTGGGGCGTGTGCGGCAGCACGTGCGAGACGCTCGACAGGTCCGCGTGTGCAGCGGACCCGGGATGTCGCGTCGTCGACG
>JAEWJO010000352.1 GCA_023386455.1 Pseudomonadota bacterium | reverse complement strand
CGGCACCGACGGTGCGAGCTGCGGCGAGATGCCCGGGCCGAAACCGCCCTGCAGGCCGAGCTCGGTCAGCACGCGCTCGGGCGCGGGCAGCGGGACAACCGACGTACCGCCGAACGACTCGCCGGCGATCCGTGCGATCGCGAGCGCGATCGACTGCGGATCATCGGGTGGCAGCGTCGGCGCGCCGAACGCGGCCGGCGACGCCGCGGCGGGCGAGAGACCGGGCGAGCTCGTCGTCGCGGTGCTCGGTCCCGGCAGGCGGCCGTCGTCGCGATCGACGAGGTTGCCCGCGATCCCGCGCAGCTCGTGCGGCGGCAGGTAGCCCGATCCGTCGTCCATGCTCAGGGGCCGTACTCGTGGTAGCGGTCGACCTCGACGCCCTCGAGCACGCCGAGCGCATCCTCGACCATGACCGCGGCCGAGCAGTAGAGCGACAGGAGATACGACGCCGCGCCCTTCTGGTTGATGCCCATGAACCGGATCGACAGGCTGGGGCTGACCTCGCCCGGCAGTCCCGGCTGGAACAGACCGACGACACCGCGCTTCTTCTCGCCGGTGCGCATCAGCATGATGTCGGTCTTCTTGCCGCTGACGTGCAGCTTGTCGCACGGCACGAGCGGCAGCCCGCGCCACGTCAGCATCGGCGAGCCGAACATCGTGATCGTCGGGGGTGGCACGCCGCGGCGCGTACATTCGCGGCCGAACGCGGCGATCGCGCGCGGATGCGCGAGGAAGAACGACGGCTCCTTCCACACGCGGGCGATCAGCTCGTCGAGATCATCGGGCGTCGGCGCGGCGCCGCGCGGCTTCACGCGCATGCTCTCGTGCACGCTGTTGAGCAGGCCGTAGGCGCCGTTGTTGACGAGCTCGTCCTCCTGCTTTTCCTTGAGCTTCTCGACGGCGATCGTCAGCTGCTCCTTCGTCTGATCCATCGGGCTGCGGAACAGATCGGAGATGCGGGTGTGGACCTCGATCGTCTTCGTGCACGTCGACAGCACGTACTCGCGCGGGTTCTCGTCGTAGCGGACGTGATCGAGCGTGCGCTCCTCGTCGTCGTCGGGAAAGCACTTCGTGTTGAGCTTGTCGTCGACGACACGGTTGAGGCGGTAGACACCGGCCTCCATCGGCACCCACGGCAAGAGCTGGACGAGCCAGCGAGGCGTGATGCCGACCCACTGCGGCGGCGTCTTCGTCGTGTTGGAGAGCTGTCTCGCCGCAGCCTCCCCGAGCGTGCGCGATGGCGTGTCACCCATGTCCCGCTCATAACACGTCGCAGATTCCGGAACGTTTTGACGCGGCGACGAGCGCGGGAGCGATCTCCCAATTCCTCCGCAATGCCGGAAGCACTGCTCCGCGAGCTCCCTAGAGGCATCTCTCAGGATCCTCGGCACCGTCGCTGCACATCAAGACCTCGGAGGACCCCATGATGACGGAGCACGACAAGTGGATCGGCAAGGTTGTCGATCATCTCAACAAGCTCATCCAGCTCGATTTCGACGCCTCGCTCACCTACAAGGATGCGCTCGTGCACATCGACGATGGCGCCGCGCGCTTCGATCTCGAGTCGTTCCTCCGAGACCACGAGCGCCACGTGATGGAGCTGACGAGCATCATCCGAGATCTCGGTGGCGAGCCGATCTCGGTGCACCGCGACCTCAAGGGCGTCGTGCTCGAGGGCGTCACGAAGCTGCGCAGCCGCGGCGGTACCCTCGGCGCGCTGCGCGCGATGCGGATGAACGAGAAGCTCACGAACCGCGTCTACGATCGCGCCTCCGAGGTCTACATGCCGCCGATCGGCCAGGTGATCGTCCTCGAGAACCTCGCGGACGAGCGTCGTCACCTCG
The DNA here is from genome assembly GCA_023386455.1 of Pseudomonadota bacterium. GTDB lineage: Bacteria > Myxococcota_A > Polyangia > Haliangiales > Haliangiaceae > JABFXX01. The sequence continues at coordinate 15,465 of JAEWJO010000352.1, read as the reverse complement.
CCGCGATCGAGGCGCACATCGACCGGCTGACCGGCAAATCCGCGTACGAGGCGGAACGCATCGATCGCGAGGCCTCCGAGCGCCCCCGCCCCTGGACGAGCGTCTGACGCTACCGCGTAACCCGTGGAGATCGTGTACCCTGTGGTAGGGGCAGTACGTGACCGAGTCACCGCGTCGACGCAAGATCCTGGTGGTAGACGATCAGCCGACGCTGGCGCGCGCGATCAAGCGCATGCTGGTCGATCACGACGTCACGGCGGTCGGCAGCGCCCGCGAGGCGCTCGCCACGATCGAGGCCGGGACGCGGTACGACGTGATCCTGAGCGACCTGATGATGCCCGAGCTCTCGGGCATGGACCTCCACGATGCGGTCGCCCGCATCGACGCCGACCAGGTCGCGAAGATGGTCTTCATGACCGGCGGCGCGTTCACCGGCCGCGCCCGCGACTTCGTGGAGCAGTCCAAGACGCCGACGATCGAGAAGCCGTTCGACAAGGCCGCGCTCCTGACCCTGCTCGACTCGTACCTCCGCTGAGTCGCGCACTTAGCAAGTTCTTGCGACCACTCCCGGGTCGCTCCCCACTTGTCCTCGTGGATGCACGAGCTCGCGCGATTTCTCGCTGAAGCGCGCGACGCGATCATCGAGACGGCCGGCCAGCTCGCGGCGGCTCGCGGCCTCGAGCGGCGGCTCGGGACCCGCCTCGACGAGCTCGCCGCCGCGGTCGACGCCGGAGACGCGGCGTGCGTCGTCTTCGCCACCGCGATCGCGGGCCACGGCCCGATCGACGCGCGCGAGGTCAAGACCGTCGTCGGCGAGTACCAGATCCTGCGCCGCGCGATGCTCGACGTCTACACGAGGCCGGGCGCGCAGCCGTGTCTGACCGACCTGCTGCTCCTGAACGATGTCATCGATGGCGGCATCGCGACGTGGATCGACCACCTGACCGGACAGCGCGACACCCTCGCGGTGATCGGCGATCCGGCGCGCGAGCGACTCGGTCTCGCGATCGAGCCGCGCCACGTCGACCTCCACGCGGTCGTACGCGTCACGCTCGACGAGCTTGCCGTGATCCATCGCGGCCGATGGATCGAGCTGAAGGAAGCGGCCGCGGATGCCGACTTCGAGGCGGTCGCCGATCGCATGCGGCTCGCGCAGGCGATGAAGAACGTCGTCGACAACGCGGTCGAGAACTACGCCGATCCGATCGTCGTCGGCTGCACGGACGAGGGGCCGTCGGTCCGCATCGACGTGACGAGCGCCGGCACGCTCGGCGCCGAGATCGCGAACCAGGTGTTCGAGCCGTTCGCGCCGCTCGGCATCCGCAACGGCCCGGGCCTCGGGCTGTTCCTCGTCGGCCAGATCGCGCGCGCACACGGCGGTGCCGCGTGGATGACCGCCGGCGATCGGCGCGTCCAGGTCTCGTTCCGGATCGCGAAGCAGGTCGCGGGCTCGTCGCGAGGTTCGCGTTGGTGATCGTCCACACCGGTCAGACGGGCGTCGAGCGTGGAGCGTGTCAGGCGGCTCGCGCGGTCGGGCTGCCGACGCTCGGCGTGATGCCGTCGGACGGCCGCGACGAGCGCGGCCGCATCCCGCCAGACGTGAGCGCCGATCTCGTCGTCGGCCTCGAGCGCGGCCATCGCGCCGCCGTCCGCTCGTGCGTCGAGCTCGCGACGTCGGTGCTCGTCGTCATCCCGGTCGCCGCGGCGCCGAGCCGGTTCACCGCGATGTCGGTCGTGACGGGCGCCGCCGGTCGGGCAGGGCGCTCCTGGTTCATCGCAGACCTGGTCACCGACGTCGACGACATCGCGGCCTGGGTGGCCCGGCAGCCGACTCCGGACGGCGCGCCGCGGCTGTTTGTCACGGGGCCGCGCGGTACCCGGTGGACGAGCGGCGAGGCGGTGGCGCGACGCATCGTGACCGGGCTCGCGATGGCGCTCGGCGCCGGACGGTTGAACGCAGCTCGGGGCTAGCGTCGACGGTGCGAACTGCGGAAGGATGGGGGACCGTGACGTTCCGTCCCGAGCACGCTGCGTGGTTCGCGCGCTTCGCGGATCGCCATCCGGACGGGATCGTGGTGCTCGAGCGCGGCGCGGCCGGCGAGCTACTCGCGGTTCACGCGAATGCCGCCGCCGCGTGGCTCGCGACATCGTCCCTGTCCGCATTGCTCGGTCGCGAGGCGCTCGGCCGCTGGCGCTCGGCGTGTGACGACGCGCTGTCGCTCGATCGCGATCTCTCCGTCACGTTGCCGCTGCCCGACGGCGCCGAGCGTCGCGCGATCGTGATCCCGCTCGATGCGACGACGGTCGCGGTGCACCTGCGCGCCGGCGAGATCAGCGCCGACGAGTCGAGGTTCGAGCTGCTGTTCGCGCAGGACGTCCATGCCGTCTTCCTCACGCGCCTCGACGAGCCGTTCCACTGGCCCACCGACGAAACGGAACAGGAAGCCTGTCTCGATTACGCGTTCGACCACATGCGAATCGCCACCGTCAACGATGCACTCTGCCGACTCATGGAGCAGTCGCGCGACGAGCTCATCGGCTCGGTGCCGCGCGCGCGCTGGTTCCGCGAGACGCAACGCTGGCGCGATCAGTTCCGGCTCCTGTTCAGCCAGGGACACACGCATCACAGCGTCACGGCACCGCGCGAAGACGGCTCGACCTACGACGTCGAGGGCGAGTACGTCTGCACCTACGACAACCGGGGGCGCATCACCGGACATTACGGGATCCAGCGCGACATCTCCTACCGCCGCCGTGCGGTCAAGGAGCTCGAGACGAGCCGCGAGCGTCTCGAGCTCGCGCTCGTCGGCGCCGATCTCGGCGTGTGGGAGGTCGACGTGCCGGGGATGCGCGTCTACTTCGAACCGCGCTGGCTCGCGCGACTCGGCTACGATCCCGCGGAGCCCTGGCGCTCGTTCCAGTGGTGGGGCGACGTGTTCCATCCCGACGATATCGCCGAGGCGACGCGCGTGCTCGACGCGCACGTGACCGGTCTCGAGCCGCTCTACCGCGTCGAGTTCCGGATGAAGACCGCGAGCGGCGACTGGCGCTGGGTCCAGAGCACCGGCCGGATGCTGAAGGATCAACCGCAACGGATCGTCGGCGTATCGGTCGACATCACCGAGCGCAAGGCGCTCCAGGCGCGCGTCGCTCGCTCCGAGCGGCTCGCCGCGCTCGGCACGATGGCCGCCGGTGTCGGTCACGAGATCAACAACCCGCTGACGTTCGTCGTCCTGACACTCGCACTCATGGAGCGCGCGCTCGGCACGCTGCCGGGTGACACGACGACCGAGGCGTTCTCGACGCTGCTGCAGCGCGCGCGCTACGGCACGGACCGGATCAGCGCGGTCGTCCGCGACCTGCAGACCGTCGCCCGGCCTCTCACGACGGGCTCCGCGGTCGCGAACCCGGTGCCGGTGCTCGAGCGCTGCCTGCAGATCGCCGATCATCAGGTACGTCACCGCGTGCGCGTCATCTGCGACTTCGGGCCGACGCCGAACGTGTCCTGCAGCGAGGATCGTCTCGTCCAGGTGTTCCTGATCCTGATCATCAACGCGGCGCAGGCGATCCCCGACGGTCAGGCCGACAAGCACTGGATCCGGATCGCGACCTCGACCGCCGACGACGGGCGCGTCGTCATCGACATCAGCGACAACGGCGCCGGCATTCCGCCCGAGGACCTCGACCGCGTGTTCGAGCCGTTCTTCACGACGAAGCGCGGCACCGAGGGCACGGGACTCGGTCTCTCGATCTGCCGCGGCATCATCGCCAGCCTCGGCGGCGACATCGAGGTCGAGAGCGAGCACGGCAAGGGCAGCCGGTTCCGCGTGCTCTTGCCGGCTTCTGCCGCGCCCGAGACGCTGCCGCAGCCGCGTCCGCCGGTCCTGACCTCCGTGCGCCGCGTGCTCGTGATCGACGACGAACCGATGCTCGGGGTGCTCGTCAAGAGCGTCCTCGACGGTATCGACGTCACGACCGAGACCTGCGCGAAGGCGGCGCTCGCTCGCCTCGAGGCGGGCGAGTCGTACGACCGGATCCTGTGCGACATGATGATGCCGGAGCTCAGCGGCATCGACTTCTACGAGAGAGTCGACGAAGCTCTGAGACCCCACATCGTGTTCATCACCGGCGCATCGTTCACCGAGCGGGTTCGGGAGTTCCTCTCCCGGGTGCCCAACCGGTTGCTACTCAAACCATTCGACCCGGCGTCGCTCGCGACGGCGCTGGCGGAGTGATGACGCCGTGACGGCACCGGAGCGGTTCGGCGAGTACCTCGTGTACGAGCAACTCGGCCGGGGTGGCATGGCGACGGTCCACCGCGCCGAGCGCCCGCAGAAGAACGGCCCGCCGAAGCAGGTCGCGCTGAAGCGGCTGATCCCGACGACCCAGCGTGATCTCGTCGCGCTGTTCGTCGACGAGGGCCGCCTGCTGAAGCACCTCGACCATCCGAACATCGCCGCGACCTATGAATCCGGAAAGCTGTTCGGCACCCACTTCATCGCGATGGAGTACGTACCGGGCCCGACGCTCAAGCAGCTCGTCGCGCGCTGCGGCTCGACGGTCGGCGCGGTGCCCGAGCCGATCACGGTCAACATCGCCGCGCAGCTGACCGCCGCGCTCGACTACGCGCACAACAAGGCCGACCCGAACGGCAAGCCGCTCGGCATCATCCACCGCGACATCACGCCCGCGAACATCATCCTGTCCGATGCTGGCGTCGTGAAGCTCATCGACTTCGGCCTCGCGAAGGCCGCGCTCGGTACCGAGGAGACGGCCCAGGGGATGATCAAGGGCAAGTACGGCTACGTCGCGCCGGAGTACCTCGGAGGCAGCATCGATCACCGCGCGGATCTGTGGGCCGTCGGCATCATCATGTACGAGCTACTGACGAGCCGTCGCCTGTTCGATGGCCAGGACGCGTTCGACACGATGATGCGCATCCGGTCGTTGCCGATTCCGCGGCCGTCGCGCGCCAACCCGCGCATCACGCCGGCGCTCGACCTCGTCGTCATGCGCGCGCTCGATCGCGATCCGTCGCAGCGCTGGCAGTCTGCGGCCGAGATGCGCGCCGCGCTCGAGGAGGTGACGGCGAGCTCCGAGTTCCGGATCGAACGTTCGCACGTCGCCGAGTGGGTGAGCTGGGTCAGCTCGCTCCCGCCCGGCGCCGAGGCCAGCGGCATGGCGCACCTCGCACGGCTCGTGAAGCCGGCGCCGCCGCCCGCGCCCCCGCCGTCGCCCGACACCGAGGCGACCGTGTTCGATCCGAACCCGCCGGCGCTGATGCCGCCGTCGCGGAGTGCGCTCGTCTGGTACGTCGGTGCCGCGCTGCTCGCGGTGTTCATCGCGGGTGTGATCGTGTGGTCGCTGGGCGCATGACCCGGGCGCGTACCCTCCGAGCTACCCGAGGCCTAACTCACGATTTCTGCGACCGCCGACGGGGAGCGCCCCACTGGCGTCCTCACAGATGTTAGCTCCCCGCCGCGGACCGATCGTCACCGCAGGGCTCGCGTTCAACTCCGTGAAAGTGTTCTCGGGGGACGATCGCGCCCAGGTCGATCGTCTCGTCGAGACGTGGCTCGACCGGCATCCGACGATCCAGCTCGTCGATTCGGTCATCACCGAGTCGAGTACCCATGCGGGTACCTGCGTGTGCATCACGCTGTTCTATTTCTCGCCCTACGTCGCCGCGATCGATGCGGTCGCGACGAACTAGGGCGGCTCCTCATCGTATCTCGCGGCTCGGCCTACCGATGAGGTAGCCCTGCAGCAGATCGCAGCCGAGCCCGCTCAGGGCATCGCGCTCGTCGGGGGTCTCGACACCTTCTCCGACGACGAGGGTGCCGACCTCGTGACAGAGCGCGCACAGCGCTCCGATCGTTCGCTGCTTGAGCGCGCTCTTGTGCACGTCGCGAACGAGCGACATGTCGATCTTCACGACCTCGGGCATCAGCTCGGTGAAGCTCGTCAGCCCCGAATAGCCAGCGCCGATGTCATCGACCGCGAGGCGGAAGCCGAGCTGCCTCAGTCGGTCGATTCGCTCGCGCAGCATCGGCGAGATCTCGAGCGATGCGCGCTCCGTGATCTCCAGGATCACTCGTGGTGCGATCCTGGTCAGCAGCGCGGACTCGTCGACGAGATCGATGTCGAGCAGATCGTCGGGGTGAAGGTTCACGAACAGTGCGAGGTCGTCCTTGCGCGTTGCGAACGCGGCGCTCGCGAGCCCTCGTACCTTCCGGCCGATCAGCGGAAGCCGACCGAGCTGGGTCGCCGCGTCGAGCAGTGCGGGCGGATGGGGAAACGATGGTTCGCTCGAGCGCATCAACGCCTCGTGGCCGAACGGCGCGCCGCTCGTCGCGTGGACGATCGGCTGGAATGCCATCCACAGGCCCGCCACGGCCTGATCGAAGCGGACCTCGAGGCCGGCGCGGTCGGCGGCACCGGCATGTGCGCCGGTCACGTTGAAGGCCTCGCGCCGGATCCGCGCCAGGGCATGCGCACGCGCTGCATGTCCGACGGTCTGGAGAAGGACCTCCGCGTCGACGGGCTTCGTGAGATAGCGGAACGCGCCGTACTCGACCGCGGCCGCCGCGGCATCCAGCGATGGATCTCCGGTCATCAGGATCACCGGCACGTCGAGATCGATGCGGCGAACTGCCCGAAGCAAGTCGAGGCCGCCGCCGTCCGGCATCCGGACGTCAGAGACGACAACGTCGAACGGCCGTGCCTCGAGCGCGCCGATCGCCCTGAACCCGCTATCGGCCTCGACGACCTCGAAGCCTGCCTTGCGAAGGAGACGTGCGACGAACCGACGGACATGATCGTCGTCATCGACGACGAGTGCATGTCGCTCGACGCCCGAAGCAAGCCTCGGCGGTGGCTGCGTGGTGGTCGGGCCCGGTGGCGTTCGAGCTGCTGCAGCACGTCCCAGCGCACCGCGGAGCTCGGAGGGGCCGAAAGGCTTCTGAAGGATCTGCTCCACCGATGACATGGATGGCATCCACGTCGACGGTGGATAGCCGGACATCTGGACGATCACGACGTCGGGTCGAAGCTCGCGGAGCTGCGCTGGCAACTCGTCGCCGCGCGCATCGGGAAGGATGACGTCCGCGAGGACCACGTCGATGACGTCCTCGTGACTCACACAGACCCGGCGTGCCTCCTCTGCGGTGGCCGCCATGACGATCGAGCAGCCGGCATCTTGGAGGACACGTGCGGCGACAGCACGAACGTCGGGGTCGTCATCGACGACGAGCACGTGCAGCGGCGGTAGCACCTGCGGCGCCGCCGTTTCCGGCGACGCTGTCGGTGCGACGTCGCCGCTCGCTGCCGGAATGTGGACGCGGAACGTCGATCCATGACCGAGCTCGCTGTAGACCGAAACGGCTCCGCCCGCTTGCGCCACGATGCCGTGCACGATCGAGAGGCCGAGGCCCGTCCCCTTGGCCTCCTCCTTCGTCGTGAAGAAGGGCTCGAAGATTCGCCGCTGGGTGGCGGCATCCATGCCGACGCCGGTGTCGGTCACCGCGAGCTCGACATAGCGGCCCGCCGCCAGGCCACGAGCCGCGGCGGCTTCGGCATCGAGATCCAGCGTGCGCGACCCGATGGTCAACCTGCCGCCATCTGGCATCGCATCGCGCGCATTGATGACCAGGTTCATCACGACCTGCTCGATCTGGCCTGCATCGGCGACGATGTTTGTTCCCGTGCCGCGCACGGTCGAGATCGAGATCGCTTCACCTGCGAGTCGCTGCAACATCGGCACGAGGTTGGCGACGAGCTCGTCGGGATCGATGGAGCTCGGGGCCGCCTTGCCGCGGCGTGCGAGTGTCAGGAGCTGTCGAGTGATCGCGGACCCGCGCTCGGAAGCGCGTCGAATCTGGACCACGTCGGCGTGGCGCGTATCGTCCGGCTCGAACGTCTCCTCGAGGATCCACGCGAGCGTCTGGATGACGGTGAGGACGTTGTTGAAGTCGTGCGCGACGCCGCCTGCAAGCCGACCGATCGCCTCCATCTTCTGGCTGTGGCGCAGCTGGTCCTCCGTACTGCGAAGGGCCTGCTCGGTTCTCAGGCGCTCGGTGACGTCGTCGGCGAACACGAGGCGGACATGCTTGCCATCCACCGTGAAGTCGTTCGCGCGGACCTGGATCGAGATGATGGTCCCGTCCTTCTTGCGATGTCGCCAGACCCGGTCGTCGCGGATCAGCCCCGTCGACCGCGACACGTCTGCGCGGAGCAAGGCGACGTCTTCCGGGGGCCGGATGTCGGCGAGCGTCATCCCGCTGAACTCCTCGCGGGTGTAGCCGTAGTGGTGAATCGCGGCATCGTTGACGGCCACGAAGCCCAGGGTCTCCAGGTCGTACGTCCACATCGGGACGGGGCTCTGTTCGAACATGACGCGATAGCGGTGCTCGCTTGTCGCCGCGCGTCGCTCCTCGGCCGCCGTGTATCCCTCGCCGATCTGCGCGACGACGAGATCGATGAAGTGATCCATGCCGCGCGATACGGTGGTCACGTGCTCGAAGTTTCTCTCCGGGGCCTCGGCCAGGAAGGCCGCGAGCTCGCCGCGGATCGCGTCCTTGTACGCGCGGAGGATACCGAACCAGACCGCGAACTCGATGCCGCTCGATGCGAAGTGCTCGCCTCGTGCGAACAGGTTCGCGAGGTACGGATCCCAGCGGCCATCGACCACGGCATCGCGCTGCATGGCGGCGCACTGAGCGTCGTCGCCATAGAGGTCCTCGAGCCCCTGGTAGCGCTGGACGAGCCGCGACGCGATCTCGCGCGTCCTGGCGGTGATCGCAGGTCGGCGTGCGTCGATGAAGCGCCAGTACTCGCGCAGAGCCTCGGCCTCCGCCGGAGTTGATTCGTATCGATCGATCGGGCGCATCTCGGTCGAGCCCTCAGGTCCACGATAGCTCGCGCACAACGTCTGTCTTCTCACAAATGCTTTGAGCTGCAACTAATTCGGGCACAATTGTGCGACGAGCTCGAAGCTCTTCTGAGCCGGTCGCCCGCGGCCCAGCGCTAGGCGGCCGTCGGCAGCAGGATCGTCACGGTGGTGCCGACGCCGGGCTCGCTCTCGATGCGAAGCCGGCCGCCTGCGCTGCCGATCAGCCGCTGGCAGTTCGCGATGCCGAGGCCGGTGCCTTCCTTGCGCGTCGTGAACCACGGCGTGCCGACGCGCTTCAGCACGTCCGGCGGGATGCCGACGCCGTCGTCGCGCACCTGCAGCTCGAGCATGTCGCCCTGCAGGCGCGCCTCGACCGCGACCGAGCGGTTGGGCTCGCCGCGCGCGACGACCGCCTGGGTCGCGTTGCCGATCAGGTTGATGAGCACCTGCGTCAGCTCGACGGGGCTCATGCGGATGTGCGGCAGCTGCTTCGGACCGAGATAGCCGATCGATGCGCGCTCGGGCACCGTGAGCCGCTGGAACATCGACACCGCGTGGTGCACGACCGGCAGTGGATCGATCACCGGCGTATCGCCGCGCTTGCTGCCCGGCTTGATGAACTCGTTGAGCAGCGCGACCATGCCGGTCAGCGTCTCCGATGCCTTCTTCGCGTCGGTGATCAGCTCCGGCGCCGTGTCGATCATGTCGAGCAGCGAGTTCTTGATGCTCGGCTCGATCGCCGCCGCCTCGATCGCCGCGTGGAGCGCGGGCACCGACTCCGCCACCGCACGAAGCTCGTCGAGCGTGACGTTGACCATCATGAGCGGCGTCTTCAGGTCGTGAACGAACAGCGCGGTGAGCCCGCCGAGCGACGCGAGCCGCTCGGTTTCGAGCAATCGTCGCTGGAGCTCCGCGGAGTCCTTGCCGAACGACCACAGCTCGGTCGCCCAGCGCAGCACCTGGCGCAGCTCCTCGCGCACCCACGGCTTGACGATGTAGCGGGCGACGAGGCCCTCGTTGATCGCGCGCAGGATCGGATCGATATCCGAGAACGCGGTGATCACCATCCGCAGCGTCTGCGGGTGGCGCTCCTTCGCGATCCGCAGCAGCTCGAGACCGTCCATCCCGTCCATGCGGATGTCCGTGACGAGCACCGCGACCTCTTCGCTGTCGAGAATCTGGAGAGCTGACTTCGCGTCGCCTACCGACTTGATGTTGAAGTCGGCGCGCAGGTTCGCTTCGAAGACGACACGGTTGGGCCGTTCGTCATCGACATAAACGATCAACGGACGCGCGGGCGCGGTCTCCGGCATCTTCCCTTGAGGTCGGCATCATACCGCGTTTGTTGAGGGTACCAACCGCAAAGACGCACCGTGTCACGTCAGGAGCGGTAGCTCGAGCCTGAACGCGGTCCCCGCGTGGTGCCGGATGACCCGGAGGTCACCGCCATGATTGAGCATTATCCGGCGCGAGATGGTCAGACCCAGGCCCGTACCTTTTCCGACGGGCTTGGTCGTGAAGAAGGGGTCGAAGATCCGCTCCTGGAGGTGCACCGGTACACCGGGGCCACTGTCGGATATCTCGATCACGACGAGCTGGGCCTCGACGCGGGCCGCGATCTGGATCCAGCCACCGGTGCCGGCGGCGTAGGCGGCGTTGTCGAGCAGGTTGATCAGGACCTGCTCGACCAGCGGTCCCGCGCAGTGGACCGGGACGTCGATGTGGATGTCCTCGCGCACGTCGACCTCGGCGAGCGAGGACAGGAGCAGGCGGCGGGCGCGGCGCAGGATGACGCGCAGGTCCTCGGCGCGCAGGTTCACCTGTTCCGAGCGCGAGTAGTCGAGGATGTTCCGGCAGCGCTCGCGGATCTGACTCGCGGCGGTCATCGCGAGATCGGCGAGCATCCCGCCGGTCGATTCGGATGCGCGCTCCTCGGCCGGCAACAGCTCGATCAGCGGCTCGAGCGCGTTGACGAGCGCGTTTGCCGGGTTGCGGATCTCGTGCGCGAGGCCCGCCGACAGCATGCCCATCGCGGCGAGCTTCTGGCTCTCGTGGAGCTTCAGCGCCAGCTTGCGCAGCGCGAGCTGGGAGCGAATGCGCGCGAGCAGCTCGTCGGCGGAGAACGGCTTCAGCACGTAGTCGACGGCGCCGGCCTCGAAGCCCGCGAGGCGCTCGCCGAGGCCCGCGTGCGCGCTGACGATCAGGACCGGCGACATCGTGGTTCCCTGCAGCGCCAGGAAGTGACGGGTCAGCTCGAGGCCGTTCATCTCGGGCATCTCGAGATCCGTGACGAGCAGGTCCGGCACGTGCTCGCGCGCCATCTCGAGCGCGACCTTGCCGTTCGGCGCGGCGAGCACGCGGTACTTCTGCGACAGCAGATCGGTGATGTGCTGCGCGAGCGCCGGATCATCCTCGGCGACGAGGATCGTCGCCTCCGGATCGCTCGTCACCCGCGCGCGCACGGCGGCGCTCGCGCGCACCTCCTCGGCGACGGGGGCGACGGGCAGGACGGGACGCCGCTCCTCGGTCGGCAGCAGCGCCGCGATCGACTGGTGCCGCGGCAGCACGACCTCGAACTGCGTACCGCGCGGATCGGCCAGCCGCTCGACGCTGATCGTGCCGCCCTGCAGATCGACCAGCTCCTTCGAGAGCGACAGGCCGATGCCCGTGCCGCGCACGCCCTGCGCCGCCGCCGTCGCGGACCGCTCGAACCGGCCGAACAGCTTCGGGATGAACTCGGGATCGATCCCGGGGCCCGTGTCGCGCACGCGGATCGTCACGTTCGCGTCCGTCGCGTCGAGCGAGAGCGTGACCGTGCCCTGCGGCGGCGTGAACTTCAGCGCGTTCGAGACCAGGTTGCCGACGATCGTCTCGAGCGCTGCCTCGTCCATGCTCGCGGTGCAGGTCTCGGGGCCGGCGTACGCGAGCACGATCTCGCCCTTGCTCGCGGCGCTCTCCCAGTTGCGCGCGAGCCGCTTCAGGCTCCCGGCGACGTCGACCGGGCCGGGCCGGATGCGCAGCTTGCCCTCGTCACCGGCGGCGAGGAGCAGCAGGCTGTTGACCAGGTGGAGCAGGCGGCGCGTCCCGGCGTTGACCTCGTCGAGCTTCTGGCGCGCGTTCGCGCTGAGCTCGTCGCCCGACCGAGCAATGCCGTCGGTCGCGAGCTGGATCAGCGTCAGCGGTGTGCGGATCTCGTGATTGATGTTCGCGAAGAACCGATCGCGCGCTGACTTCGCTTCCTTCAGATCGTCGACGGTCTTCGCGAGCTGCTGGTGAGCTTCGGCGAGTTGGGCCGTCCGCTCCTCGACCCTCATCTCGAGCGTCCGCCTGTACTCGAGGACCTCCGCGTAGGCGACCGCGTGGTCGATGCCCATGAACAGCGTCGGAAGGATGAACTCGAGGAGGTCCATCTGCTCCTCGATCAGGCGTTCGCTCTTGAAGTGAGCGGTCAGCGTCCCGATCTCGAAGCCGCGGATGTAGATCGGGGTGTGCCGGCGCAGCTCGGGGCCGCACTTTGCCCCGGCGCTCGCGTTCTGCTCGATCGGCAGGTTCTCGACCTGCGCGCGGATCGCGATCTCGGCGCCGGCGAGCCCGCCGACCGCCACGAGGTTCTCGACGATACCGGTGACGACGTACTCGAGCGAGAGGCTGCCGTGTGCCTCCTGAATGATGCTACATGCCGTCTCGAGACGCCGCGCTGTGCGTGCGAGGACATCGTGATCGTCTTCAGAACTCATCTTCCCGCGGGCGGACCAGTGTACGTCGTCGGTGGGGACCTGTCACCGTGGCGTCGATGGACTATGATGGGCTCGAATGTCCTGGAAGCCTCCTGGTCCTGGCGCTCTCGACGACCTCGCGTGGCCCGAAACGTTGGCGGCGCACGCCGTCGAGCCCGGGCTGTCCGACGATCGCCTGCACGGGTACGCCGTCCTCGGCGATCTGTCGAAGCACTACTCCTCGTCCGACCTGCTCTACCTCGCCATCCAGGGCGAGCTGCCCGACGAGCGGGCGTCGCGCGTGTTCGCGCTCGCGCACGCCGCGCTGGCGACGCTCTCCGTCCGCGAGGCGCCGGCTCACGTCGCGATCCTCAGCCGGATCTGCGGCGCGCATCTCTCGTCGGCACTGGGTGCAGGGGCGATCACGCTCGCCGAGTCCGCGCACCGCCTGCTCGACGAGCACGCACCGTTGCTCGCGTGGCTGGCACACCCCGATGGCGATCTGCCGCCGGCGTTCCACAATCCCGATCCGGCGGACACCTGGGTGACGTCGCTCGTCGACGCTGCGCGGGCGCACCAGGTCGACGTATCGCTCGTCCGCGACTCGATGTCGCGCGATGCCGCGAGGCTGGCACTGCTGTTCGAGGCGGGCATTTGCGACGCCGAGCGGATGCAGGCAGCGATCATCGCGACGCGCTTCACCGGCGTCGTCGCCGAGGCGCTGCTGAGCCGGCCCGAGCACCTGAACCTGTATCCGGTGAAGCTGCCGCCCTATCAGTACGTGGAGCCCGAGTCGTGAGCGCGATCGAGCCGATCGAGACGACGGTCGCGCATACCGGCAGCGACGAGCTCCGGTTTCACGGACGCCGGGTCTTCGGGGAGCTGCTCGGTCACTCGACCGTCGGCCAGATGCTGATGCTCGGCATCTGCGGCCGCATGCTCGCGCCGGAGGAGCTCGCGATGGTCGACGACATCATCACCGCGATGTCGTCGGCGGATCCTCGGATGTGGCCGTTCAAGATCACGCGACTCGCCTCGGCGTGCGGTCCGGCGGCCACGGCGGTCGCGACGAGCCTCGTCGCCGCGCAAGGAGGGATGTTCGGACCCAACCGGATGTCGGCGAGCGCGCGCTGGCTCGTCGAGCTCGATAGCTCCGCGTCGACCGATGCCGAGATCCTCGCGGTGATCGATCGCGGCAGCGAGGCGTTCGGCGTAACCTACCGCGCGCGCGACGAGCGGTACGAGGCGCTGATGCGCCAGGTCGAGCGTCGCGGCCGGCACGAGCTGCGGTTCACGGCGCTGTGCAGGCGCGCCGTCGCGCTCGCCCGCGACCAGCGTCGCCTCGAGCCGCACGTGTTCGTCGCGATCGCGGCGATCGCCCTCGATGCCGGGATCGACATCGCGGCGGTCGGGTCGCTCGCGACCCTCGCGCTCTTCCACGATGCGCTCGCGAACGCGATCGAGGGTGCCCGCCAGCAGCCCGCGATCCTGCGCGAGCTGCCGCGCGACCGGATCGACTACCGTGGGCATACCCCACGAACCAGCCCCCGCGCCGCCGCAGCGGTTGGCGGCAGGTCACAAGAGCAGTAAGCTCCGGACCGGTGGATGCATGTCGACGGACGGGAACACGAATGCCGGCACGCTTCGAGTGATCGAGGTGACCTCCGGCTGGGCGATGGGAGAGGTCAACAACTGCCTGGCCGTCGTGTGGGCAGATCAACCCGATGGCGAGATGATGCGTCGTCGCGCCACGGCCCTCGAGGACCTCTGTCGTAGACATCCCGGCAGCAGCGCGCTCGTCGAGATCGTCGAGAGCACGTCGAAGCCGCCCTCGGACGCGACCCGAAAGATCGCGATGGAGGTGTTCCGTCAGCTCGCGAACGATCTGAGCGCGATCGCGTTCGTCGTCGAGGGCAGCGAGGTGCGGACGGCGATCACGCGAGCGGTGATCACCGGCATGCTGTTCTTCGTGCGCCAGATGCAGCCGTCGCGCGTCTTCAAGCGCCCGGCGGACATGATGGAGTGGGTCGGCCACCGCATCCGGCGGACCGACACCGGGTTTGGCCCGACGGTGATCTCGTCGCTCGAAGAGCTGCGGACGCTGCTGCATCGCGAGCGCGCGAAGTCACACGTCAGCGCGCACGCCTGAAGCGCGCGCGGGCTGCGAGCTCGCGCGTGTGGGCTGCGGCGACACCGGGTGGACCCGGACCTGCAGCCCCTTGCTCGGCGTGAGGAACATGCCGCGCCAGCTCGGTCGGACGTCGCGCTGGACGATCTCGAGGCGGAGGCGCTCGAGGATCGTCGCGAGCACGATCTTCATCTCGAAGAGCGCGAACGGCATGCCGAGGCACCGGCGCGTACCACCGCCGAACGACAGCGACTCGTAAGGCGAGTACTTGCCCTCGAGGAATCGCTCCGGCCAGAACTCGTCGGGGCGCGCGAACACGTCGGCGCGGCGATGGATCTGATGAAACGCCACGGTCAGCATCGCGCCGGCGGGCGCGACGTACGCGCCGAGCGGTAGCGGCTTCTTGATCAGCCGCCCGCTGCCGTTCGGGATCAGCGAGTTGTAGCGAAGCGACTCGCGACAGACGGCCTCGAGGTACGGCAGCTTGTCGACGTCGAGCCGGCCGTCCGCCGTCTGCGCGGACAGCTCGGCGCGCAGCTTCGCGAGGATGTCCGGGCGCGTGAACACCGTCGAGCACAGCCACGTCAGCGCCATCGCGGTCGTCTCGTGACCGGCGGCGACCATCGTCAGGATCTCGTCGCGGATCTCCTCGTCGGTGAGCAGCGCGCCATCGTCGTGACGGGCATCGAGCAGGAGGCCGACGATGTCGTCGGTCGTCGGCGTCGCGGCGC
>JAEWJO010000772.1 GCA_023386455.1 Pseudomonadota bacterium | reverse complement strand
CGTGCCGTCGATGACGAGGTAGGCGTAGTTATCCTTGAGGCAGGCAACGGGGACGATCCGCACGGCCAAACTCTACGCCACGCCCAGCGTCCAGGCCGGTCGCTCCCGCGCTATATCGCCACGCATGGCGAACATGACCGCGATGGTGCTCACCGAGCACGGCGGCCCCGACGTGTTGAAGACCGCGGAGCTGCCTCTTGCCGAGCCGGGCCCGGGGCAGGTGCGCGTCCGCATCCGGGCGGTCGCGCTGAACCACCTCGACATCTGGACGCGACGGGGAGGGCCGGCGTTCAAGCTCGAGTTCCCGCATCGCCTCGGCAGCGACATCGCGGGCGAGGTCGATGCGGTCGGTCCCGGCGCGACGGCGAAGGTCGGCACGAAGGTCGTCGTCCAGCCGGGCGTGTCGTGCATGCGCTGCGCGCAGTGCCTCGGCGGCCACGACAACCTGTGCCGGTACTACAAGATCCTCGGCGAGAACACGCAGGGCGGCTACGCGCAGTTCATCGTCGTGCCCGAGGTCAACCTCGCGCCGTATCCCGAGCGGCTCGCCATGCCCGAGGCCGCGGCCTCGATCCTGCCGTTCCTCACCGCGTGGCAGATGGTCGTCCACAAGGCGCGCGTCCAGCCCGGCGACACCGTGCTCGTTCACGGCGCGGGCTCGGGCATCGGCGTCGCCGCGATCCAGATCGCGAAGCTGTTCGGCGCGCGCGTGATCACGACGGCGTCGAGCGAGGCCAAGCTCGCCCGCGCGAAGGAGCTCGGCGCCGACGTCGGCATCGACTACACCACGCAGGACTTCGCGGCGGAGGCGCGCAAGCTCACCGACAAGCGCGGCGTCGACGCGGTGATCGAGCACGTCGGCGGCGACGTGTTCGCGGCGAGCATCCGCGCCGTGCGCAACGGTGGGCGCATCGTCACGTGCGGCGCGACCGCGGGCTTTCATCCGGCGATCGATCTGCGCCACATCTTCTTCCGTCAGGTCGAGATCCTCGGCTCGACGATGGGGAGCAAGGCCGATCTGCTCGCGGTGCTCGGCCACGTCGCCGCGGGGCGCCTCAGCCCCGTCGTCCACGAGGTGATGCCGCTCGCGCGCGCGGCCGACGCACACCGCCTGCTCGAGGACCGCAAGGCGTTCGGCAAGGTCGTCCTCGAGCCCTGACGGGTGCGCGCACCTAGCGCATCGCGCACGCGTTGCCGACGACCTGGCAGCCGCGCAGCATGCACGCGTTGTCGAACTTGCAGCCCGTCGCGCACGCGTCGACGCGCAGGAGGTCGAGCGCGCGGTCTGGAGCCAGCGAGGCCGCGCACCGGCAGCCACAGGCGATGTCGCCGGCCGCACACTCGGTGATCTGGCAGCGAAGCGCGTCGGCGCACGTTCCGGTGCCGCGCGGCGCGTCGGCGCGGCAGTGCAGCTCGAAGACGCAGCGCGCCGCCGCGTTGCAGTCGGAGGTCGCGAGCGCCAGGCACGCGGCAAACGCGGCATCCTTGCCGCAGTCGGGGAAGCACGAGGTCGTGCCGAAGCCACAGCGCGACGCCGCGCGGCACCCGCCGGCGCAGCTCGGCCCGACCTCGGCAGGAGCCGACGCGAAGCCGCGCGCGGGTGCCGGGTCGTCACACCCCGCGATCGCGTGGAGGGCCAGCAGCACGAACAGCGACGGTCGCAGGGTCACGTCACGGTAGCGCACCCGATCAGTTGCACTCACCGAACCGCACGTTCGGCTTCTGCGACGCGCAGCAGCCGGTCGCGCCGGCGAACTCGAACGTCTTGCTACAGCTGACGGGGCCGAACGAGGTCTGCGCCTCGCACGCCGGGCCCGAGGCGGCGAGCGCCGTCACCGAGTCGACGCACGCGGCCTCGCACTCCGTGTAGCCGTTGTTGATCCAGTTCGTGTCGCAGGCCGCCGGCGCGTGCGGATCCCCGGGGACAACGCTGGAGTCGTCCGAGCCGCACGCGGCCAGAAGGAGGACGAGCAACACGACGCGCATCTGGCGCATCCTACACGGACGCGCCCGGGGGCGAGCCTACGTTGTGTCGGCATAGACGACCGCTGTGCGGGATATCCGGTCGTGGAGGGCGCGCCGGTGGGGATCGGCGAGGATCAGGAAATAGCCGGCGTAGAGCGGCACCGCGGACAGGATGTAGCCGGCGACGCGCACGATCGCGCGCACGATCGTGATCGGCCCGCCGTCGATCGAGACGACGCGCAGGCCGAGGAACCACTTGCCGACGGTCTGGCCGGTGAGCCGCCAGAACACGACGAAGTAGCCGACGACGAGGAACGGCGTCGCGGCGAGCAGCTGCTCGTTGAGGTCGGTGCGCGACCACGGGCGCGCGAGATCCTCGACGGTGATCAGCAGCCAGTTCACGACACCGATGACGGCCGCGAGCACGACGACGTCGATCAGGCCGGCCGCGAGCCGGCTCACGAAGCCGGCGCACACGAGCGGCGGCGGCGTGCGACCGCCGGCGTCGGGCGGCAGGACGAGCAGGCAGCGCTCGTCGACCGTGGGGTGGGTCGCGACCGTCGGCGCCGTCATTCACGTCCTCTTGCGGATCCGGCGGACGAGGTTGTCGGCCATCTCGTCGGCGTCGGAGCTGCGCTTGCGCAGCTCGTTCATCATCCCGCGCGTGAGGCCGGCGCTGCTCTCGTGGATCAGGTGGCGCAGCTGCCGGCTCTCGCCGAGCCAGTCCATCGTCTCGGCATAGATCTGCGCGAGCGCCTCGCCGGCAAGCTCGCGGCCTGCCGCCTCCTCGGCGAGGCCGAGGATCGTGAGCCGCGCGATCAGGTTCTCGACGCGCACGCGCAGGTGCGCGACCTCGCGGTGCACCGGATGGAACCCGACGAGCCACATCCCGGCGTTCGAGAACGGGCGCAGCGCGCGCATGCCGGCGCGGAGGACGCGGGCGCCGACCGCGCCGAGCGTTCCGAGCACCGCCGGCGCGGAGACGAGCGCGCCGATCAGCGGGTGGCGCAGCCCGAGCGGGCCGGCCTCGATCGCATCCGGCGGCGGCGCCGCACGCAGCTCCTCGAGGAGGCGCGCGCGGCCGACCCACAGCGCACCGATCGCGAATCGCAGGAGCAACCGGCGATCGCTCGGCGAGTCCGCGACGGTCATTCCGCCATCCTCCGCACATGACGCTGCATGACCGCCCACGTGATGAGGGCGGCGGCGATCGCGCCGACGATGAACGACAGGCCGAGCATCGGGACCGCGATGACGCCGGTCAGCGCCTCGCGCATACCCGTCGACGCGGCGCGCGAGATCGCGATGATGCGATTCTCGAGGCAGTTCTCGCGCGCCTCCTTGCCGCGGCACTCGGGGAACATGTCGCGCATCTCGTTGCGGACGCCGCGGATCATCGCGCCGGTGACGTGCTGGGTCGTGGTGTCCATGCTCTTCACGAACCCGCCGGCGTCGAGCTCGCGCGTCATCGCGCGCATCGCGCCCGTGATCACGTCGTTCGTGACGAGCTCGATCGCGCTCTGGTGCTCCGACGCGGTCGCGTTCGCCATCCCACGCAGCGCGGCCGCGGCGGCGGCGTTCGCGACGAGCTGCAGCTCGGCGATGCGCTCCGCGGTCGACATCTCGCCGAGCGAGCCGCCGACGACGTCGCGCGCCATGTGCTCGGCGACCGTGCCGGGCTCGGTCTGGCCGGCGCCCTTCACCTCGGTCTGGGATCCCTGCACCATGCCGGTGGCGATTCCCTTCCCGGCTTCGCGAAACATGCTGCTGCACGCGGCGGTCAGCACGCACGCAACGGCCACGATGAGCATCATCGGCGAGGCACGCATGCCGGTAGCCGGTGCAAGGAACGGCCCCGCCTGCGTGCGAAGAGCTCGCGCTCAGTGACATCGCGCGCCTCTACCGATCGCGCAGCGCCGACGATCGCCCGCCACGTAGCGATGGGCGCACGGCGGTCGTCTCGCGCCGTGCGACCCGGAACGGCGTCAGCCGCGCAGGTACGCGTCGACCGCGCGCGCGGTGTCGCGACCCTCGGCGATCGCCCACACGACGAGCGAGGCGCCGCGATGCGCGTCGCCCGCGGCGAACACACCGCGCACGTTCGTCGCGAACTGCTTGTCGACCGCGATCGCCCGGCGTGCGTCGAGCGCGACGCCGAGCTGGTCGACGAGCGGCTGCGCGTCCGGCCCGGTGAAGCCGAGCGCCAGGAGCAGCGTGTCGACGGGCATCCGCACGTCGCTGCCGGGCACGTCGACGAGCGAGCCGTTCTCCATCTCGACCTTCACGCCGTGCAGCGCGACGAGCTGGCCGTCCTTGCCCTCGAGCCGCGTCGTGCGAAACGCGAACGCGCGGTCGCCGCCCTCTTCCTGCGAGCTCGACGTCCGGAAGATCGCCGGCCACGCCGGCCACGGGTTCGTCGCGATCCGCGTCTGCGGCGGCTGTGGCATCAGCTCGATCTGGGTCACCGATGCCGCGCCCTGGCGGAGCGCGGTGCCGAGGCAGTCGGAGCCGGTGTCGCCACCGCCGAGGATGATGACGTGCTTGCCGCGGACGTCGTGGCGGGTGCTAGGCCGCTCGTTGCCGACGACCTGGTTCTGCTCGGTGAGGTAGTCCATCGCGAGCACGACGCCCGCGAGGTCGCGGCCCGGCACGTCGAGGTCGCGCGCCCGCTGGGCGCCGATCGCGACGACGAGCGCGTCGTGGCCCTCTCGCAGCTGCTTCCAGGTCGGCTGGCTGCCGACGGCGACGCCGGTCCGGATCTCGATGCCTTCTTCCGTCAGGATCGCGAGCCGTCGATCGATGATGCCCTTCTCCATCTTGAAGTCGGGGATGCCATAGCGGAGCAGGCCGCCGGCGCGCGCGGCCGCCTCGAACACGATCGCGGTATGGCCGGCGCGGTTGAGGTGTGCCGCGGCGGCGAGGCCCGCGGGCCCCGCGCCGCCGATCGCGACCTTCTTGCCGGTGCGCGCCGCCGTCGGGCGCGGCTTGACCCAGCCCTCGGCGAACGCGCGCTCGATGATCGCGCGCTCGAGCGACTCGATCGTCACCGGCGCGTTGTCGATCGCGAGCACGCACGCGGCCTCGCACGGGGCAGGGCAGATGCGGCCGGTGAACTCCGGGAACTCGTTCGTCACCGCGAGCTGCTCGTGCGCGGCGCGCCACTTGTCGGTCCACACGGAGTGCGCGAAGTCCGGGATCGGGTTGCCGAGCGGGCAGCCCTGCGTGCAGAACGGCACGCCGCAGTCCATGCAGCGACCACCCTGCTGCCGCGACTCGGCGGGATCGACGTGGGTGTCGACCTCGCGCCAGTCGCGGAGGCGCTCGGCGATCGGACGGCGATGGTGACCCGCGCGCGCCCACTCGAGAAAGCCGGTCGGCTTGCCCATGGCTACTGACCTCCGAAGGCGGCGACGGGCATCGACGGTCGCGGCCGCAATGCGGCACGGCGCTTCTCGAGCACGCGCTTGTACTCGGTCGGCATCACCTTGATGAAGCGCGCCGCCATGTTGTCCCAGTTGTCGAGGATCTTCCTGCCGCGCGGACTGCCGGTCAGGCGCACGTGGTCCTCGATGAGACCGTGGACGAGCCACAGGTCGCTCTCGTCGACGAGCGGCTCGAGCTCGATCATGTCGAGGTTGCACTTGCTGCGGAACGTCTGTGTCGGGTCGAACACGAACGCGCTGCCGCCGCTCATGCCCGCGCCGAAGTTGCGGCCGACCGAGCCGAGCACGACGACGGCGCCGCCGGTCATGTACTCGCAGCCGTGATCGCCGACGCCCTCGACGACCGCGCGCGCGCCCGAGTTGCGGACGGCGAAGCGCTCGCCGGCGAGGCCGTTCGCGAACAGATCGCCGGCGGTCGCGCCGTACAGCGCGACGTTGCCGATGACGACGTTCTCCTCGGGCGCGAACCGCGAGCCAGCGGGTGGCCGCACGACGAGCCGGCCGCCGGAGAGGCCCTTGCCGATGTAGTCGTTCGCGTCGCCGGACAGCTCGAGCGTCACGCCCGCGGCCAGGAACGCGCCGAAGCTCTGGCCGGCGGAGCCGGTGAACTTCACGGTGACCGAGCCATCGGGTAGTCCGCGCGCGCCGTAGCGCTTCGCGAGCTCGCCCGACAGCAGCGTGCCCGCGGCGCGGTGGCTGTTCGCGATCGGCAGCTCGATCGTCAGCGGATGCTTGTCGAGCGCACCCCGCTTGATCATCTCGTGATCGATGTGGTCCTCGAGCGGCCACGGCTGCGCGGCGGTGAACCGGCGCGGCAGCTTCATGTGGGTGATCGGCGGCGACACGATCGCCGAGAAGTCGAGGTCGCGCGTCTTCGCGTACTTCTTCAGCGTCCGCTTGCGCACCTTCAGGAACTCGACCTTGCCGATGATCTCGTCGAGCGAGCGCGCGCCGAGCTCGGCGAGCCGGCGGCGGACACCCTCGGCGATGAACGTGAAGTACGTGACGACGTCCTCGGGCTTGCCGGTGAACCGCTCGCGCAGCGCCGGGTCCTGGGTCGCGATGCCGACCGAGCACGTGTTGAGGTGGCACTTGCGCAGCATCACGCAGCCGGTCGCGACGAGCGACGCGGTCGCCATGCCGTACTCCTCGGCACCGAGCAGCGCGGCGACGATGATGTCGCGGCTCGTACGCAGGCCGCCGTCGACCTGGACGCGGATGCGATCGCGCAGCCGGTTCTCGACGAGGACCTGCTGCGTCTCGGCGAGCCCGAGCTCCCAGGGCAGGCCGGCGCGCTTGAGGCTCGACAGCGGCGATGCGCCGGTGCCTCCCTCGTAGCCGGCGATCACGACGCACGATGCGCGCGCCTTCGCGACGCCGGCGGCGATCGCGCCGATGCCGACCTCGCTGACGAGCTTCACGCTGACGCGCGCCTTCGGGTTGACGGCGGTCAGGTCGTAGACGAGCTGGGCGAGGTCCTCGATCGAGTAGATGTCGTGGTGCGGCGGCGGCGAGATCAGCGTGACGCCGGGCATCGAGTTTCGCGCCTTCGCGATGCGATCGTCGATCTTGTTGCCGGGCAGCTGACCGCCCTCGCCGGGCTTCGCGCCCTGCGCGATCTTGATCTGCAGGTCGTCGGCGTTCACCAGGTAGTGCGCGGTGACGCCGAACCGGCCCGAGGCGATCTGCTTGATCGCGCTGCGCCGGAAGTCGCCGTTCTCGTCGGGCGTGAACCGGTGCGGCTCCTCGCCACCCTCGCCGGAGTTGGACTTCGCGCCCATCCGGTTCATCGCGATCGCGAGCGTCTCGTGCGCCTCGGCGCTGATCGAGCCGAACGACATCGCGCCGGTCACGAACCGCGACACGATCGAGCTGACCGACTCGACCTCGTCGAGCGGTACCGGTTCGGCACCTTCGATGTCGAGCAGCCCGCGCAGCGTGACGAGCGCGTTCTCCTCGTCGTCGCACAGCCGCTCGAACTCCTCGAACTTCGATCGGTCGGCGCGGCGGACCGCATCCTGAAGGCTCGCGATCGTGCCCGGGTTCCACTTGTGCACCTCGCCGGTGCGCCGCCAGCGGTACTGGCCGCCGATCGGCAGGTGCGCGACGGCGCCCTGCGCGGGCGCGAACCCGCGCGCGTGGCGAGCGAGCGCCTCGTCGCCGAGCTCGTCGAGCCCGATGCCACCGATGCGCGACGGCGTGCCCGTGAACCAGGCCTCGATCAGATCGCGGTCGAGCCCGACCGCCTCGAAGATCTGCGCGCCGCGATAGCTCTGCACCGTCGAGATGCCCATCTTGGACATTACCTTCAGCAGGCCCTCCTCGAGCGCGTGGATGTACCTGAGCTCGCGCTCCCGGGGGGATCCGGGGGCAGGGCCCCCGGATGTGCCGAGCGCCTTCACCGTATCGAGCGCGAGGTACGGGTTGATCGCGGCGGCGCCGTAGCCGACGAGCAGCGCGATGTCGTGGACCTCGCGCACCTCAGCGGTCTCGACGATGAGACCGACCTGCATGCGGATGCCCTCGCGGACGAGGTGCTGCTGCACGGCGGACAGCGCGAGCAGCGACGGGATCGCGACGTGGCTCCGGTCGAGGCCGCGGTCGCTGAGGATCAGGATGTTGCGGCCGTCGTCGATCGCGGAGACCGCGGAGCGACACAGCTTGTCGATCGCCTTGCCGAGCCAGCCGGCGCCGAAGCTCGCCGGCCACAGCAGCGACAGCGTCACCGGATCGAACACGCCCTCGCTCGTCGCGCGGATCTTCGCGAGGTCGTGGCTGTCGAGGATCGGGCTGCGCAGCGCGAGCGCGTGGCACTGCTCGGGCGTCTCGTCGAACGTGTTGCCCTCGGGACCGATGCCCGACTCGAGCGACATGACGAGTGCCTCGCGGATCGGATCGATCGGCGGGTTCGTCACCTGTGCGAACAGCTGGTGGAAGTACGTGAAGAGACTCGGCGCGCGATCCGAGAGCACCGCGAGTGGCGTGTCGGTACCCATCGAGCCGATCGGCTCCTTGCCGGTGTCGGCCATCGGCCCGATGATCAGGTCGATGTCCTCGTCGGTGTAGCCGAACGCGCGCTGCTGCGCGAGCAGCGCGTCGCCCTCGACCGGCGGCGGCGGAATCGCCTCGTCGAGCTCGTGCATCTCGTAGACGTTCTTGTCGAGCCACTTGCGATACGGGAACCGCCCCGCGACGTCGCGCTTGAGCTCGGCATCGTCGACGATGCGGCCCTCGCTCGTGTCGACGACGAACATCATGCCCGGCGTCAGGCGGCCCTTCTGCTTCACCATCTCGGGCGGCACGTCGATCACGCCGGTCTCCGACGCGAGGATCACGCGGTCGTCGGTCGTGATCGTCCAGCGCGCGGGGCGCAGGCCGTTGCGATCGAGCGTCGCCCCGACGAGCTGGCCGTCGGAGAACACGATCGCGGCGGGACCGTCCCACGGCTCGACGAGCGACGACGCGTAGCGATAGAAGCTCTTGCGCTCGTCGTCCATCGCCGCGTTCCCCTCCCAGGCCTCGGGGATCATCATCATCATCGAGTGCGGCAGCGTCCGACCGCCGAGCGTCAACAGCTCGACCATGTTGTCGAACTGCGCCGAGTCGCTCTTGCCAGGCACGATGATCGGCCACAGCCGATCGAGGCCGCCGGAGAACTTCGCGCTCTTCAGCTGGCTCTTGCGCGCCTGCATCCAGTTCGTGTTGCCACGCAGCGTGTTGATCTCGCCGTTGTGCGCGATGTAGCGGAACGGCTGCGCGAGGTCCCACGTCGGGAACGTGTTCGTCGAGAACCGCGAGTGGACGACCGCGATCGCGCTCGCCATGTCGGGCGACTGCAGATCGACGAAGAAGCTCGGCAGCTGCGCCGGCAGGAGCAGGCCCTTGTAGACGATCGTCTCGGTCGACAGGCTCGCGACGTGGAACGTCCCCGTCGGGTCGGCCTGGCGCTCGCGGATCCGGTTCTCCGCGAGCTTGCGGATGACGTACAGCGTCCGCTCCCACGCGCTCGGCGGGACGCGGCGCATGCGGATGTAGATCTGGCGGAACACGGGCAGCACGTCGCGCGCGACGCGCCCGCAGTGGCGCAGATCGACCGGCACGTCGCGCCAGCCGATGACGGCCTGACCTTCGTCGCGGACCGCGGCCTCGAGGAGGCCCTCGCACGCGGCGCGCAGCGTCGGGTCCTGCGGCAGGAAGATGTTGCCGATCGCGAACCGCCGGTTCGCCGGCAGATCGAAGCCGAGCCTGGCGCCCTCCGCCCGGAAGAACTTCTCCGGCAGCTGCATCAGGATGCCGGCGCCGTCGCCGGTATCCGGATCCGCGCCGCACGCAGCGCGGTGAGAGAGTCGGCGCAGGACCTCGAGGCCCTGGTCGACGATCGCGCGTGACCTCTCGCCCTTGATGTGAGCAACGAAGCCAACGCCACAGGCGTCCCGTTCCACCTCGTACTGCATCTCGCGGTGAACTCTAACGCATCGCGTCGCGCCGCGTATACAACTTCTATAAGGCGGACCTCCCGAACAGGACTCAGGATTTCGGGAGGAGCATCGCCACGAGATCGCCCGCCGCGCGGAGGTCGACCTCGCTCGGGAGTCCCCGGATGTCCAGGGCGTAGCCCGACGAGCCACGCGGGAGCGGCATGCCGCGGACGAGCGCGAACCAGGTCGGCGCATCGGCCACCGGGATCGCCGCGACCCGGCCATCGTCGGCCGCGCCCGACATCAGGCGGGAGAGCCGGACGAGCTTGTTCTCGGCGTCGCGGTGCTTGTAGAGCGTGAACGCGCCGTCGCGCTCGCGGATGTAGATCGTGTTCGCGCGCGCGGCGGCGTGGATGCACGCGATGTCCCACATCGTCGGCCCGGCGTGGGTGCCGATCACGTCGCCGAGGTCACGACCGATGTGCGCGAGCGCCGCGCGATAGCCGCCGACGTCGCGCAGCGCGAGCGGATCGTCGAGCTGGATGTCGATCCAGCGCAGCCGGCGCTCTGCGAGATCGATCGTCAGCGGCACCGTCAGCGGCGCGCGGCCGCGCAGATCGAACCGGTGCACGATCGTCGTCGGTTCGCCGGATCCCGCGACGACCGCGAGCCGCGCCAGCCGGCGGCGCTGCGGGTTCGCGACGGCGATCACCGCATGCCTCGCGCCCTCGAGCGCGAGCTGCTCGAGGTGGAGCTCGACGGCCACCTCGCGCGTCGCGACGTGCCGCCACAACGCATCGAACAGCACGACCGACAGCGCGATCCGCGAGTCCGGCGGAGGCGTGCCGTGGAGCGCCACCCGCACCGCCGGACCATCGGGCAGCGCGAGCTCGCTGCCGCGCGGCCACGCCAGGCGTGTTCGCGACACCGTGCGCTCGTGCATCGGGACGACGAGGTCGACGAGCGCGCGGTCGATGATCGCGCGCGGGAACTGGCGCTTCGTCTCGGCGCGGATCACGAGCTGCCGGCGGATCGCGCCGACGATCACCGCGATCGCGTCGCCGCGCAGCGGGGTGCGGAAGTCCGGCATGCCGTACGCGCGCAGCACGTCGCCGCCGGGGAGGAACACGCGACGCGGCCACGCGCGACCGCGGCGAGCCACGTGCGCCGCGACCGTGACGAGCAGCGCGGGCGGTCCCTTCACCGCGGCGAGCTCGACGGCCTTGACGATCGTCTGCAGCGCGTCGGGCTGGCGCGTCTGCGCGGCGCGCACGAGATGATCGGCACGGCGAAGCAGCTCGGCCGGACGATGTGTCAGCCGCGCGAGCGCCGAGCGAGGGTTGCCGGCGCGCAGCGCATCCTCGATCGGTCCCGCCCACGCGATCGGCTTCGCGTGATCGTCCTCGACGTAGACGCTCGGGAGCCGCACGCCTCGCTCGCGGATCGTCGTGCCGAACGAGGCCGTCGCGAGGTTCGTCCGCCGCACCACCGCGAATGCGAGCGTCACGTTCGGCAGCGTGGCCGCGAGCTCGAACGGGTGCAGTCGCTCGCCCACGCGCTTCCACAGCGCGCGATGCCGCCCCATGTCCTCGACGAGCTCGTCGGGCGGCAGGCGCTCGAGCGCGCCGAGCAGCGCGCGCCGCATGCCGCGGCCGATCGACCGCAGGCGCATCGGCGGCGCGAGCGCGGGGTTGCCGCCCATCATCACGCACGCGACGCGCAGCACGTCGGTCGCGGTCGGCAGGTACGCGGCGAGATCGCGGAGCGCCTCGTCGCGATCGGGGCTGACGAGACAGAGCCGCGCGACGGCGATCGCCATCGTCTCCTTCACCGGGATGCGCGGCGGCAGCCAGTTGCTCGCGCGCGGGCCGATCGTGTCGATCATCGCTTCGATCTCCGCGCGGTCGTCGGCGGAGAGCGGCATGCTGCGCGCGACGAGGCGCGAGAAGCGCTCGCGGGCCATCGCCGTCAGCTCGGTCCCGAGGTGGAGCACCGTCAGCTGACCGTGGCTCCGCGTCACCTTCTCGGGCACACGTGCCGGCTTCGCCCACGGATCGTCGGGCGCGACGCGGCGGTGACAGACGGGACACGCCGCGAAGCTCGCGCCGCTCCAGCACGACCTGCACGCGAGGTGACCGCATGGATCGAGCGCGCCGACGTCGTTCTCGTCGCCGCACCACGGGCACGGTTGATCGGGCCGCGTCGCGAGCCACGTCTGGATCCGGCGCAGGTAGCGCGGGCCCGCGCCGGCGGTGAGCGGGACGCTGGGCCGCCGGTCGCCGACCTGGGTCGCGAGCGTCTCGAGGATCCAGCGGTGCAGCGTGCGGATCGCGTCGTGCGGCAGGCGGCGCAGCGTCATGCCGAGATCGAGGCTCAGCACGAACCCGAGCTGCGCGAGCTCGTCCTCGAGCGTCTCGACATCGTCGTCGCGTGCGGGCGCGGTCGCCGCCTGCGAGACCAGATCTGGATCCATCACGACGACGTGCGTGCGCGCCAGTAGCAGCGTCCGGATCCGATCCATGGAAGAGGTGGGCGGAGAGCGGTTGCACTACCGAAACAGCAGGAGAAGGAAGCACAACCCGAGCCGCCCACTCGCGACCGTAACACGGTCATCGCACCGGTCGCTGGTACCCGTCCGGCGACCGTGATGACCCGGCGAGCGACTCGCGCTCAGCGCGCGCTTATTCGGCGAGCAGCGCGGCGTCGCTCGCGACCGTGTACTCGTGGTCCGTGACGTTGTCGCGAATCTGCGCGTAGATCCAGCCGTCGCTGCGGAAGTGCGGGAACAGCGCGTACTGGCCCGGGGCCATGTTCGTGATGCGAACGGGGACGCCGGTCGTCAGGTCCATCAGATAGATGTTCGCCGCGCCCTGCGTCTTGTACGGGGTGAAGCCCGGATCGGCGGTGCCGGTGAAGCCGAGCTCCTGCGCATCTGCGGCCGTGTTCGTCACGTAGTGGTGGTACGCGATCCAGCGCTCGTCGTAGGAGAAGCCGGGCTTGCCGCCCGAGACGCAGTAGCGCGCGATCTCCGGCGCCGTCACGGTGTACGTGTTGCCCACCGGCGTCGCGATCACCTTGCGCAGCACGTAGCCGAGCTGGCGCGCGCCCGGACCCGCGACGCGCGTCATCTCGAGCTTCGCCGACGGCGACAGCGACGAGTCGCCCTCGAACGGCTGATTCACGCGGACGCGCACCTTCGGCAGGTACTTCGTGCCGTCGAAGATCATCGGCGTGAAGTCGGTGTAGCCGTTGCTCGTGAACGACGCGTCCGGATCGCGGAGCGTCGCGGACTTGCCGCCGTCGTCCGACTCGAACTGGCTGTCGATGCCGAAGTAGTCACCGCCGTTGAGCGCCTTGCCGACGTGCTCGTAGAGGCCGAGCGTGCTCGCGCGCGAGCACCCGGGCTCGGTCATCTGGATGTTCGTCGGGTTGCCCGACAGCACGCTGATCGCGCAGACGTTGTTGTTGTTGCCCGTGGTGCCCGAGCCCTGGAACGCGAAGCCCGAGTTGTCGGGGAAGAACGCCGGGTCGTACTGCACGTTGATGCCGACCGTCGCGTCGCGCTGCAGGTCGAGGATGTACGAGCCCGCGACGTTCGCGACGCCCTGACCGACGAAGCGGCCGTCGGGCGAGCTGCGCGTCCAGAACGACGTCTGGTAGGTGACATCCTTCAGCACGCGCCAGTGACCCTTGTCGGGCAGGTCCCATCCGGTGCCGAATGCGGTCGTCGACGCGAGCGGGATCGACTGCAGGCAGTTCTTCGGATCGGTCTCGGTGCCGCAGCCGTACATCGCCATCATGTTCTGGCGGTTGACCGCGCGCCAGCCGGTCGTCGCCATCGCGGTGACGTGCGCGCCGACGTCGGCGGAGATCGAGTCCGTGCACGTCGACGGCGCCGGATCGCCAGGCAGCGACTCGTCGAGCATCGGGATGCCACGCGCGAACCACTCGGCGACGATGTCGAACTGTTCCTGCGTCAGCTGCGGTGCCTCGCTCGTCTTGGGCATCGCGACCGCATCCTGGAACGCGGTGTACTGCGCGTCACCGGCGTCGCCGTACGCGCGCCAGAACGCGAACTTGAACCACGGCAGTCGCACTGCCGTCGCGTAGACGCCGAGCTTCTTCGCCATGAAGTCCGACTGCGGCAGCTCCGGCATCGCGCGAATGCAGTCGAGCGTCTTCTGCGCCGACTCCTGCGTCGCGAGCGACAGATCGGTCAGGCAGTTCGACATCGCGGTGTCCGACAGCGCGCGCCAGTAGCTGATCCGCTGGCGCGTCATGCCGTGACACGTCTGGCACTCGGTCGCCGGCGTCGGCGGGATCATGATCGCGAGCGCCTGTTGCGCGAGCTGATCGTCGGGAAGGTTCACCGGGTTGCGAAACACCGGTGTGACCGGTGCATCGATGCCGACGTCGACGG
>JAEWJO010000300.1 GCA_023386455.1 Pseudomonadota bacterium | reverse complement strand
GAGGAGCCGGCTGCGCGTGCGCTCGCCGCGCTCGCCGACGCCGACCTCGTGCGCCGCATCGGCGACCAGCTCGGCAAGGTGCCCGAGCCGACGCTGGCGCAGACGCTCGGCTTCATCCTGAAGCGCGGCGATGTCGCCGAGCCGCTGAAGATCGACGTCGTCCGCGCCGTCGGCAAGATCCAGGACGCGTCCGCGGTGACGGTCCTGTCCGACTACGTCGACGCGACACCGAAGACGCCGGCGAAGGAGTCGCGCAACGAGGCGCAGAAGATGGTCGAAGCGCGCGTCGGTGGAGGTGGCAAGTGAAGAAGCTCCTGCTCGCCACCGCGCTCGTCCTCTCGACCGTCGCCGCGTGCGGCGGCCCGTCGATGTTCCGCCTGACGTCGGAGAACCACGACAACGATCGCGCCCAGCTCGCCGCCGCGCTCGCCGCTCGCCAGCTGCCGGAGCAGGCCGCGCCGGTGAACTCCGCGCGCAAGCCGCGCGTGTTCGTCGCGCTCGCCGGCAAGCCGGCACGGACGATCGTCGCGTACGACCTCGAGGCGCAGAAGGCACTGTGGAACACGGCCGCGGACGTCCAGTCGCGGATCTGGGTCGGCGGTGACTTCATCGTCGAGCTCGAGGGCAAGGAGCTCGTCGCGCGCGATCAGACGACCGGCAAGATCCGCTGGAAGCACGGCATCGGTGGCGAGCTCGTCGGCGCGGCCGCGGATCGCGATCGCGCGTACGCGGTATGGCGCGCGAGCGGCAAGCCGCGCTGGTACGTCGCGGCGTTCGACGGCGGCAGCGGCGACGAGCTGTGGTCGCACGAGGCGGACGGCGCGATCGGTGCGCCGGTCGCACAGGGCGGACTGCTCTACTCGCCGTTTCTGACCCAGTGGCTGTCGCTGATCGACGGCAAGAGCGGCAAGGAGCTGGCGCGCCTGCGCGGCCTCGACGAGCAGATCTCGGTGATCCGCGCGACGAGCCGGACCGCGTACTTCGGCTCGAAACAGGGCGTGTTCGAGCTCGACGCGCGTGCGGCGTCGGGCAAGCGCGAGAGCTCGACGTACGGCCAGGTGAAGATTCCGTCGCAGCTCGATCGCACGACCTACGGCCGCGACCTCTACGACGCCGCGCAGACCGGCTACACCGCCGCGGATCGCGCGCGCGTGCTGTGGGCGTCGACGCCGGTCGACGACGGTCCGATGAAGTTCGCGAACGACGGCTACGCGGTGCACTACTTCCGCTACGTGTTCGGGTTCGGCCAGGGCGGCGAGCTTCTCTGGGCGTACTCGCAGCCACGCAACGAGCTGGTGGCGAGCGACCACACCGGTGCGGCGATCGTCGGCGTCTCGACGACCGGCGAGATCGTCGCGCTCGATCCGAAGACCGGCGCGGTGCGTGCGCAGCTCTCGCTCGGCACGACCGGGCAGGTGCTCGGTGCGACGTTCGACGCCGACGGCTGGACGCCTCCCGGCGGTGGCAACAAGGTCGAGACGCTCGCGGCGCTGTCGGCGATCGCGCGCGATCGCGACGCGCGGTTCGAGCGCGTGAAGGAGCTCGCGGTCGGCGCGCTCGCGAAGCTGCCCGGCGGCGACGCGACGCAGGAGCTCCTCGGCGTGCTCGCGGACAAGCGCGCGCCGGTGAAGCTCAAGGACACGGTCGCGGAGCTGCTCGTCGCGCGCAAGGATCCGGCGAGCCTGCCGGTGCTGACCGCGCAGCTGGCGGTCCACACCGACTTCATCGCGAAGACCGAGCCCGACTCGCTCGCACCGGTCGCCAAGGCGATCTCCGGACTCGGCGGCGCGAAGCTCGATCCAGGTGCGCGCACGGCCGCGCTCGAGGCGCTGCAGGGCCACCTCGACGATCCGACGACGCAATCGCCCGATCTGGTGCTGGTGATCGGGGCGATGGCGGCGATCGGCGGCGGCGCGGAGCGCGGTGCGCTGACCTCGCACTTGCTCCTCTATCACGCCGACGACGAGCTCGGCGCCGACGCCGCCTGGCAGAAGGCCATCGCCGCGGCGCTCGCCGAGAAGGGCGGACCCGGGGAGCGCGAGACACTGCGTCAGGTCGCCATCGATCCTCGCACCCAGCAGGGCCTCACCGCGGCGATCAAGGACGCGCTGGTCAACGACTAGCCGGGCGAGTACGCTCGGCGAGCGTTGCCTCGGCGGTTCAAAGTGGTCATCTGTCGCGGACCCGAGTGCGGTGACCGCCGGCACTCGAGCGAGCTCCACGAGGTGTTCCGCTCGAGCCTCGAGGCCCACAACGCCCGCGACATGGCGGAGCTGTCGTGGCAGAGCTGCTTCGGACGCTGCACGCAGGGGCCAAACGTCCTAGTACGCGAGATCGTGGCAGAAGAGCCGCGATTGGGCACCGGGTTTGCGACCCTGCCGGGCCCTCGCGGGGTGACGGCGCTGTATAATCGGATGGACGCAGGACGAGTCGAGCGAGTGGTCGTACAGCACGTCATCGGAGGCCAGATCGTGCGAGAGCTGATCGAGCGTCCTGGCCTGCTCCACTCGACGCCTCTAGGATCAAGGAAAGACAGCTAGCTGCCATGACGCGCAATTCCATGATGTTCGCGGTCCTCTGTGCCGGTCTCGCCGCTTGCAAGGGCGAAACCGTCGTCAAGGACAACCCGGACACGCTCCGAGACCTCGACATCTGCAGGAAGACGCTCGACGAGAAGAACAAGCTCGTCACCGCGATCCAGGACGAGAATGCGCGGCTCATGCGGAACCAGGGATCGGGCGCCGAGATCGTCGTCGCGATCGAGGGCAACGCGTTGACCGTGCGCGCGGGAGCGGCCGGGGCAGCGCCGCCGCCGATCGACAACAAGCAAGCGGCCGCCGCGTCCAAGGAGTTCTTGAATCTCGTCGAGAAGTCTCGCGGCGCGATCCAGAAATGCTACGAGCAGGCGCTGAAGAAGAACTCGGCACTGCAGGCCAAGACGATCACGCTGAGCGTCTCGGCGAGCTTCTCCAACCAAGGTGGATACCAGAGCTCGAGCTTCTCGCCGTCGCTCGGCGACGTCTTCGACAACTGCATGAAGACGGTCGCGAGCAAGTGGGCCCTACCGACCAACTCGCCGGCGATGACGTTCAAAGCGCAGGTGTCGCTGACTCCGTCGTGAAGCTGAAAGAGCTCGAGAAACGGCTCAAGCAGGAGCCCGGCAATCTCGGGCTTCGGGTACAGGTCGCCGGCCGCCTCCGCGAGACCGGCCGAAGCATCGAGGCGGTCGAGCACTATCGGACCGTCGCGCTCGCGTACCGGGATCAGGGCCGCACGCAGCAGGCGATCGCGGTGTGCCGCAGCATCCTCGAGATCGCGCCCGAGGACGCGGCCTGCCACGGCCTGCTCGCGATGCTGCAGGGCCGAACGTCGACGCCGATCGCGTCGCGGATCGGCGACGAGCTGCCGGAGCGTCCGCCGCAGAAGTCGCCGTCGGTGCCGCCGATCGGTTCACGTGCGGCGACGAGCTCGACGGGGCCGGTCAAGGTACCGAGCGTGCCGTCGCTGCGCCCGCCGACGCCGCGGCCCACCGACCCGCCGCCCGTGCAGGCGCCGCCGCTCGAGTCCCGCTCGCGTCCGGTCGTCGCGCCGGTGAAGCC
>JAEWJO010000298.1 GCA_023386455.1 Pseudomonadota bacterium | reverse complement strand
ACGGCATCGTGCGCAACCCGGGATGAGACTGGCGCACGCCAGACCACGTCCGAGCGTGCACGTGTGCGAACTGACAGGTCCCATAGATACGACCCTGTGTGGACGTACTTACGGGACAACTCTTAGCCCTGGTGAACGAGGTTGCCGATCCGCCGGGCGAGCTCGTCGCGCTCCTCGGTACCGATCCACGGCAGCGACACGCGCACGAGGTCGGTCCCCTGGCGATCGGCGAACCGGATGTAGTCGCCGCGGACGGTGACGCCGAACCGCGAGGTCACGGTCACCTCGCGGACGACCTTCGCGCTCTCGGGGACGACGATGGTGCCGTCGCGGCGGACCTCCATCGCGAACCGCGCGCGATCGCGGAACAGCCGGCGCGCGTAGATCGTGAGGCGATCGCCGTGGTCGGCGACGAGGACCTTGTCGAGCGCGTGGCCCGAGCCGATCTCGCTGCCCCTCCGGACCTCGGCGGCGAGCGGATCGAGGTGACCGCGCAGGCGCTGGACGAGGCCGTCGAGCTTCGCGAGCGAGGTGAGCCCGTCACCCTCGAGCAGGCTCGCCGGCTCGACCCCGAACATCCGCTGCATCGGTCCGCGCGCACCCTGCGCGTCCTTCTCGACCGGGAGCTCGACCCACAGACCGAACGCCTCGCGCGGCCAGCCGCGGGCGATGACCAGCGTTCCAGCGAGCTTCACCGAGCCGCGACGCTCCTGCTTCTGACGCCTGTGCTCGACGAGGGTCGCGACCCGGCCGGCGATGTGGAGGCTGCGCGGACCGACCGACAGATCGACGCGATTGGGCCCCAGCACGACCTTCAGGACGCCGTCGGCGGTCGGTGCCTCGAGGGCATCACCAGCGTCGTCTCCTCGGTAGGCCATCGCGAGAGCGTAGGGTATAACCGCCGCCCATGACCGCCCAGTACACGTACGTGATGAAGGATCTGCGCAAGCTGGTTCCGCCGAAGCGCGAGATCCTGAAGGGGATCTGGTTGTCGTTCTACCCGGGCGCCAAGATCGGCGTGCTCGGCAACAACGGTGCTGGCAAGAGCACGCTCCTTCGCATCATGGCGGGCGTCGACAAGGAATTCCTCGGAGAGGCGTGGCCGGCTCCGGGCCTCAAGATCGGCTACCTGCCGCAGGAGCCGCAGCTCGATCCGACGAAGACCGTCAAGGAGAACGTCGACGAGGGCGTCGCCGAGACCCGCAAGCTGCTGCAGCGCTTCGAGGACATCTCGATGAAGCTCGGCGAGGACATGTCGCCCGACAAGATGGAGAAGCTGCTCGAGGAGCAGGGCCGTCTCCAGGATCAGATCGAGGCCGTCAACGCGTGGGAGCTCGATCACCAGGTCGACATGGCGATGGACGCGCTGCGCTGCCCGCCGGGTGATGCCGACGTCACGAAGATCTCCGGTGGCGAGAAGCGCCGCGTCGCGCTGTGCCGCCTGCTGCTCTCGCAGCCCGACATGCTGCTGCTCGACGAGCCGACGAACCACCTCGACGCCGAGAGCGTCGCGTGGCTCGAGCGGATGCTCGAGGACTTCAAGGGCACGGTCGTCGCGATCACGCACGATCGCTACTTCCTCGACAACGTCGCGAAGTGGATCCTCGAGCTCGATCGCGGCGAGGGTCACCCGTTCGAGGGCAACTACTCCGGCTGGCTCGAGCTCAAGGCGAAGCGCCTGAAGGACGAGGAGCGCCAGGCCGACGCGCGCGCCAAGATGCTCGCGCGCGAGCTCGAGTGGGTGCGCCTGTCGCCGAAGGCCCGCCAGGCCAAGAGCAAGGCGCGCCTGAACCGCTACGACGAGATGGTCGCCGAGGCGCAGAAGGAAGCGCGCGACCCGTCGCTCGAGATCGTGATCCCGCCGGGCCCGCGCCTCGGTGGCGAGGTCGTCAGCTTCGACAAGGTCAACAAGGCGTTCGGCGATCGGATGCTGATCGAGAACCTGACGTTCAAGCTGCCGCGCGGCGGGCTCGTCGGCGTGATCGGTCCCAATGGTGCCGGCAAGACGACGCTGTTCCGCATGATCATGGGCGTCGAGAAGCCCGATAGCGGCACGATCAAGATCGGCGAGACCGTCAAGCTCGGCTACGTCGACCAGTCGCGCGACGCGCTCGACGACAACAAGACGATCTTTGACGAGATCTCCGAGGGCGCCGAGACGCTGACGCTCGGCGAGCGCCAGATCAACGCGCGCGCCTACGTGTCGAGCTTCAACTTCAAGGGCCAGGACCAGCAGAAGAAGGTCGGCGTCCTCTCGGGTGGTGAGCGCAACCGCGTCCACCTCGCCAAGATGATCAAGCGCTCCGGCAACGTCCTCCTGCTCGACGAGCCGTCGAACGACCTCGACGTCGATACGCTGCGCGCGCTCGAGGACGGCCTCGAGAAGTTCCCGGGCTGCGCCGTCGTGATCTCCCACGATCGCTGGTTCCTCGATCGCATCGCGACGCACATCCTCGCGTTCGAGGGCGACAGCCACGTCGAGTTCTTCGAGGGCAACTTCCAGGACTACGAGGCCGATCGCAAGCGCCGCCTCGGCACCGACGCCGAGCAGCCGCACCGGATCAAGTACAAGCCGATCCGCCAGGGCTGATCGCGCCGGTCCCAGCGACCGCTCGTCGCTTGAAGGCGGCGAACTGCAGGCGGCCATTGCGCTTCTCGTGCTCGCGGCGGCGGAGAGCAGGACACTGAGGGAGGATATGAATCTACTTGGGGCCGAGATCGCTGTGTACGAGTCTCGCGTGAGCCGTCCGGCCTAGCCGAGCGTATCAGCTTCGGCGACCGAGCCTTATCTTCGCGTCGGGGTCGGGGGCCGTCGCCTCCGGCGCGACGACCGAGGTGTCCTTGCACTCCGAGCCCTTGTCGGCCGTGATCTGCGCGCGCAGCGCGAGCGTGTGGTCGATCCACACCTTCTGGACGTCGGGATCGACGGCGTTGTCGCGCAGCGTCTCGCGCAGGATCTGGAGCCGGCGCTCGAAGTGGCCGCCGAAGATCGGCGTCTTCGCGTGGGCGACGCGCATCGCGCGGCCGGTGTACTTCACGTCGCCGCCGAGGAGGTTCGCGGTGAACTCGTACTCGCGATCGATCAGGTGCTGGCGGTTCTTGCCCTCGAACATGAAGCCGATCATCACGTCGCCGAAGATGCGCGAGTAGAAGTCGGTGATCACGGCGCGCAGCTTGGCCTCGCCGATCTTCGCGAACAGCTCGGGCCCGCGCTCGCTCATACGCGCGTGACCTCGACGGGCTGGCCGCTCAGCGCGCTCGTCCCCGACAGCTCGTCGATCCGCGTCGAGTCGATCACGTCGTTGACGCTCGCGCCGGGGACGCTCGCGGCGACACGGAGCTTGACGCCGCGCCGGCCATGGCCCCAGCCGTGCGGCACGCTGACGACGCCGGGCATCACCGTGTCGGTGACCTCGACCGGGAGATCGATCGCGCCCTTGTCGCTCGCGACCCGGGCGGTGCCACCGTCGACGAGCCCGCGCTGCGCGGCGTCGTCGGGATGGATCATGATCGTGCAGCGCGCCGGGCCCTTCACGAGGCGCTCGCTGTTGTGCATCCACGAGTTGTTCGAGCGGAGGTGCCGCCGGCCGATCATGACGAGACCACCGTCGGGCTGCGCGAACCGGCGCGCGAGCCGCGGCACGTCGTCGAGGTAGAGCGCCGGCGCGAGGTGGACCTTCTTGTCCGCGTGGCCGAGCCGAGCGGGAAGGCGCGACTCGAGCGCGCCGAGGTCGACACCGTGCGGCGCCTTGCGGAGCTTGCGCAGCGACAGCCCGGCGAGACCCTTGCGCAGGCCGTGCGGGCCGGTGCGCAGACCGAGGTCGATGACGGCCTCGGGGCCGAACATGCCGAGCACGCGCTCGGCGAGGCCCTTGCCGATGCGCACCTTGAGCCGCGTGAACAGGCCGAGACAGATCTCCCAGTCATGGCGCTCGTCGGGGCGGCGCTCGAACAGCGGCGGCGAGTACTTCGCGATGTTGCGCACGGCGAACGCGTTGAGCGCGGCGTCGTAGTGCGCGCGCTCGAGCGGCGACGTCGGCGGCAGGATCACGTGCGCGAGCCGCGTCGTCTCGTTGAGGTACGGATCGATCGAGACCATGAAATCGAGCTGCGACAGCGCCTGCTCGAGCGCGGGCCCACCGGGCGCCGACAGCACCGGGTTGCCGGCGCTCGTGATCAGCGCGCGGATCTGGCCGTCGCCGGGCGTCGTGATCTCCTCGGCGAACGCGGTCATCGGCAGCTCGCCACCGAACTCGGGCTTGCCCGACACGCGGCTCTTCCACCGGCCGAAGCCGCCCTCGAGGCCGAGCAGCGGCGCGAGCGGGATCGGGTCGACCGCGGGCGTCGTGAACATCAGGCCGCCGGGCTCGTCGAGGTGACGCGTCAGCGCGTTGATCGTGTAGCAGAGCCATGCGGCCAGCCCGCCGAACTCCTGCACGCACACGCCGACGCGGCCATAGAGCACGGCGCGCTCGGTCGTCGCGAGTGCCATCGCGAGCTCGCGAATGTCATCGGCCGCGACGCCGGTGATCGATGCCGCGCGCTCGGGCGTCCACGGCTGTGCCAGCGCCTGGAGCTCGTCGAGGCCGGTCGCGGTGAGCCGGCCGAGGCGCACCTGCTTCTGCGCGAACAGCACGTTGATCATCGCGAGCAGGAGCACCGCGTCGGTGCCCGGGCGGATGAACAGGTGGCGGTCGGCCTTCTCCGCGGTCTCGGTCCGCCTCGGATCGAGCACGATCACCTTGCCGCCGCGGTCGCGGATCGCCTTCAGCCGGCCCTTGATGTCGGGCGCGGTCATCAGGCTGCCGTTGGAGGCGAGCGGGTTCGCGCCGAGGCAGATGAACAGATCGGTACGATCGACGTCGGGCACCGGCATGAGCAGCTGGTTGCCGAACATCGTCAGCGCCGCGAGCATGTGCGGCAGCTGATCGAGCGACGTCGCCGAGAACATGTTGCGCGTGCCGAGCGTGCGCAGCAGCAGCTGGCCGTACGTGAGGAGGCCGAGGTTGTGCGCGCTCGGGTTGCCCTGATAGACGGCGACGGCATGCTTGCCGTGGCGCGCCTGGACCTCGCGCAGCCGCGCGGCGACGAGGTCGAGCGCCTCGTCCCAGCCCATCGGCGTCCAGGTGTCGCCGTCGCGGCGCATCGGTGAGCGCAGCCGGTCGGGATCGTGATGGAGGTCGGCGAGCGCCGTCCCCTTCGGGCAGATGTAACCCTTGCTGAACGGATCTGCGTCGTCGCCGCGTACCGACACCACGCGGTCTCCGTCGACCTCGATCGCGACACCGCAGGTAGCTTCGCAGAGGGGACAGCTGCGATAATGCGTGGTGGTCATGGCGGCCTCGCAGCCCAAGGTAGCAGGGAACGCCTCGGGAGCGCCGCTCACGATGCAGGAGCTCCTCGCGCTCCATCCGTGGCCGGCCGAGTACGGCAACGATGCGAAGATCGAGCGGCTCTGGATCAAGGAGCTGCCGGGCACGCCGCAGAACCTGTGGCCGTTCATCTCCGACACGTCGCGCATGAACCGCGCGCTCGGCACCGCCGAGATGACGTTCGTCGAGAAGGATGGCAAGCGCTACGGCTCGTCGAAGGCGGGCGGCCTCAAGCACGAGTGGCTCGAGGTGCCGTGGAACTGGGTCGCCGAGCAGTGGCTGACGTCACTGCGGATCTACGAGCGCGGCTTCATGCGCGTGAACTTCGCGATCCACCGCCTCGAGCCGACGCCGGCGGGTACCCGCCTCTACCTCTACTTCGGCGTCATCCCGCGCGGCGCGCTCGGCAGCGCCGCGATCCGCATCGGGTTCCCGACGATCAAGCGCGCGTATGACCGCGTGCTTCCCGCGCTGGCCGCACAGCTCGATCGGCTGCGCCCGGAGATCTTGCAGCTCCCACCGCCGGCGCTGTCCGACGACGCCGGTGCGCGCCTCGAGGCGGGCAAGAAGCAGCTGCTCGCCGAGGGTCTGCCCACCGAGGCCGTCGACAGGCTCGTCGAGTACATCCGCACCGGCGACGACATCGATCTGCACCGCATCCAGGTCCGCGAGCGCGCGCGCACGTGGAAGCTCCCGGAGATCGACCTCCTGCGCACCGCGCTCCACGCGACGCGGGCCGGTCTGCTCGATCTGTCGTGGGACACGATCTGCCCGCACTGCCGCGGTCTGCGCGACGAGACCGGCAAGCTGTCCGAGCTCGAGGCGACGGGCCACTGCGACGTCTGCGCGATCGACTTCACGACCGACGTGCCCGAGGCTGTCGAGGTCACGTTCCGCGTTCACCCGTCGATCCGCGACGTCGCGGAGCAGCTCTATTGCAGCGCGGAGCCGGCGCGCAGGGAGCACGTTCGCGTCCAGGTCGCGGTCGCGCCCGGTACGAAGGCGACCGTCACGCCGTCGCTCGCGCCCGGTCGCTACACCGTGTGGGCCGGCCATCGCGGCGGCTGGTACCTCGACGTCGACGAGGCCGGGCCGGGAGAGGTCGTCTACGAGGATCATCCCGAGGGCACCGTCGTCCGCGCGAGCACGAACCCGACGGTGATATTCGAGAACGACGGCGCCGACGAGGAGCTGTTCACGATCGAGCGGGCGACGTGGAGCGACGACGCGCTGCGACCGGGCATGCTGCTGTCGTTCCAGGAGTTCCGCGATCTGTTCTCCGAGGACTACATCGGTGCGGACGTCAAGCTCGCGGTCGGCGAGCAGACGCTGCTGTTCACCGACGTCGTCGGCTCGACGGCGTTCTACGCGTCGCGCGGCGATCCGGCGGCGTTCGTCGAGATCAAGAAGCACTTCGACGAGGTGTTCGCGATCGTCGCGAAGAACCGCGGCGCGGTCGTGAAGACGATCGGCGACGCGGTGATGGCAACGTTCGTGTCGCCGCTCGACTCGGTCAAGGCGAGCCAGCAGATCCACGCCGCATTCCATCCCGGCCGTACCGACACGCCGATCCGCCTGCGCATCTCACTCAACACCGGCCCGTGCATCGCGGTGCGCCTCAACGCGAATGCCGACTTCTTCGGCGGCACGGTCAACATCGCGGCAAAGCTCCAGGCGCTCGCCGAGGGCTATCAGATCGCGATGAGCGACATGACGTACCGCGCGCCGGGCGTCGCCGAGTTCCTCGCGGAGCAGAACGCGACGACCGAGGAGCTCGTCTACGAATCGAAGGCGCTCAGGGAGCCGGTCGCGGTCCGCCGCTGGACCGTGTTTCGCGAGGGCTGACGCGCTCGTCGAGTACCGCATGTTCTCGCGGCCGACGTGGTGCGGGTGCATCGACGACCGATGCACGTGTTCACGCAGTGGGCCTAGCGCCTGTAATACGCGCGCGCCGCGAAGATGATCACCTCGACCATCAGCGTCAGCGCGACGTCGATCGCGGCACACGCGACCGCGACCTCGACGGCGGGGATCAGCACGAGCCACATCGGCGACGGCACGCTGATGTACGGCGGCGGGAAGAACGCCCACGCGAGCCCGGCCGGGATCATCGCGAGCATCAGGCCCATCCACGCGATGCCGTTGGCGCGCGCGAGCCGCTCCGCGAGCGACTGCTGGCGGCGCAGGCCCCAGAAGTTGAACGCGAGCTGGATCACCATCGCGGCGAGGCCGTACTTCGCCATCGTCGCGGCGAGGTGGCCCTGCGCCGGCAAGAGCGACGGCGAGAAGCTGCCGACCGCGCCGATGATCGCGTAGTACGCGACGAAGAATGCCGGCACGCTGACGAGCAGGAGGCGCAGGTCGAAGATCACGACGCGGCGGCGGACCAGCAGGATCGCGAGCAGCAGCGACAGCACGCTGCCGCCGACGACAAAGCTGATCCGCAGCGCGCGGTTCTCGAGCACGTCGACCGCGGCGTTGGACTCGGCGCGCGCGACGACGGCGCGGTTCGTCGCGATGCGCTGGAGGTCGGCGATCTGGCGCGCCGTCGACGTCGAGCTGTCGACCGCGAGGATCTCGACGAGCGTGCGGCCGAGACCGTGGCCCGGCGCCGGGATGCCGAGCAGCGTCGCGACCGTCGGCGCGATGTCGACCAGGTGCGCGTCGACCGCGGTCGCGCCCGGCGTGATGCCCGCACCGGCGGCGATCAGCGGCACCGTCATCACCTCGGGCTCGGTCCCGCCGTGGCCACCGCGGTCGGTGTGGCCGTGATCGGCGGTGATGATGACGGCGTCCTGCGTCAGGTCGATCCGGGCGAGCGCGCGGGCGAGCGCGTGATCGGCGATCAGCGTCGCGTCGCGATACTCCTCGGACGCGCCGCCGTGCGCATGGCCCGCCGCATCGACGGCGCCGAGCAGCATCACGACGAGCTCGGCGTGGCCCGCGGCGAGCGCGTCGCCCGACTCCGAGAAGCCGCCCGGCCACGGCGCGTAGCGCGCGTCGGCGAACGGCGACTCGAGGTTCGCGTCCGGTGCGCGCACCGCGGCGACGGTCTCCTCGTCGTCGACGATGTCGTCGTCGGTGTGGTTCGTCTCGACGTCGTCGGTCTCGACCTCGGCCTCGGCCGCCGCCTTCGCGAGCGTCGGCGCCGCGGCGTCGGTGTCGCGCGGCACGCGCGGGCGCAGGAACAGGCGCGGCAGGACGTCGTAGTCGGTCGCCATCGCCGCCTGCAGGCCGGCGGCGCGGACGCGGTCCATCAGAGAATCGAGGGCGACCGGTGTCGTGTGATGGTTGGTACGCACGCCGCTGGCGCTCGGCGGCACGCCGGTCAGGATCGACACGTAGTTCGGGCGCGACCAGCTCGGGTAGTGAGACTGCGCCTCGGTGTCGACCCCGCGACGACGCAGCTCGTCGAGAAACGGCAGCTCGTACGACTTGTCGAGGCGCAGACCGTCGACGATGACGACGTAGACGCGGCGTGCCATGCGCGGCGTTTGCGCGTCGGGCAGCGCGGGGTTTGCCCGCGCGAGCGCCGGCGTCACCTGCTCGAGGTCGAGCATGAAGTCGCGGCCGGCGAGGCCCGCCTTGACCGCACCGATCGCACCGAGGACGAGGAGCGTGACGGCAGCGAGGACCACGTGGCGCGTCGGCGCCGCGTCGTGCTTCAGGAGCCGCTTCACTCCACAGGGTAGCGCGAGCCGCTCGTGAAGGCACCTAGCCGTAATCGGGAGGCCATGATAATCGTTGGATCATCATGTGGTATCTGGGCACCGTCCCGCACCAGCCCGACGTCGAGTAGAGGCAGCCGTCTCGCGTTCGCCCGTCAGCCTCCACTCCGTATCTGCAGGACACCCCACATGGACACTCTCAAGACCATCGGCCGCGCTCCCAGCGATGACCAGCCGATCCAGCACCTGAAGCCCGAGGTCGACCCGTC
Organism: Pseudomonadota bacterium; assembly: GCA_023386455.1. GTDB lineage: Bacteria > Myxococcota_A > Polyangia > Haliangiales > Haliangiaceae > JABFXX01. Next base: position 3,410 of record JAEWJO010000298.1, on the reverse strand, counting down.
GACGCTCGAGCACCGCAAGCTGCTCGACGGCACGTTCTGGCAGCGGATCCCCGCCTACCGCGCCGTCGACGAGGCGACGTTCCTCGACCACAGCTGGCAGGCAAAGAACACGATCACGAACCCGGCCAAGCTGCTCGCCGCGGTCCAGGATCTCGTCCCGCAGTCGTTCTACGACGACGTCGCGCAGGGCTTCCACCACGCGCCGATGTCGATCCGCGTGTCGCCGTACCTGCTGTCGCTGATCGACTGGAACGATCCGTACAACGATCCGCTGCGGCGCCAGTTCATCCCGATCGCGTCGCGCCTCCTGCCCGATCACCCGAAGCTCACGCTCGACTCGCTGCACGAGCAGGCCGACGCGCCCGTGCCGGGCCTCACGCACCGCTATCCCGACAAGGCGCTGTTCCTCGCGCTCGACACGTGCCCGGTCTACTGCCGGTTCTGCACGCGCAGCTACGCGGTCGGCCCCGACAGCGACTTCGTCGACAAGGTCTCGCTGAAGGCGACCGAGGACCGCTGGGAGAAGGCGTTCCGCTACATCAGCGAGCGCGTCGAGCTCGAGGACATCGTCGTCTCCGGCGGCGACAGCTACCAGCTCAAGGCCCGCCAGATCACGCTGATCGGCAACCGCCTGCTCGAGATGCCGAACATCCGCCGCATCCGGTTCGCGACCAAGGGTCCGGCCGTGATGCCGATGAAGCTCATCACCGACCACGAGTGGCTCGATGCGCTCACGGCGGTCGTCGAGCGAGGCCGCAAGCTCCACAAGGAAGTCGTCCTCCACACGCACTTCAATCACCCGAACGAGATCACCGCGATCACGAAGCGCGCGCTCGACGGCGTGTTCGAGCGCAACATCATCACGCGCAACCAGTCGGTCCTGCAGCGCGGCGTCAACGACAAGGTCGAGACGATGCAGCTGCTCGTGAAGCGCCTCGGCCACTGCCAGGTGCATCCCTACTACGTCTACGTCCACGACCTCGTGAAGGGCGTCGAGGACCTGCGCACGACGCTGCAGACCGCGCTCGATATCGAGAAGGCCGTGCGCGGTGTCACCGCCGGCTTCCACACGCCGACGTTCGTCGTCGATGCGCCGGGTGGCGGCGGCAAGCGCGTCGCACACAGCTTCGAGCACTACGACCGCGAGAGCGGGATCTCGGTGTTCGCCGCGCCCAGCGTCAAGCCCGGCTTCTTCCTCTATTACGATCCGGTCGACACGCTGTCGCCCGAGATGCAGGCGAAGTGGAAGAACCCGGTCGAGCAGGACCGCATGATCGAGCACGCGATCGCGCAGGCCAAGCTCAATCAGGTCGCGAGCGCGCGCGCGTCGAGCGTCCGCTAGCTACGGGTACGTGTACACGACGGTGTACGTCAGCGTCTTCTTGCCGCCGGCCGGCACGCTGAGCCGATACTCCTGCGTCTGCGCCGCGGCCTTCTGACCCTTCGTGCTCTCGTCGGCGGGATCGATCTTCCAGATCGGATAGCGCCACAAGAACTCGCGCACGACGACCTCGGCGGCACCCTTCGCCTTGTTCTCGACCTTGACCTCGAGCTTCTCGGTGATCGTGTGCGCGCGCTCGTCGATGTTGCACGTCAGTGCGCGGCGCTCGCCGGTGAGGTCGCTGTTCGACGAGAGCTTGATGCGCGCGACGTTGCCGCTCGTGCGCAGCGGCTCCTCGTTCATGACCTCGAGGCGCTCGGGCGACTTCGCCGGGCGCCGGAACACGCGCACCTTGCCGTCGGGGAGCTGGCGAGCGTTCGGGAGCTCGATCTCGACGGCGACGTCGGCCTTCGCGTTACCGGGCACGCTCGCCGAAAGCACGGTGCAGTCGGTCGCGGGATAGCCGCCCTGGTAGTTCGGCGACAGGTCCTGCACCGCCTCGAACGTGACGACCGAGCGCGCCTTCGCGGCGAGCCGCGGCGGCATGAGCTCGACCTGGACCGACTCGCCGTTGCCGACGTGGACCGGGGTCGGAACCGTGTAGCGCGTCGCCGCGGTCTGCGCGCGCGGCACGGGCTGTGGCGCGTAGGCAGCGCCGTAGGCGCCGAAGGGATTGAGCGTGACCGCCGGTGTGCCGCCGCTGACGAGCGTCAGCTCCGCGCCATCGAAGCCGGTGCCGGTCGCGTTGCGCAGCGTCGCCCACGCGGAGAAGTCGACCGTCTTCGCGGCCTCGTCGAAGATCGCGAGGTAGTCGGCGCCCCAGGTCAGGCCGTCTGCACGGTAGGTGACCTCGACGGTGTGCTTGCCGGGCTTCTTCGTCGCGAGCCGCCACACGAGCGACGGCTTGTCGACGCCTTGCCCCGCGGGCATGCGGATGTCCTGCACGTAGCCGTCGCGCCGCATGACCTGGATGCGCTTCTGATCGCCGGCGCCGACCTCGAGCACGAGCGCCTGCGCGTCCGCCGAGCGCAGCACCCCCGCGACCTCGCCCTTCGGCGTGACGATCGTGACCTGATCGCCGACGTGACGCGCGAGGATCTCGTCGGGCGTCGTCGCGCCGGGTACGAACCGCTGCTCGCTGACGCTGACGCCGGTCGGATCGGTGAGGCTGCGCAGCTGCACGGTCGCCGGGTCGACGGTGGACGCGATGCCGGAGATGCGCAGCTCGCCACCCGCGACGACGTCGACCTCGCGGCGCTCGGTGATCATCGCACCGCTCGGTGGCGCGTAGCCGCCGTAGGACAGTCCGCCGTACGCGCTCGCATAGGCGTATGCAGCGAGCTGCGCCGGTGGTGTGGACCACACGGTGATCGAGGTCTGTGGTCCGCTGCCGCCTGCGCCGGCCTCTGGCGCGAACGCAAAGGCTGCGAGCGCGAGCGCGAGCCGGGCAGCCACGCGAGAATGCCCCATGCGTCGAGCATAGACGACGCATGGGACCTGCGCCGCCGCATCCTGGTCTATAGTGCGGGACGTGGCGGTCGCGACTTACCCCGGAACGGTGTCGCCTTTGCGGGGGCTCGATCCATTCGGAGAGGCGGAGCGGGATGTCTGGCAAGGGCGCGAAACCGAACGCGACGAGCTCTCCAGGCTCGTCACGGCGGACACGTTCCGCGCGGGCCTGCTGTTCGGCGAGCCCGGCGTCGGCAAGACGTCGCTCGTGCGGGCGGGTCTCATACCCAGCCTTCGCGACCACGGCATCGTGGCGATGGCCTGCGAGGACCTGTCGCAGCCGGCCCAGAGCTTCGCGACGGCCCTGACCTCGTTCGGGATCCAGCCGAACGCGAACGAGCAGCCGGTCGCGTTCCTCGCCCGCGCGGTGTCGAACGCGGTCGCCGGCCAGCAGTTCATCTTCGTCGTCGATGACGTCGACCTCGCGTGCCACGACGAGCGGATCGTCGGCGAGCTCGCCGAGCTCTACACGAAGGTAGTCAGACGGTCGGCCGGCAAGGCGCGCGTCTTGTTCGTGTGG
>JAEWJO010000285.1 GCA_023386455.1 Pseudomonadota bacterium | reverse complement strand
ACGGCATCGTGCGCAACCCGGGATGAGACTGGCGCACGCCAGACCACGTCCGAGCGTGCACGTGTGCGAACTGACAGGTCCCATAGATACGACCCTGTGTGGACGTACTTACGGGACAACTCTTAGGCCCGGTCAGAACGCCATCCGCAGGCCGAGCGCCGCCGCGAGCTCTCCCGGCGCGAGGGCACCCTGCAGGAACACGCGGACGTGCCGCGTGTGAACCGCGACGCCGGCGAGCGCGTGCACGTTCACCGGGCTCGCCGAGTTCTCGCCGCTGCCGGTGATCACCGCGTCGCCGACCGGCAGGTGATCGGAGTTGATCGACAGCACGCTGTTCAGCTGCGCGGTGATCGTGCTGTCGCCCGTCGTGAGATCGATGCCGCCGCCGGCGTACATCGCCAGCACGCCACCGAGGCGCACGCCGGTCGTCACCTCGACGGGAATCGTCACCGTCGACGTCAGGACGTCGAGCGTGCCGGTCGAGCTCATGTGGATCGTCGCGTGCTCCGACGGCCCCTGGGCGGTGAAGTGACTCTCGATCGAGTTCGATGTTCCCATCGTGAGGCGCGCGTACTCGAGGCCGGACGTCGCCGCGACGCCGGTCCAGCGCACGCTCGTGCCGCGCGCCGGGACGGCCTGGTACTGGACGTGACCACCGAACGTCAGCAGCCGACCGGTCAGCCCGTGGATCGTCTGCGTCTGGTAGAAGCCCGACGCGAACACGGTCCAGCGAGGGTGCGCCCAGCGCCCGAGGTTGACGCCGCCGTGCGCGGAGTAGTTGATGATCGAGCCGCCGAGCAGCTTGTTCGTGGTGCCGATCGCGACGTCGCCGTGGATGCCCGCGACCGCGGCACCGACGAGGATATCCCCCGGATCGACGTCGTAGTCGATGCCGAGGCCGCGCTGCGAGAACGACGTCGTGTCCGCGAACGCGCGCAGCAGCTGGTCGATACGCGAGACCTTGTACAGCTCGTCGATCTGATCCTTCGCATGCTGGACGAGATCCGGGACGCTGAGCCCGAGGTCGGCCGCCAGCTGCTCGCCCTGCTGGTTGAGCGTGACCGTGACCGACGCCGACGACTCGGCCTGCGCGATGGCGGTGCCGCTCAGGATCAGCGCGGCAACGGCACATCTCATCTCCAAGCTATACGTCACCGCCGGCGATTCTTGTACGGTCAGCCGGTGACTCGCGCTGTCACCGTCGCCTTGCTGCTGACCGCCTGTGGCCCAGCTCACGTCGCTCCCGGCGACCGTGGGCGCGACGACCGCGAGGCCGCGGTATTCGGCGCGGAGTCCTGGCGCGTGCCCGGCAGCGTCGACTTCATCGGGTTCGCCGGCGACGACATCCTGGTCGCGTCGCAGAGCGGCGCGGTCGTCCGGTTCGCACGCGACGGCGCCCGCCGGATCGTCGCCGAGGGTGCGCTCGTCGATGTCGCCGACGTCGCGATGACCGACGGCGCGGTGTTCCTCGCGAACGAGAAGATCGTTCGCGTCGACCTCGCGACCGGCGCGATCTCGCCCGTCGATCCAGGCCAGAACGCCTACGCGCTCGCGATCGCCGGCAACCGTGCGATCGTCGGCGATACCGGCGAGGCGCCGCTGCGCGTCGTCGATCTCGCGAAGCACGCGGTCGTCGCCGAGCTCGAGCACTCGCGCGGCTACGGCTCGCCGCGCATCGTCGGCGACCGGGTGATCGCCGGACGCTATCAGCGTGCCGCCGGCATCTGGGACCTCGCGACCGGCAAGCGCGAGCGCGCGTTCGCCGTCGGCAACGCGACCCTGTTCGCGATGTCTCCCGACGCCACGCTGATCGCGACCGGCGCGTTCTTTGCCGGCTCGCTCCAGGCGATCGACATCAACGAGCTCGAGACCGGCACGCGCATCGCATCGATCAGCCTGCCGTGCGGCATCGACGCGATCGCGTTCGCGCCGGGGAGCGACCGGCTCGCGATCGCTTGTGACGACGAGGTACGGATCGTCAAGGCGCGCGGCGGCGAGGAGATCGCGAAGCTGCCCGGCTCGCGCTCGTACGTGCGCACGATCGAATGGTCACCGACGGGTGACCTCCTCGCGTTCGGCGGCAACGACAACGTGCTGCACGCGTATCGCACCGACAGCTGGCAGCCGGTCTCGCGCGTCACCGGCTCGCGTGGCGAGATCCGCGAGCTCGCGGTCGCCGGCCGGTTTCTCGTCTCGCACTCGTGGGGCGATAGCTCGGCGTGGATCTGGGTCACCGATCTGGTCAAGCCGGCGATCGAGCTCGGAGGCAAGGACCGCCACGTCCTGTCGGTCGCGGGTGATGGCGACGGCATCCTCGTCGCGCTGACCCAGACGCCGGGCACCGATCGCCGCGCCTCGATCGAGCGCTGGCGCGGTGTCTCGCGTGTCGCGCAGAGCACGCTGCCGACCGGCCGCCATGGCATGGCACCGCTCGTGCGCAACCTCGGTCCGGTGCTCGGCGGCGGCGTGTGGTTCACCGCCGAGGGTCGCGTGACGATCCTCGACGCCGATCTCCGTCCGCGCTGGACGTCGCCGAGCGTGACCGATCCCGACCGCGATCCCACCGACATCGGCGACGGCTATGCCAGTGCGTCGAGAACCGGCACGACGATCGTGCTGAAGACGGGCAGCATGCTCAGCGTCATCGATGGCCTCGAGCGCCGGGTCGTCACGTCCGCGCCGTACGACGGCTGCGGCAGCACCCCGCCCGCGGTCTCCCCCGACGGCAAGCAGTTCGCGCTGCTCGACACCCACGGCATCGTCGTGTTCAGCACCGAGACCGCGAAGCAGACGGCCTCGCTCGGCGTCGCGACCGACGACGGCGCCGAGCGCGCGCTGACGTGGGCCCGCGACGGCGAGCTGCTCGCACTTGGCGGGCCGGCGCGCGTCGCGTGGAACGTCGGAGCGAACACGGCCGTCACGATGCCGGCGCCAAACGTCATCTCGCTCGCGGTCGACGGTGACCGCGTCTACCTCGGCCGCAACGACGGCACGGTGGTGCGTCGCTCGTGGACCTCGCTGCGCGCCGGCGGCCGGCCGCTGCCGATCACGAAGCCCGAGGCATGCGAGGACGAGGGCGGCGCGATGATGGGCGCGTTCGGCCGTCTCGGCGGATCCGACGAGACGCGCGGCCGGCTCGATGACAAAGGCGCCTATGACGAACCGGACGACTTCGACAGCGACTAGGATGGGCGGATGAAGCACGCCTGCGTCGTCCTCGTCGCCCTGCTCGCGGGCTGCAGCGAGAAGGTCAACGTCCACGTCGACTGCATCACGACGGCCGCGCCCGCGGTCGAGTGCACGCTCACGCAGAACCAGGGCAAGAGCGAGGTCGAGGTGTGCTGGGACTTCTCGGTCACGTGCGCGAACGGCGCCGTCGTGAAGGCGCCGAACACGTGCCACAAGATCAAGGACGGCGCGACGGAGAAGGTCACGATCCCCGGCGACAAGCTGACCGACATCGACAAGTGCGGCGGCGACAAGCCCCCGCAGCCCCGGCTCGAGAACCTGACCCTGAACGGCAAGAAGTCGGAGTAGCGCCGATTGCGCGGCGTCGCGCATCGGGTACAAGACGGCGTGGTCCCGACGGTGTTCCTGCTGAGTCCGGCGCGCTGTGGCGGCGAGCGCGCGGTCCAGCTCGTGACGTCCGCGCGCAGCGAGCTCGGTGCGAAGCTCCGCGACCGGCAGGCGACCATCGGCGAGGTGTTCGCGTGGCTGTCGGCGCTGTACTTCCGCGGCAAGCTCACCTACGCGCAGCAGTTCGGGATTCCGCTCGTGATGGCGCCCGGCATGGGGCTCGTGGCTCCGACCGATCCGATCGCATCGGCCGATCTGAGCGCGATGGGCACGGTCGAGGTCGAGAGCCCCGCATTCGTGACGCCGCTGCGCCGCGACGCCGAGACCGTGACGCGCGTGTACGGGCCGACGGCACAGATCGTCCTGCTCGGCAGCATCGCGACCGGCAAGTACGTCGACACGCTGCTCGACGTGTTCGGCGAGCGGCTCCTGTTCCCCGAGGCGTTCGTCGGGCGTGGCGACATGAGTCGTGGCGGCTTGATGCTTCGCGCCGCGCGCAGCGGCGAGGAGCTCGCCTATCGTCCCGTCATCGGCGCGACGCGCAAGGGTGCACGGCCGCCGAGGCTGCCACGGAGCGCTGGCGCACATTTGACGAAGCGCTGACGGCAATGCACGGTTGCACGATGAAGCTTGCCGCGCTGCTCGTGGTCACGATCGCCGCCTGCTCGGAGCCCGAGCAATCGACGACGGACGTCGGCGCGTGCGGCGGGATGCTGACCGTCGAGTCGAACACGTCCGGCGAGCACGTGCCGATGGGCAGCGTGATCGACTGGACGAACAATCCGCCGACGAGCGGGCCGCACTATCCGATCTGGGCGGCGTGGGATCGCGAGTACGCGGAGCTGCCGCGCGGCTACTGGGTCCACAACGCGGAGCACGGCGGCATCGTGCTGCTCTATCGCTGCGATGACGGCTGCCCCGACGTCGTCGAGGAGCTGCGCGGTGTGGCGCGGCGGATGGCCTCCGATGCGGCGTGCGCGGGCGGGATCACGAAGCGCGTGATCATCACGTCGGATCCGCTGCTACCCGACGGTGTCCAGGTCGCCGCGGTGTCGTGGAACCACGCGTACACGGCGGAGTGCTTCGACCCCTACGTCGAGACGTTCGCGCGCGAGCACTACCGCAAGGCGCCGGAGGATCTGTGCGCCGACGGGGCGAACATGGGCGGCACGGTGATCGGGAACTAGTCGATCAGGAAGTCGATCGTCGTGCAGCCTCCCGCCGAGGCCTCGATCGCGAAGTAGATGACCTGCCCCGCCGTGTACGACCGTCCGAGCAGGCCGACGCACGGCGATACCGTGTCGCATGCCGCGCCGACGACACCGGTCGAGTTGCTGATATTCGTCGTGCCGGTGTTGTACGCGCGGATGTTGTAGCTGCCCGTCGCCGGCACGGTGAACGCGAACACGACCTCGGACGTGCCCGCGGGACCGCAACCGTCGAGCCGATCGGTGTTGCCGCTGCACGTGCTGATGGTCATCGGCGTGGCGAGCGCGATCGGGATCGCCTGCGCGCACGCTGCCGGCAACGCGTCGACGCCGCCATCGCTGCCGCTGCCGCCGCCACTTCCACTCCCACTCCCGCTGCCGCTGCCGCTACCTTCGCCGTCGCTCGAGTCGACCGTCGCGTCGAAGCCGACCCTGCCGCACGCGGCGAGCCCGACGACGACGACGACCATCCAGCGCATGTTCGTATCGTAGTCGGGTTTGCGACGATGCGCGCGGGGCGAATCGCGCGTACCTCTGCGCATCGCGTGCAGACCCGCTGCCAGCAGCTGTTTCCTCGTCGGCGATGCGGCCCGTGGTACGCCCGATGGCGATGGGGAAGCGACTCTCGCTGGCGGCGCTCGCGTGTGTGATCGCGTGTGGTCCACCGTCTCGCCAGGACGTCGGCGACGACGATGACGACGGAAGCGGTGGTGACACCGACGGCAGCGTCGGCGACGACGGCTGCGCGGATGGCACGGAGCTGATCTACACGCTCGATCAGTTCAACTACCGCCTGTCGCAGTTCGATCCGGCGACGAAGACGTTCCACGACCTCGGCTCGCTGAGCTGCCCGGGCAGCGGCACGCCGTTCTCGATGAGCGTCGACCGCAGCGCGAACGCGTGGGTGCTGTACACGTCGGGCGATCTGTTCAAGGTCGCGATCAACGCGGGCCTCCAGTGCACGAAGCTGCCGTGGACCTCGCCGAACGGGCTGAAGGTCTTCGGCATGGGCTTCTCGACCGACATGGTCGGCGGCGACGCCGAGAGCCTCTATATCGGCGGCGGCCAGAACCAGGCGCAGACGAGCTACACGCTCGCGCGCGTCGATCCGACGACGATGGCCGCGACCGTGCTCGGTACGCAGACGGCGCTGCCGGAGATGACCGGTACCGGCAGTGCCGAGCTCTGGGGCTTCATGCCCGAGCCGACGACCGCGCGCGTCGTCCAGTTCGACAAGACAACCGGCGGAATCGCGAAGACGTTCACCGAGCCGCAGCTCGGCGGCACGATGACCGCGTATGCGTTCGCACACTGGGGTGGCCACTTCTGGGTATTCCTGCAGAGGGGCACCGAGCCGAACACGACCGTCTACGAGATCGACGGCACGACCGGCGTGATCTCGACGACGACGCCGGCGACCGGCCGCACGATCGTCGGTGCCGGCGTCTCGACCTGCGCGCCCGTCGTGATCCTGTAAGGAGACCGCGCGCCCGCGCCGTCACCTCAGCGGACGTACTCGATGATCTCCTCGGTCGCGATGTCGGCGACCGAGCCCGTCAGGTTGAAGAACCCGTGCGGAGCGCCGGGATACACGACGAGCTTCGTCGACAGGCCGAGCGCGTCGCGCGCCGCGGCGAGCTTGCGCGCCTGCTCGACCGGGACGAGGCCGTCGTCGTCGCCATGCAGCAGCAGCGTCGGTGCCGCCGGCTGCGCGACGCACGGCGAGCGGTCGCGCCAGATCGCGCGATCGGCGGTCGCGAACAGCATGCGCGGCAGGAGGCTCGCGAGCGGACCCTGCAGGTGCTCCATGTCGTAGAGCCCGAAGCAGCAGACGAGGCGGTGCAGCGGAATCGCATCGGCCGCGAGCAGCGCGATCGAGGCGCCGGCGGAGAGACCTGCCATCGAGATCCGCGCGGGATCCGGCGCGTGCATCCGCCAGAACGCGAGCGCGTCGCGGACATCGGAGACCGCCTCGTCGAGTCGACCGCCGCGGAAGATCATCCGGTAGTCGACGGCGCAGACGGTGTGGCCGGCGTCGGTGAGCTTCGCGGCGAGGAAGCGCATCGGCTTCATCGCGCGCGATCCGATCACGAACCCGCCGCCGTGGACCAGCACGACCGATGCGCCGGTCGGGACCGCCGGCTCGTAGATGTCGGCGAGCGGCGCGATCCCGCGCGCGTGCGCCTCGCGATACGCGACCGTGCGCGTCGGTGTCACCGTCTCGACGGCGGGCTCGCCGCGCAGCGACCACAGAGAGCGGACGATCGAGCCATAGCGCAACACGGTCATGCGGCCTTCCTCTTGCTCGCGGATGCGGCGAGCGCGTCGAGCAGGATCTCGAGCCCGAAGCTGAACGTGTCGTCGGCGTGCTCGGGCTCGAGGTACGCGGACACCGCGGCGATCCGCGAGAACCGCGCGCGCTGGGCGGCGGTCGACGGCTCGCGGCGCTGCGCGAGCTCGTTGAGCGCGAACCCGCTGCAGTACGAGCTGACCGCGCGATAGAACCGCGCGACGGTGCGGTCGCTGATCTTCTGCCGCTTCGCGGCGGCAAACAGCTCCTCGAGGAACGCGTACGTGCTCTCGCTCGCGAATCGCCGGGTCGCGAGCAGCGGGAACGCCTTCGGGTGCAGCCGCGCGACGTTGCGATAGCCGTGCGCCACCTTGCGCATGGCGTCGACCCAGTCGACCGCGTCGCCGGTGGCCTCGGCGGCGAGGCCGGCCATCATCTGGTCGACGACGGCATCGAGCAGCGCTTCCTTGCTCGGATAGTAGTAGTAGATCGCCATCGCCTCGCAGCCGAGTGCCTCGCCGAGCTTGCGCGTCGAGAACTCGTCGATCCCGGTGCGATCGATGACGGACAGCGCGACCGACCGGATCCGCTCTGCGGTCAGCTCGCGCGCGGGCTTGCCGCGCTTCACGAGACGCCCATCCGCACGAGTGCGCCCGGCCGCGCACCGGTGAACACGCCGCGCTCGACGATGATCTCGCCGGCGACGATCGTCGCGACGTAGCCATCTGCGGACTGGACGAGTCGCTTGCCACCGGCGGGCAGGTCGCGCTGCATCACGGGACGGCGCAGCGAGAGCCGAGCGAGCTCGACGATGTTGAGATCGGCGCGCATGCCTACCTCGATCGTGCCGCGATCGTGCAGGCCGATGAAGCGCGCCGTGTCGCGTGCCTGCATCTGGACGACGCGCTCGAGCGGCAGACCATTCGCGCGGTCGCGCGCCCAGTGCGAGACGAGGAACGTCGGCATGCTCGCGTCGCACACGGTCCCGACGTGCGCACCACCGTCGCCGAGGCCGACGAGCGCGCGCGGATGGACGAGCATCTCGCGGACGACGTCGAGGTTCATCCCCGTGTAGTTGTAGACGGGGAAGTACAGCAGCGCCTTGCCGTCATCGACGAGCAGCGCGTCGTAGATGACCTCGAGCACCGGGCGGTTCGAGCGCGCGGCGATCGCGGCGAGGCAGCTGTCGAGCTTCGGCTCGTAGTCGGGACGCTCGCCCATCGGGTAGAGCCGCATCGCGACCATGCCGATGTTCGCGAGGAAGAAGTCGGCGAGCGGTGGGATCGGCGTGCCGTCGCCGGCGACCTTGTCGGACGTCTCGGCGAGCATGCGCGCGCGAAGCTCGGGCGTGCGCATCGCCGCCACGCGCTCCGCGAGCGGCAGGTGCGCGATCGCCTTGTACGACGGGAATCCCATGAACGGATGGAACGTCGCCTCGAGCCCGAGCAGGACGCCGATGCCGCGCGCCGCGACCTGGCACCGCACGTCGAGGCCTCGCTCGGCCGCGCGGTCGGCACGCGCGAGGATCTGCTTCCACTGGTTCGGCGCGTGATCGCGCTGCATCGTCGAGATCGACAGCGGGTGCCCGCCGCTCGCGAGGGCCATCGCCTCGAGCAGATCGAACTCGGGGTCGAACCGATCCGGGCCGCGCATCATGTCGAAGTCGCTGACCGCCTGGAGCACGCCGTGCGAGAGGCCGCGAAATGCCGCGCCGAGCCCCGCGAGCTCGCGCGCGTCGACCTCGGAGGCCGGCGTCGCCGCGCCGCGTGCGGTGCGATGGTTGTCGCTGCGGCCCGTCGAGAATCCTGCTGCACCCGCCTCGAGTGCCGCACGGAGCAGCCGACTCATCTCGGCGATGTCGTCGTCGGTCGCGAGCTCGTCGGCGACCGCCCGCTCGCCCATCACGTACATGCGCAGCGGATCGTGCGGGACCTGGAGCAGCACGTCGATCGCGTGCGGCATCGCGGCGACCGCATCCATGTAGTCGGCAAACGACTCCCAGCCCCACGGGATTCCCTCGGCGAGTGCAGAGCCGGGGATGTCCTCGACGCCCTCCATCAGCTCGACGAGCGCGGCCTCCCTGCCCTTGCGAACCGGCGCGAAGCCAACCCCGCAGCTGCCCATCACGCACGTCGTCACGCCATGCAGCGACGACGGAGACAGCTCGGGATCCCAGGTGACCTGGCCGTCGTAGTGGGTGTGGATGTCGACGAAGCCCGGCAGCACGTGCGCACCGTCGGCGGAGATCACGCGACGCGCCGGCCCGGCACACTCGCCAACCTCGACGATCCGTCCGCCGGTGACCGCGACGTTGTTCGCAGCAGCTTTGCGGCCGGTGCCGTCCACGACGATTCCGCCGTTGATCTTCAGGTCGAACACGTGCGAGTTTTACACTGTAAAATGAACTCGACACAAGCGCGAAGTCTCGTCCTCGCCGCGTTCGCGCTCGCCGCACCGCCGGTCCACGCAGGCGGCTTCGGCATTCCCGACATCGGCGTCCGCCGCACCGCGATGGCGTCGATCATCGGCCGTCCCGACGACGCGTCGGCCATCTATCACAACCCCGCCGGCCTGACGCTCCAGCACGGCTGGCAGCTCTACCTGTCGACGGGGGTCATCCTGATCGACACCGAGTTCCAGCTGCACTCGTGGGACGACAGCGATCGGTTCCTCGGCACGACGCCGGATGCCGACGGCTACTACGCGCCGGTCAAGCCGAGCCGCGCGATGGGCGTCGTGCCGATGCTCGCGGTCACCGGCGAGATCATTCCGGACAGGCTCGTGCTCGGCGCGTCGATCTATGTCGGCAACGCGCAGGGCGCGGCGTTCGAGCGCGAGTCGGTCACGCGCTATCACCTGATCGACGGCTACGTCATCGCACCGCAGGCCGTCGTCGCCGGCTCCTACCGCGTCACCGACACGCTGAGCCTCGGCGCATCGGTCGGCGTGCTCGACATGCGGATCCACGGCCGCCGCGAGGTGTTCCCGATCATCGACGGCATGGACCTCAGCTCGCTCACCGGCGCGCGTCCCGAGCTCGTGCTCGACGGCAGTGGCTGGGCGCCGACCTGGATGGTCGCCGCGTTCGGCCGGCCGCACCCGCGCGTCACGTGGGGCGCGACGCTGACCGGTCGCGTCGACGCGACGCTCGAGGGTCCCGTCGAGATCACGCTCGGTCCCGACGCCTCGACGCCGAACGACAAGCTCGTCGGCACGCAGCGGACGCAGCAGATGCTGCCGTGGGCCGCGATGGCCGGCGCGACCGTCGACATCACACCGAACGTCGAGCTCGGCGGCGAGTTTCGCTACTGGCTGTATCGCCAGTACGAGAAGCAGCACACCGACGTCACCGGCATCTTCCTCGTCCGCGAGCTCGAGACGATCAAGAACTACCGCGACTCGTGGCAGGCCTCGGGCGGCGTGCGCGTCCACGATCTCGCGCAGCTGCGCGGCGTCGAGCTGATGACCGGCATGCACTACGACCGCACGCCGGCACCGCCCGGCGCGGTGACGCTCGACCAGCCGACGTTCAACCACGTCGGGCTCCACACCGGCGCGCGCTTCTCGACGGGCCGCTACCGGTTCGGCGCGAGCTACCTGCACTACTGGTACGACGTCGATACCGTGACGACGTCGATGACGACACCGCCCTCCAACTTCCGCGGGCACGGCACGAACAACATCTTCACGGTCTCGATCGAAGCGCGCCTTTAGGATACGGATCGGGCATGGGACCCGAGGCCTACTCGCTCTTTCTGGTGGTGTTCTCGGTGTGGGGGATCGCGGTGGCGATCAAGGCGTTCAACGCGCTCCGCACCGGCGCGCCGTACACGTTCGGCATGTGGGACGGCGGCATGCTCCGCGCGGGCAAGCAGCTCGACAAGCTCGGCAAGCAGATCAAGGTCGTGGTCGGCCTGATGATGGCCGGCGGCTGCATCGCGGCGTTCACCGACGCGGCACCGAGGACCAGCGCCTCGTACTTCGTGATGTTTGCCGCACTGCTCAGCATCGTGTCGGACTTCGTCACGATCGAGCGCTAGGCGGTTAGACTATCGCCGTGGCTCGCGCCTGGATCCTCGTCGCCGCGCTCGCCGGTTGTGGCCAGTCCTCGCCATCGACCTCCGACGCCATCACCGGCTGCGTCGACGAGAGCGGCTGCGCGGCGCCGACGCCGTACTGCGAGCCGCAGACCCATACGTGCCTCGAGTGCCGGTGGAGCTCGCACTGCACGACGATGGGCGGCGTGTGCGAAGCGCAGCGCTGCCGCACCGCGCGCTCGTGCGCGGAGCTGAAGACCGAGCTCCCCGGCTTGCCGACCGGCCGATACTCGATCGATCCCGATGGCCCGGGCGGAACCGACCCGTTCGACGCGTGGTGCGAGATGACGATCGACGGCGGCGGCTGGACCCTCATCCAGCGCACGCGGTGGGCCGACGCGCAGTCGCAAGCCCTTCGCGGCACGTTCGCGCAGTGGGCGGATGCGAGCGTCGGCGTGCCCGATCCGGGCAACGCGTACCGGCTCGCCGGCATCCACTGGCCCGAGCTCGACGCCGCCGGCAACCTGATGGTCGTGCATCGCCTGCGCACGACCGGCGGCGGCGCGTGCAATCCGCTCCACTACATCGCGACGATCGCGGCGGTCGACGTCGATCGCCCGGCGATGACCGCGACGCTCGCGGGCCTCGTGCAGCCGGTGCCGATCGCGAACGCCGCGTCGCTGTCGACCTCCGACAGCGGCCCGGGTCAGTCCTGCGCGAACGCGCCGAGCTACGGCGTGCCGTGGTTCTACGCGAGCTGCTGCAGCACGTGTCCGACGTACCAGAGCGCGTTCTGGGCCGACGAGCCCCACCCGATGGTCGACTACACCGCGACGCCCGACGCGCTCGGCAGGACCGAGACCCAGGCGTGCGGTGGCCAGGCCATCCGCATGGCCGACAACATGTCGTCGTATCGCGGCGTCGATTCGATGGAGATGTACCTGCGATGACCCGCACCTTCGCGACCGCACTCTGCGCCTCGCTCGCCGCATGCGGCTCGAACGCAGTCACGCCCGACGCAGGCCCCGTCGTGCGGCGCTGCGATCCGAGCGCGCCGTTCGGCGAGCCGGAGCCGCTCTACACCCTCAACAGCGACCTCGACGACGTGGGCGCGCGTCTGTCGACTGACGAGAACGTCATCATGTTCAGCCGCCGCTCGTCGACCGGCGCTTACGACCTCTACACCGCCGCCCGCGACCCCATCGAGGGGCGTCTCGACCCACCGGAGCTCCTCACGACGGTGAATTCCGTGGACTCGGAGCTGTGGCCGACGCTGTCGCCGAGCGGTCTGCTGCTCGCGTTCGATACCGACCGCGCGGCGACCGTGTTCCACGTCTACATCAGCCGGCGTGCAACGACGAGCGAGCGATTCGCCGCGCCAACCGTCGCGGTCGCGCTGAACGATCGCGAGGGCTATCCCATGATCGCGACCGACCGCGCGATGTACTTCGCGTCGGACGTCCGCACGGGTCAGGGCCTGCGCGACATCTGGCGTGCCGAGATCGACTCGACGGGCGCGATGGCGCCGCCGACGGTGCTGCCCGGCGCGGTCAACACTGCCGACGACGAGGCCGCGCCCGTGCTCACGCTCGACGAGCTGCACATCTTCTTTCGCCGCACCGTCGGCAGCGAGTCCGACATCTACACCGCATCGCGCGCGACTCCCCAGGATGGCTTCGATACGCCGATCCCGGTCGAGGGCCTGGCGAAGCTCGGAGTCAACGAGACGCCGACCTGGATTTCGCCCGACGGCTGCCACCTGTACCTCCAGAGCAACGCGAACGGCAACGAGGACATCCTCATCGCGATGCGCCCGGGTCCGTAGCCGACTCCTGACGATTGCCTGTTCGGGCCACCACCGGGTGTCACCCAACCGATGGCCGGACAGTCCGCGTACGAGGGCCGAGTAGTCGTAGACGTTCACGTCGCTCGGGATCGAGGCCTCGAATGGCTCGATCGCCGACCTCGTCTGCGCGTGGCCACGGCGGTGTCCACTACCGGGTGTCACCCAACCGATGGCCGGACAACCGTTGTCGATTCGGGCCACCACCGGCTGTCACCCAACCGATGGCTGTCCACTACCGGGTGTCACCTGGCTGTCCTGGCTGTCCACTACCGGGCCCCCTGTGCCAGGGTAGTTGTCGCATGACGCTGGCGGCATGAGCGTCGGCGTTCTCCACCACCGTTCGCACACGGGGGACCGAGGACCCATTGTCTCTCTACTCCGAAGGCTTCCGAAACCGGAT
>JAEWJO010000276.1 GCA_023386455.1 Pseudomonadota bacterium | reverse complement strand
ACGGCATCGTGCGCAACCCGGGATGAGACTGGCGCACGCCAGACCACGTCCGAGCGTGCACGTGTGCGAACTGACAGGTCCCATAGATACGACCCTGTGTGGACGTACTTACGGGACAACTCTTAGGGGTCGGGTTGGCTTTCCCGAGATCCGTGGCAATACCCTGCCGAGATTCCGGCACGTGTCGGACTCGGCAAGGCCAGCGTATGGAGATCATTGGTTCGGCCGTTGGCGACCCTCTTGCTACGGCTGGGCGCGTATGAGCAGCCGGCAGTGGTTCGCGCGCATGGGCTTCGTGGCGAGCCTGGCAGCGAGCGAGGTCGTCGTCGCCGCCGCGTGCGGGATCGGAAGCTGGCGGATCGCAATTGTTGCGGCCTCCGCCGGCGCGTTCCTCCTCGCCTACTTGCTCGCACCGTCTCCGGCGAAGTCGGAGGTCAAGGCCACCGATCTGCAGCCGGTGCTCGTGATGGTCGGTGCGGCGATGGTGGCGATCGCGGTGACCGGTGGGCTCGCGAGCCCGATGTTGCCGCTGCTCGCCGCGCCGATCCTGATCGGCTGGACGACGTTCCGGCGCTGGCGGCGGACGACCGTGCTCCACGCGTTGATCCCGGCGCTCGTGCTCGCCGCGCTCGTCCCGGCGTCGTTTGCCGACCTCGGGTTCTCGCGCGTCGGGTTCGGCATGCTCGCCGGGTGGACGACGTTCCTCGTCGCGTGGCTGATCGGCCTCAGGATCACGCGCATGCACGAGGCGATGTGCATCGCCGCGAGCCGCCTGCATCGCATCCGCGAGGGCGCGCTGTTCGATGCCGCGAGCCGGCGCCGCGGGCTGGAGTCGATGACGACGAAGCTCGCCCACGAGCTCAAGAACCCACTCGCCGCGATCAAGAGCCTCGTCCAGCTCGAAGCCCTGCGCCCGCGCGACGACAAGGCGAAGCGGCGGTTCGAGGTCCTGCTCGCCGAGACCGACCGGATCAGCGCGATCCTGCGCGACTACCTCGATCGCGCGCGTCCCGTCGAGGAGGTCCAGATCCAGGAGCTCGAGCTCGACGAGCTGATGACGGAGATCGGGACCCTCGTCGCCGGCCGCGCCGAGGCTGCCGGGGTCGACCTCAGCGTCGTCGGGGAAGGCGGCAGACTGCGCGGCGATGCGCGGCTGCTCAAGGAGGCGCTCGTCAACATCGCGTCGAACGCGATCGAGGCGACACCGCGCGGCGGGTTCGTCGACGTCTCGTATCGCCTCGGGTCGACAGGCGCGAGCATCACGGTGCGCGACAGCGGCAAGGGGATGTCGGAGGACGTGTCGTCGCGCGTCGGCACGCCGTTCTTCACGACACGCGAAGGCGGCACCGGCCTCGGCGTCGTGATCGCGAAGACGGCGATCGCGCAGCACGGCGGTCGCCTCGACTACGCGAGCACGCCCGGCGTCGGGACGATCGCGACGATCGCGCTGCCGCTCGCGCCGGGAGCCCCATCGTGACGCGCGTCCTCGTGATCGACGACGAGCCGGGCGTTCGCTTCGCGATCGGCGAGGCGCTCGAGAGTCGCGGGTTCGACGTCGTCGCCGTGGACTCGGTGGCCAGCGCGCTGCGCGCGATCGAGGATATCGACGTCGTCGTCTCGGACTACTCGATGCCCGACCTCGACGGCCTGCAGCTGCTCGACCGCGTGCGCATGGTCGACTCGATGCTGCCGATCATCCTCATCACCGCGCACGGCTCCGAGCGGCTCGCCGTGCGCGCGCTCAAGCAGGGCGCGTACGACTACCTCTCGAAGCCATTCGACAACGACGAGCTCGTTCACTCGATCGAACGCGCCGCCGAGACCCGGCGCCTGCGCCTCGGCGAACGCGAGCGTGCGCTCGAGCAGGCGGTCGGCGTCCGCATCATCGGCCGCAGCCGTCCGCTCATGTGCGCGCTCGAGACCGCGACGCGCGTCGCCGGCAAGGACGTGACCGTCCTGATCCGCGGCGAGACCGGCACCGGCAAGGAGCTCGTCGCGGCGCTGCTGCACGCGAACAGCTTGCGCGCGAAGCAGCCGCTCGTCGTGTTCAACAGCGCGGCGATCCCGGCGGAGCTCGCCGAGGGCCAGCTGTTCGGCTACGCGCGCGGTGCGTTCACCGGCGCGGTGGCGGCCCACGAGGGCTTCTTCGTCCAGGCCGACGGCGGGACGCTGTTCCTCGACGAGATCGGCGAGCTGCCGCTCGGGCTGCAGGCGAAGCTGCTGCGCGTGCTCCAGGAGGGCGAGGTCCAGCCGCTCGGCACGAGTCAGGTGAAGAAGGTCGACGTCCGCGTCGTCGCGGCCACGCACCGCGATCTCGAGAGCGAGGTCCAGGCCGGCCGCTTTCGCGAGGATCTTTATTACCGGCTCAACGTCGTCGAGGTCGTGGTCCCGCCGCTGCGCGAGCGCCGCAGCGACATCCCGCTGCTCGCCCGCGAGTTCGCGCGCAAGTACTCCGAGCGCTTCGGACTGCCGTACGTCGTGCAGCTGGCGCCGTCGCTCGTCGAGCATCTCGAACGCGAGCCGTGGCCCGGCAACGTGCGCCAGCTCGAGAACACGATCGCGCGGGCCGTCGCGCTCGCGATGACGAAGGTCGTCGGCCTCGAGGCGCTGCAGGTGCTTCCCGAGGCGAGCGAGGGTAGCGATACCGCGGAGCCGGCGAGCCCGGGCCTCGGTGGCCCGTCGTTTCGCGAGCAGGTCGAGGCGTTCGAGCGCAACCTGATCCGCCAGGCGATGTCGTCGGCGGGCGGCAATCAATCGGAGGCGTCGCGCAGACTGCGCCTCAACCGGGCCTCGCTCTACGACAAGCTGAAGAAGTTCGGGATGACGAAGGACTAGTCGCGCCGGCTCGCCGGCATCAGCCGCCGGAATCCCGGCAGCGCCGAGCGAGCATCTTCGCGCAACTCCTCGATCCGGGCCGTGGCAGATGCGTTGCACATCGGCGGCTCACCATGAAGTCAACAGCTCTTGTCGGTCGTCTCCTGTTCTCGCTGATCTTCGTCATGTCGTTCCCGGGCCACTTCAAGTCCGAGACGATCGCGTTTGCCGCGGTGCAGGGCGTGCCGCTCGCGAACCTCGCGGTTCCCGCGTCGGGGATCCTCGAGCTCGTCGGTGCGCTCAGCATCATCCTCGGCTATCGCGCACGCCTGGGCGCCGTGGCGCTGATCGCGTTCCTCGTGCCGGTCACGTTCGCGATGCACCCGTTCTGGTCGGTGAGCGATCCGATGGCCCATCAGCTGCAGCTGGTGCTGTTCATGAAGAACATCGCGCTCGTCGGCACGGCGCTCATGATCGTGCAGCTCGGCGTCGGCCCGTTCAGCCTCGATGCGCGCATCGCGAGCCGCAAGGCCCAGTCCGGGCGTCCTGCCGCGCTCGCCGCGTGATCACAGGATGATCGGGTTGCAGTGGCTGTCGAGCACGACGTTGTTGATCGTCTCGGCGAGCGACAGCTGCCCGTTCTTGATCTTGTCGAGGTCGTAGTTCGCGCCGTCGGTCTGCATCGGGATCGGCGGCATCGACTTGTACGGCGTCGTCCAGCCATCGGTGATCGAGGCCCACGGCAGGCGGCGGCCCGTGCCGCAGCGCTCGAGGATGTTCGGCTGGGTGAGCCGCGTGAACGTGAACACGCGGACCTTCGCGTCGTGCAGCACGGTGATCGTCTCGGCCATCGTGCGCGCGGCGGGGTAGTTGCCCTCGCGCGGATAGTCGGTCTTGTTCGTGAGGCCGTCACCGTCGCGGTCGCCGTAGTTGTCGGTGCGCTCGAGAAAGGTGTCGTCGGTGGCGAGGATCACGACGCGCGTCGCGTTGTCGCGCCACGGGAAGCTCGCGGCCGCGGCGTAGAGTGCGTCGAGCGAGTTCTCCTCGCAGATCGGGTTCTGCGTCGTCAGTCCGCTCGGCCCATCACCCGGGTTGCGGTTGTTCGCCGTGAACGTGTCGCGGTAGTAGCGGAACGCGGTCTGCAGGCTCGTCGCGCTCGTGTGGACGACACCGCCCATGAGGGCGCCGGTTGGATCGATCGTGTGGTTGTCCTGGAACGGGATCAGACCGAAGTGGGCGTCCGCCGCGACCATGTTGCTCGCGGTGACGACCTGCGCGATCTGCGCCTCGAGCTTCGTCAGCACGAAGTCCATCGAGCTCGAGGTATCGAGCACGAACACGACGTCGACGACCTCCTCGCACGAGCCGGCGTCGACGCTACTTCCGCTACCGCCGCCGCTGGCATCGGCGGTCGCGCCGTCGCGCGTCGTGGGACCGCACGCGGCGAGCAGTGCACAAGAGAGCAGACATCCCCGCATCGCGCGCGAGTATGCAGGGGAGGGCAGGGACCCGGCAGGCGGTCCGTTGACAGCTCCTGACCTCACTGCTCACCGCACGCGGACAGCATCGGCGACGACGACGGACCCCGGCGCCTGCCAGCGAGACAGGACGACCCGGTTCCAGCCGGCCTTGAACGCGAACGTGCCGAGCGTGTTCCACTGCGCACCGCCGGCCTGCTGGTTCTTCGCGACGCGACCGACCTCGGCACCCGCGCTGTCGTAGACGATGAACGTCGCGGCCGAGGACCGGTTCGTGCCGGCGACCCACCAGGCGTCGATCGTGCGGCTCGCCGCCGCCGGGAGGAAGAACGAGAACGTCGCCGGTGCCGAGCTCTGCTCGGTGCCCGCCCAGCGGTAGTCACTGCCGTAGTAGCCCGCGGTCGCGGTCGACGCGGTCCACGTGCCGGTGTACTCGACCTTCGCGATCGTCGCGTTGTTGCCGGCGGGGTTACTGTCGACGACGATCGTCGTCGGCGTGCCGCCACCGCCGCCGACCTTCACGACGGTCGCGCCGGGATAGTAGTGCTCCATGATCCAGGTCGCGCTCTTGCCGCTCTGGCTCGCCCAGCGCTGGCTGCCCCACTGGCACGTGCCGCGGCCGTGGCCGTTGCGGGGCTTGCCCGCGCACAGCGGCTCGGAGACGCCGGTCGCGGTCGGGTTGCTGTTCTCCGCCGAGTACTCGGCGACGATCGGAAGACCGTTCTTCATCACGTACGTGTTCGCGGTCGCGTCGACCGCCGAGTTGGTCACCGCGAAGAACTCGTCCCTGTAGACCTGCGAGGCGGTCGTGTCGTCGAGGTCGGCGCACGTGTACTTGCCGCCATTCTTGACCCAGCTCGCGGCGTACGTGCGGATCGCGATCGCGCCCGCCTTCAGCGACTCGGTGTGCCAGCTGCGGATCCACTCGTGCGGCAGCACGCCCTTGACGTACTTCTCGAGCGGGATGACGTCGACGCGGCCCGAGCACGAGGCACTCGACCCGTCGAGGCCGCGGCGCCAGATGCGGATCGTTGCCGGCGGCGTCCACGCGTACGAGACATCGACCGCGGGCTCCGCGATCTCGAGGTCGCGCTCGCGGATCAGCGCCTCGGCCTCGGGCCGCAGGTCACCGGAGAGATCCGAATCGATCTCCGTGCCCGCGACCCAGCGCTCCGGCGTCTCGTCGACTGGCACATCATCGGTGATCTGCGGTGAGTCATTGCACGCGACGAGAGCAGCCACGAGGGTGCACACGATCGATTGCAGTGAACGGGACGAACGACGAGATGCCGCCATGTTGGCGGTGAGCTCCCTCAGCATGCGCGGGCATCGTGCATCGCGTGGACCAGCGCGCAATTCGCGCATCCGGCGTGTAAACGCACCTCATGCGACTGGTGCGCTAACACGATCGACGCCGTGATACGAGGGCTGCATGAGGTCGCTCGTCCTTCTCGCCGCGTTCGCGGTGTCGTGTGGCTCGTCGCCCGCGAAGCCGCCGGCCGCGCCTCGCCCGCAGACCGATACCGCGACGATCGCGTGGGGCCTCGTGCTCCACGGCGGTGCCGGCGCGATCCCGCGCGCGAAGCTGACGCCCGAGCGCGAGGCGGCCATCCGCGCGACGCTCGAACAAGCACTGCGAGCGGGCCACGCGGTGATCGCGCGAGGCGGCTCGAGCCTCGACGCCGTCACCGCCGCGATCGTCCTCCTCGAGGATTCGCCGCTGTTCAACGCCGGCAAGGGCGCGGTCTTCACCCACGACGGGATCAACGAGCTCGATGCCTCGATCATGAACGGGGCGACGCGCACCGCGGGCTCGGTCGCAGGCGTCCGCACGATCAAGAACCCGATCCTGCTCGCGCGCGCGGTGATGGAGAGGTCGCGCCACGTGATGATGGTCGGGACCGGCGCCGAGGAGTTCGCGGTGACCGTCGGCGTCGAGCGCGTCGACCCATCGTACTTCCGCACCGAGGAGCGCTGGCAGGAGCTGCAGGACAAGCTGAAGGACGACAAGTTCGGCACCGTCGGCGTCGTCGCACTCGACAAGGCCGGCGCGCTCGCGGCCGGCACGTCGACCGGTGGCCTCACGAACAAGCGCTACGGCCGGGTCGGCGACTCGCCGATCATCGGCGCGGGCACCTACGCCGACGATCGGTGCGGCGTCTCCGCGACCGGCCACGGCGAGCTGTTCATCCGCTACACCGTCGCGCGCGACATCTGTGCGCGCGTCGAGTACGCGGGGCGGTCACTGCCCCAGGCCGCGGACGACGTCGTGATGGACGAGCTCGTCCGCGCGGGCGGCGAGGGCGGCGTGATCGCGATGGATCGCCAGGGCCACCTCGCGATGCCGTTCAACACGCCGGGCATGTATCGCGGCTACATCGGCGACGACGGCGTGCCGCACGTCGCGATCTATCACTAGCGCTGATGCAGGTCGTGATTGACGCGTGCGGCGGCGGGCGCGTGGCTGCGCGCCGACGTCTGCTGCGGCCGGTTCGCGGCATCGAGGTACATCATCAGCGACATCATGCCGATCGCGATCAGCGGGAGCACGAGCTTCTTGGCGGTGCGCTTGCGGGTCTTCGTCATGGGTGGTGTCAGATGATCCCGAAACCGGCTTCGAGTCCAATTTCTGGCGTCACATCGACCCGCGCAGCGACACGAGCATCTCGTCGAACGCGCCGAGGCGAACCACGCCGGTCCGCGGATACTCGAGATCGAGGACCGTCCAGATGATCGCCGACATCGTCAGCGGATAGAGGACGACGATGATGGCGCTGCGCAGCTTGAAGCCCGGGTTGTCGAGGCCGGCGAGGAACGCACACAGCAGCGCGAGCGAGAACAACAGGCCGAACACGACGCGCGGCGGATGCATGTGCCGCATGACCGCCTGCTCGAGTGGATAGCCGAACACGTCGTTGAGGCTCGTCATCACGAGCGTTTGCGACGAGCTCGCACACTCGGGCACCCGGCACGCCTCGACCGCCGCCCGCCAGATCTGCTCGCGAAGCGCGGCGCTCTGAAATGCGGCGAACGAGTGCGGATCGACGCCCGTGCCGTAGAGATCGATCCGCGAATCGACATACGTCCGGAACAGGCGCTTCAGCTCGGGCCGTGACGGTGCGGGAAGGAGATCGAGGCGGTGATACGCGGTGTCGAGCGCGCTGACCTCGCGGCCGATCGCCTTGCGATGGTCGTCGAACCGGCCGATCGCGCCGTAGAACGAGAACGACAGCAGGAGCGCGAGCACGCTGAACACCGACGTCTCGACGACCTTCCCCGGCTTCGGCCCGTACTTCGCGGTACGGCGCGCGGCGACGCGCATCCCGAGCAGCACGAGCCCGACCATGGCCGCACACAGCGCACCGACGATGACGAGCGTCAGGACCGTGTAGCTCACGCCGACGATCCGGTGCAATTGCGACGCCGTGCGCTGCGCGATCGGGCACGCGGGCTGCACCGTAGTCCCTGAGAAGGAGCCGCCGATGATCAGAAAGCTCTCGTCGGGCAAGTACCGCCTCTACTCGCGCAAGATCGATCCGAAGACCGGCAAGCGTCGAAACCTCGGAACGTTCGGCAGCAAGGCCGCCGCCGAGAAGCACGAGCGAGCCGTGCAGTACTTCAAGCGCCACCATGCGTGATCGGTCGCGGCGGCGACACCGAGGCGAGGATCGCGTCCGAAAGGCTACGACCTGCGGTTCCGAGGGAGTGTGCGGAGCGTGCCCGTCGCACCGAGGTATCATCGCGGCGTGCGGTACCTCGGACTCCTGCTGCTCGCCTCTGCGTGCGGGCGGGTCGGGTTCGACGAGACCGGCGGATTCGTGCCGTCGCATCTGATGGCCATGCCACCGCGCGGGACCGCGGCGCTCGTGCTCGGCGACTCGACGATCGACACGACGGCGCTGACGATCGACGGCACGGTCTCGCCGGCGATGTTCGCGACGACACAGCAGCCGGCTGGACTCGAGATCGCCGTCCTGCCCGTCGATACCCTCGAGGTACGACTCGGCGCGACGGTGCGCGTGGTCGGCGCGCGGCCGCTCGTGATCGTCGGTTCGACACTCCAGATCGACGGCGTGATCGATGCGGGTGCACGAGGCGCCGTGCCCGGGCCTGGTGGCAGCGGACCCGAGCGCGGCGCGGGCGCCGGCGCGTCGACGCAGAAGCCAACCGCCGACGTCTGCGATCCCGGCGC
>JAEWJO010000244.1 GCA_023386455.1 Pseudomonadota bacterium | reverse complement strand
CCTCGCTGCGCCGTGCCGTGTGGGCCGCGCTCACGCGCGCGGGCGACGCGCTCCTCCGCGACGGCCACGCCGAGCTCACCGCCCTCCTGCTCGCCTGGACCACCGCGTTCCCCGACGACGACTTCGCGATCGTGCGCGAAGCGTCGATGGTCCCCGACATCGAGGCCGCGTTCGCCGCCTACGCGGCGCTCCACACCGCGACCTGGGAGGCCTCCGATCCCGACGACATCGATGCCGTGCGTGCCGTCGTCGAGCGCCTCGGCGAGCTCGCCGACGCCCTCCCTCCCGAGCAGTCCCCCCGCGTCGAGTCCGTGCGCCTCGCGCTCGCGCGCCTCGGCAACCAGCTCACCGGCCTCACCGCCGTCGCGAGCCAGGAAGGCGTCACCGCGGGCACGCTCGACTCGATCGCGAACGAGCTCGGCACGCTCGCGCGCCGCGTGTTCGGCGCCCGCCAGCGGCTCGGCCTCGCCGCCGACGATCGCGCGGCCGATCTCGAGGTCGCCATCCGCGCGATCGAGACCGTGCTCGCCGCTCGCGGCCCGTCGCGCGGAGCCTCGCTCGACGAGGCGATCGCCGCGTCGCTCGATCACGCGCGTGCAGCTCTCCCGCCCGCACTCGCCGCCGCGATCGAGCGCATCCTCGTCTGGCTCGCACGCCGCCCCGTCGATCGCAGCGAGAACCTCTCGACGACCCCGCTCGAGGTCGTGCTCCCCGGCTGGGTCCCGCTCTCGCGCCTCCTCGGCGGCTTCTACGTCGTCCGCCCGATCGGCCGCGGTGCCGGTGGCTCCGTCCTCCTCGCCGTGCGCGCCGAACAGCGCGGCCGTCCCGATCGCGAGCTCGTCGCGCTCAAGGTCCCCGACTACTCGGGCGACGCCGCCCGCAACCTCTCCGAGCTCGAGTTCGAGCGCCTGTTCCGCGAGGAGGCCGGCGCGCTCCTCGCGCTCCCCGAGCACCAAAACCTCGCCCGCTTCATCACGTTCGACGCGAGCGCCCAGCCCAAGCCGATCCTCGCGATGGAGTACGTGCGCGGCACCAACCTCGAGCGCGCGCTCGAGTCGGGCGACCTCACCACCGAGCGCGCGTTCACGATCATCGACAACCTCCTCGGCGGTCTCGAGGCCATGCACGCCGTCTCGATCGCGCACCTCGACGTCAAGCCCGCCAATCTCGTCCTCCGCGACGCCACCGGCGACGCCGTCCTCGTCGATTTCGGCCTCGCCGGTCGCCGCGTCCGCGCCGGCTGCGGCAGCGCGTTCTACGGTGCCGCCGAGGTCTGGATGGAGTCCGCCCCCAAGTACGAGCCATTCCCGACCGACGTCTACGCGGCCGCATGCGTCGCCTACGAGGTCCTCACCAGCTCGATCCTCATGGCGGGCGACGCGCTCCAGAAGGTCCTCGATCGCCACTTCGCCCCGCAGCCCGCGGCCGACACGCTCGCGCGCCTCGCCCGCACGCCACGCCTCGCGCCGCTCGCCGAGCTCCTGCGCGCCGCGGTCTCGCGCGATCCCAAGCGCCGCCCGACCGCCTCGCGCCTGCGAGCCGGCTTCGCCGCGATCGCACCCGACCTGCGCACCATGCCCTGGCCGATCGCGCAATGATCGGCCACGTAAGCTAGAAGACGCGCCAAATGTGGGAGGTCCCATCCCACATCCAAACGGCGGTATCGTCTCACGATGGCGCAACGTCCTCCTCCTACGCCCTCGAGCCGAGCGGACTCCGGACAGCCCGTCAAGGTCCGCCGCTTCCCGTGGCGACTCTGGCTGTACGCGGTCGTGATGACGGCCGGCGCCGCCGCGGGCGGCTACTTCACGTGGCAGTACCGCTCGACGGGCATCAAGGCCAACGACGACCTCTCGGTCTGCGCCAAGAACCTCACCGCGATGCAGACCACCGCGGGCGACAGCGGCAAGCAGCTCAAGGCCTGCACCGATCAGCTCGGCGCCTCGACGCTCAAGGCCACCGAGCTCGAGAAGCAGAACACCGAGCTCGCGAAGAACTTCGACGCCACCAAGGACGAGCTCACCCAGCTGCGCGCGCAGAAGGCCGAGGCCGACAAGCGCATGGCCGCCATCGAGGACATCCGCAAGCAGTTCGCCAAGATGATCGACACCGGCCAGCTTCGCGTCTCCGCGCGCCGCGGCCAGCTCGTCATCTCGCTCCCCTCCGAGGTCCTGTTCCCGACCGGCTCGTCCGAGCTCTCCAAGCAGGGCGAGTACGCCGTCGTCGAGGTCGGCGCCGTCCTGAAGAAGTTCCCGGACCGCCGCTACCTCGTCGTCGGCCACACCGACAACCAGGACTTCGCCAAGCCGAAGGACGGCGCGACCATCTGCGTGCCGACCGACAACTGGCAGCTGTCGACCGCGCGCGCGCTCACCGTCACGCGCGTGCTCGTCACCGCGGGTATGGACGCCAAGATGCTCATCCCCGCCGGCGTCGGCGCCTACGACCCGATCGCGGACAACGCGAAGCCCGACGGCCGCCAGAAGAACCGGCGCATCGAGATCGCGCTACTCCCCGCCGTCAACGAGCTGCCCGCACTGCCGCCGGGCCTCGCCGACGAGAGCGCGCCGCCGAAGAAGTAGCTCAGCCAGCCGAGAACCGCCGCTCCAGCTCGTCGAGCAGCTCGATACGACGGTCCCCCGCTCGCACCATCTGCAGTAGCCAGTGGCGGATGTAGCTACGATCCATCTCCGGCAGCGCAGCAAACAGCCGCTCGAGGTCGGGCACGTCCTTGCTCCGGCCGTAGAACAGCTTCATCACGCAGAGATCCTCGGCCGAGACGAACCACAACGGCGTTTCCGAGCCATCGTCCAGCTGCCGCCGTCGATCGTGCATCTCCAGAAAGTGCGGATGCTGGCTCATGAAGATGTCGACGAGCGTACGCCCACCGCGCCCGGTGAACATCCCGATGCGCGACACCGAGCGCTCGGCGTCTGCGCATCGATGACCTTACCCAGCTCCTCGTCTTGCGCGAAGACGGAGATATCGACGTCCTTCGTGTCGCGCGGAATGGCCCACGCGGTCAGCGCAAGCGCTCCGCCGATCGCGTAATCGAGCCCATTCTCTTCGAGTCGCTCGGCAATGTGCCGCGATAGCTCGAAGGCGTTCATCGCGATCGTCGGAGCGCGATGAGGAGCTCGATCGTGTCGTCAGGAAGGGGCTCTGGACGCAAGACGCGTTCGAGCGTCTCGGGACTCTGACGCGACAGGAACGCATCGCCGGCCGCGCACATCGCAGCGCCCTCGGCGAGGCGCTCTGCCGGCGTGGCGTCCCGCCAGACCGCTACCTCGCGACGAATGTGTTCGTCACTCGCAAAGTAGGCTCGCTGGGCCTCGAGCTGAGCGAGCAATTCGGGCGTGTAGGCCACGAGCAGAGGATACCACTGGCGCCCGACGCTGCGCGCCCCGGTTCGGGTCGGCGGGCTGCGCCATCAGCACCGCGCAAAGAGAACGTCCTCGCCTCTCGGCGGCGGGCCGCTCCGCCGCTCTGCACGTCGCTCGTGCCGAGCGCCACGCAACGAGGGCGGTGCCGCCGCCGCACAGCGGAGCGTTCGGGCGAACGCGAACGTCAAGGGCGCAGCGCGCTCGTGACGGGCTCCGCGCAGCGGCTCGTCGGGGAGACGGCCCGCCACCCGAGAGGCTCGGCAAACGAGGATCGTGGCAACAAGCCGGCGGAGAACACGCCCACGGCGGGTGCTGCGCCGCTCGTGTCACTCGTACCTGCGGCCGGGTCGTCGCCGGGCGCCCGTGTCGCGTCGGAGCATGTGACCACGAGCGCCTTGCCCGACGGATCGGTTTCACGGCGCACCCAATGCCGGATCCCCGTCGAGAAACGAGTGTCAGACCGATGCGATACAAACAGTGCCGGAAATCAATGGCGAGGAAGCGCAAGCACCACGAGCAGCTCTCGCTCGAGAGCGCGATCAAGTACACCGGCCGTGGTGGTCCACGGCCCGGGGCCGGTCGGCCGCGCGGCCGCAAGACGGTCTCGCACGACAAGCGACCCGACTTCGCGTCTCGCTATCCGCAACACGTCACGCTGCGCGCGCTCGAGGGCACACCGTCGCTCGCTCGCGACTGGCTCATGAAGACGATCCGTCGCGCGATCCGCGACTCGCACAAGGGCTCGTTTCGCATCATCGAGTTCAACGTGCTCGGCAATCACCTCCACCTCATCTGCGAGGCCGGTGGTGCGGTCGCGCTCGCCCGCGGCGTGCAGGGCTTCACCGTGCGGCTCGTGCGCCGGCTCAACAAGCTGCTGAAGCGCACGGGCAAGTACTTCGCGAACCGCTATCACGCGCGCTCGCTGACGTCGCCGCGCGATGTTCGCAACACGCTTCGCTACGTGCTGTGCAACCGCAAGCACCACGCTGCCGAGAAGCGGTTCGACAGGTTCTGGATCGATCCGTATTCGAGCGGGCCCTGGTTTTCCGGCTGGGCCGCGCCGGTGCGGAGCCAGCGCGATCTCGCGCGCGAGCCGAAGCCGACCGCCGACGCGACGGTGTGGCTACTGACGACCGGCTGGAAGGCCCGGCATGGGCCGCTACGTTTCGACGAACGACCGTCGTGACGTTCGTACGGACCACAAGCGACCGGAGTTCGCCGCGCGCTATCCGCTGCACGTCACGCTGCGCTCGCTCGAGCGAACGCCGTCGCTCGCACGCCGTCGTGCCATCCGCGACTCGCACAAGGGCTCGTTTCGCATCGTCGAGTCCAACGTGCTGGCAATCACCTCCACCTCATCTGCGAGGCCGGTGGTGCGGTCGCGCTCGCCCGCGGTGTGTAGGGCTTCACCGTGCGCTTGGTGCTCGTGCGTGAGCGAAGTCGGGCTTCCCGCATCGCGGGGGGACGGCACAGGCGCTGTCTTCGTCGGCCGCAGGCTGCTCTCGACATTCGGCTCGACCTGACGGATCCCCTCATCCTGCTCGCGTAGCTGCGTGAAAGCGCTCCGGAACTTTCTCTGCTCGCC
>JAEWJO010000238.1 GCA_023386455.1 Pseudomonadota bacterium | reverse complement strand
CGCGAGCAGATCGCCGACGAGCAGGTCGACCGCCGCGGGAATCGTCACGGTCGCGCCGAGTCGCGGCGGGCGCAGCGCCGCGTGCGCGCGCTCGAGTGCAGCGGCGTCGCCGACGAACGGCGGCCGTCCCGCGAGCAGCTCGTAGAGCACGCAGCCGAACGCGTACAGATCGCTCCGCTCGTCGACGTTAGCGGAATCCGCGATCTGCTCGGGCGGCATGTACTCGAGCGAGCCGACCTGCACGCCGGCGCGCGTCGGATCGTCCGGATCGGATGGCACGCGCCGCGCGAGCCCGAGATCGAGGATCACGACGCCGAGCTCGGGCGTGCGCACGATGTTGTCGGGCTTGAGATCGCGATGCACGAAGCCGGCCGCGTGAATCTGCCCGAGCGCCTCGAGGATCGAGAGACCGAGCGCGATCGCCTCCGGCGTGCGCAGGGTCGCCTCCGCGACGAGGTCCGAGACCGTGGTCCCGGTGATGCGGTCCATGACGATGTACGCGCGGCCATCGGCGAGCACGCCGCTGTCGTGGACGCGGGGGACTGCAACGGATTGTTGCACCCCAGCAACCGCACGCATCGCCTCGGCCTCGCGGGCCATGCGCGCGCGAGCGAGCTCGTGACTCGCGTGTGCAACCTTGATGACACAGTCGGGGCCTAGCTCCCACACCGCGGCGAAGCCACCGGCGCCGAGCAGCGCGCCAACGGGCTCGGGCCACGCGAATGGTTCGGCCGCGACAGGTGCGACCCCGGCGACCGCACCTCCATGCACGGGACACGCGCGCCCGGATTTCAGACGACGGTGACACGTGGAGCAGCGAGCCACAGCGCGACTCTAACGCTCAGCGTGATACCCTCGTCCTCGTAGTGATCGAATTCGTCCTAGAGGCGATGGTCGACGCGGTGATGGTGGTGGATGCGGAGGGTCGGGTCACGCTCACGAATTCGGGCGCCGAGCTCCTGTCCGGCTACTCACGCGAGGAGCTGCGCGGCCTCTCGATCTCGCACCTGCTTGTCGACGACAGCTCCGGTCTGCGCACCGTGGTGCGCCGCCGCATCGAGGATGGCGACGTGCTGCGCCGCGAAGAATCGTGGCTCGTCAACAAGGCCGGCGAGCGCATCCCGATCTCGATCACCGGCTCGCCCGTGCTCGACGATCGCGGCGCGCTGCAGGGCATCGTGCTCGTCGCGCGCGATGTCCGCGAGATGCGCCAGCTGCTCGCCGACAAGGAAGCCGAGATCAGGCGCCGCCGCGCGCTCGAGGACGAGCTTCGCGCCGCGAAGTCTCAGATCGAGACGCAGCTCGATCAGACGCGCACGCAGCTCCTGCTCGCCGAGCGACGTGCGACGCTCGGCACGCTCGCCGGCGGTGTCGGCCACGAGCTGCGCAACATCGCCCAGGTCCAGATCGCCGCCGTCGACGAGCTGGCGGCCGCGGTCAACGCCGGTGAGGACGCGACGAGCTTCGCGCGCCGCATCCTGCCCGACCTCGAGCGCGTCGGCGATCACATCGCCGAGCACGGCGAGCGCCTGATGCAGCTCGCACGTCCCGGCCCCGATCACGTCACGCCGATCGATCTCAACAGCGTCGTCCGCGACGTCGCCGCGATGCTGAAGCTCGCCGGCAAGCTCGGCGCGATCGACGTGCGCCTCGCGCTGCCCGCGGAGCCGGTCACCGTCACCGTCAACCGCACGCGCATCGAGCAGATCCTCGTCAACCTCATCACGAACGCCGTCGACGCCGTCGGCCTGCAGGGCACGATCACCGTCGAGGTCCGGCCGAGCGAGAACGTGCGCCGCATCGTATGCGTCGTGCGCGACACGGGCGCCGGCATCCCTCGCGACCAGCTCGACAAGATCTTCGAGCCGTTCTTCACGACGAAGGGCGACGCCGGCACCGGTCTCGGCCTGCCGGTCGTGCGCGACATCGTCACGAGCTACGGCGGTCAGCTCACCGTCGTGAGCGCCGTCGGCGAGGGCACGACGTTCACGTTCGATCTACCCGCTTAGCTGCCGGGCATCAGCTCGATCGTCGCGTCGCCGACCTTCTTGCCGCGCAGCACGCGGTAGTCGGCGCCCCACTGCTCGACGACGAGCGTGTCGTCGCCCGGCGCCGAGTACAGCCACCACCGGCAGCGCTCGGTGTGGCCCTCCGGCCGGTCCTTCGCGAGGCCGGCGAGCGGCCCGACGTCGCCCTTCAGCGAGCACGTCGCCGTGCCGCGCTTGTCGAGCGCGAAGCGCGTCTCGCCGATCACGAGCGCCTCCGGCGGATAGCCGGAGATCTGCGTCTGCTCGTCCTGCGCCATGAGGCGCGTCGCGCTCGAGCCGGTTCGCTCGAGGCCGACCATCACCCACTTCACGTCGGTGCCATCGACGCAGCGGCCGGCGACCCAGCGGTGGCCGTCCTCGTCGTAGCTGATCGCGCCCTCGACGATGAAGTCGCGGCCGTCGATGGTGAGGACGTCGTTGACCCGAAGATCCTGGACGGTTCGCTCCACGAGCGTGTCTCCCGCCGGCAGTGCCCTCTGACCACCCCCGGCCGGCAGCGCCTTGCGACTCCGTGCGGCCACACCGACAGCTGCGACGCCACCGAGCACCGTCAGCACCACGAGCAGAATCCAGATCACGCGCCCGACTATCCACGCCGCAGTGCACCAACGCAACTGGCCAGCGATCCTTGACTCCTCGTCGGCGCCGGATAACGTAGCGCCGAAATGGTCGCACTCCCCGTGCACGATGACCTGCGCCGCGTCCTCGACGACGACGGCAAGCCGCTGCCGGGGGCGCGCGTGCCGGAGATCCCGGACGCGACGCTGCAGAAGATCTTCGACACGATGCTGCTCGTGCGGATCATGGACGACCGCATGATGCGGCTGCAGCGCCAGGGCCGCCTCGGCTTCTACATGAAGTCGATCGGCGAGGAGGCGAGCCACTTCGCGGTCGCGCCGCTGCGCGATGCCGACTGGATCTTTCCGAGCTACCGCGAGCAGGGTGCGTGGTTCTGGCGCGGCTACTCGGTGCAGCAGTTCATCGATCAGCTGTTCGGCAACGTGGGCGATCCGGTCAAGGGCCGCCAGATGCCAGTGCATCACTCGGCGAGCTGGCTGAACCTCGTCTCGATCAGCTCGCCGGTCGGCACGCAGATCCCGCAGGCGGTCGGCGCGGCGTACGCGGCGAAGACGCTCGGCAAGGACGACGTGTCGATGGTGTTCTTCGGCGAGGGCACGTCGTCGACGGGCGAGTTCCACGTCGGTCTCAACTTCGCGGCCGTGTGGAAGGCGCCGTGCGTGTTCCTGTGCCGCAACAACGGCTGGGCGATCAGCGTGCCGAAGGAGAAGCAGACCGCGTCGAAGACGTTCGCGCAGAAGGCGCTCGGCTACGGCATCCCGGGCGTGCGCGTCGACGGCAACGATCTGCTCGCGGTGTGGGCGGTCGCGAGCGAGGCGATCGATCGTGCACGCGCCGGCGACGGTCCGACGCTGATCGAGGCGCTGACGTATCGCGTGCAGGGCCACTCGAGCTCCGACGATCCGAGCGTGTATCGCGATCCGAAGGAGCCGGAGGTCTGGGAGAAGAAGGATCCGATCAACCGCCTCCGCGCGTACCTGCGCCACCGCGATCTATGGAGCGAGGCGGCCGAGAAGGAGCTCGCCGAGCGCTACAACCAGGAGATCACGGACGCGCTCGCGGCCGCCGATCACAAGCTCCCGCCGGATGTCGACACGATGTTCGACGACGTCTACGAGGATCAGCCCTGGAACCTTCGCGAGCAGCGCGCCTGGCTCGCCCAGCAGGGCCGCACCAAGAACCCGCACAATCACGGATAAAGCATGCCGGTCATGAACATCATCGAAGCGGTCCGCAGCGCGCTGCAGGTGCAGATGCGCGCGGACCAGCGCGTCGTTGTCCTTGGTGAGGACGTCGGCAAGTTCGGCGGCGTATTCCGCGCGACGAGCGGGCTCTACGACGAGTTCGGTGCCGACCGCGTGATCGACACGCCGCTCGCCGAGGCCGGCATCATCGGCACCGCGATCGGCATGGCGCTCTACGGCCTTCGCCCGGTCCCCGAGATCCAGTTCGGTGACTTCATCTTCCCGGCGTTCGATCAGATCGTGAACGAGCTGGCGAAGTTCCGGTATCGCTCCGGCGGCCAGTATCCGTGTCCGGTCGTGATCCGCACGCCGGTCGGCGGCGGCATCCGCGGCGGTCACTATCACTCGCAGTCGCCCGAGGCGCTGTTCATCCACACACCCGGCATCAAGGTCGTCGCGCCGAGTAACCCGTACGACGCGAAGGGCCTGCTCCTGGCGTGCATGCGCCAGAACGACCCGGTGCTGTTCATGGAGCCCAAGCGCATCTACCGCGCGAGCCGCGGCGACGTGCCCGATGGCGACTACACCGTCGAGCTCGGCAAGGCGGCGGTGACGAAGGAAGGCACGCAGGTCACGCTGCTCGCGTGGAGCGGCATGGTCTCGATCGCCGACGAGGCCGCGAAGAAGGCGTCCGAGTCCGGCATCTCCGTCGAGGTCGTCGACCTCCGCACGCTGATGCCGTTCGACATCGAGACGATCCTCGAGTCGGTCAAGAAGACGAGTCGGTGCGTGATCGTCCACGAGGCGCCGCGCACCTGTGGCTTCGGCGCGGAGCTCATCGCGTCGATCCAGGAGCGGGCGATGGAGCACCTCGAGGCTCCGATCCTGCGCGTCACCGGTTTCGATACCCCGTTCCCGTATTCGCTCGAGCACGAGTACATGCCCAACGCCGATCGCGTGCTCACCGCGATCCGGCAGACCTTGGAGTGGTAGCCATGGCGTTCGACTTCTACATGCCGGATATCGGCGAAGGCGTTGTCGAGGGCGAGATCGTCGCCTGGAAGGTCAAGGAGGGCGACAAGGTCAAGCTCGACCAGCCGCTCGTCGAGGTGATGACCGACAAGGCGACGGTCGAGCTGCCGTCGCCGCGCGCCGGCACGGTCAAGAAGCTCCACTTCAAGGACGGCGACATCGCGCCGGTCGGCAAGATCCTCGTCACGATCGAGGAGGAAGGCGGCACGAAGTCGGCTCCCGCGTCGCCGCCGCCGTCGCACGGCCACGCTGGCAACGGTGGCGCGAAGAAGGCGCCCGCGCCCGCTCCGCAGATGCACGCGCAGGTCGCCTCGAACGTGCCCGCGACGTCGGGCGGCATCGAGGTGGTCGACGCGACCGTCTCGCGCGACCGCGTGCTCGCGACGCCCGCGACGCGCCGCCTCGCCCGTCAGCTCGGCGTCGAGATCGGCCGCGTGCCGGCGACCGGCAAGCACGGCCGCGTCACGACCGACGACGTCAAGCGCTTCCAGAACGCACCGCAGGGTGCGCCCACCGCGACGAAGTCCGCGTACGCGCCGATGTCGATCGCGAAGGGCGGCGACGAGGAGCGCATCCCGCTCCGCGGCATGCGCAAGCGGATCGCCGAGTCGATGAGCCGCAGCAAGGCGACGGCGGCTCACTTCACGTACGTCGAAGAGATCGACATGACCGAGCTCGTCGCGGTGCGCGATCGCGCGAAGTCGCGCGCGGCCGAGCGCGGGGTGAAGCTGAACTACCTGCCGTTCATCGTGAAGGCGGTCGTCTCGGGCCTCAAGAAGTGGCCGATGCTCAACGCGTCGCTCGACGAGGCGACGCAGGAGATCGTCCGCAAGAAGTACTACCACATCGGGATCGCGGCCCAGGGACCGCAGGGTCTCGTGGTCACCGCCGTCCGCGACGCCGACAAGCGGTCGATCTTCGAGATCTCGAAGGAGATCGACCGGCTCGCCGAGGCCGTCCGCACCAACACCGCCACTCGCGAGGAGCTGACCGGTTCGACCTTCACGATCAGCTCGCTCGGCAAGCTGGGCGGCGTGCTGGCGACACCGATCATCAACTTCCCCGAGGTCGCGATCGTGGGCGTCCACAAGATCGAGGAGAAGCCGGCGGTCCGGAACGGTCAGATTGTTATCCGACATCTCATGAACCTCTCCATCTCTGTCGACCACCGGCTCGCCGACGGGTGGGATGGGGCGATGTTCCTGCAGGACGTGAAGAGCCTGCTCGAAGATCCGACGACGATGTTCATGGAGATGGTCTAGCCACCCAGCTATACTTCTGGGTCTGTGACCAAGAAGGTGGGGAGGGACCACCGCCAGGAGCCGGACGAAGCCGGCACCACAGGCGACAATTTTCGGGTCGATCGCGTGTTCGGCGCGCCGCGACCTGCCACGCAACCTCCGCGCCGCCGCGTGCCGACCGGCTCACATACGCCGGCAAGCGCGCCGTCGCCGCCTGGTATGCCGGCGCTGCCGCGCACCGACACCTCGCAGCTCACGGGGGAAGGCGCCGACACCGAGCTCGCCCTCCGCCGCCAGCTCTCGCGCCTGCAGCGCCAGCTCGCCGACGCGCAGCGCGAGCTCGCGAACAAGGACGACGAGCTCGCCGCATCCGTCGAGAAGCGCGTCGAGATCGCCGAGGCCTACGAGGCCGCCGTCGCCGAGCTGCGCGAGGCACAGCACAGGCTCGACGAGCTCGGCGACTTCCGCGCGCGCAGCGCGGGCACCGAGCAGCGACTCGCCGAGGCGGTCGCCGCGGCCGACGAGCTCGCGCATCAGCTCGAGCGCGAGCGCACCGAGCGCGGTGCGATGTCGATCCAGTTCGACGAGATCAATGCCGCATTCGATCGCGCACGCTCGCTCTGGAAGGAGGAGTCGTCCGCGATCGAGGAGCAGCACGCCGCGCAGGTCGCGCGCCTCGAGCTGCAGAAGCGCTCCGCCGTCGAGGCCGCCGAGGCCGCGATGAAGGCGACGCTCGAGCGCCAGAACATCGCGCACGAGGCCGAGCGCGGCGAGCTGCGCGGTGCGCACGAGCGCGCGCTCGCGGCACTGCGCGGCGAGCTCGAGCCCAAGGTCGCCGAGGCGCGCAACCTCGGCGCCGAGATCGAGCGCCTGACGAGCGAGCTCGCGGCGACGCGCGCCGAGCACCTGCGCGAGCTGGGCGAGCGCGCCGAGCTGCACAAGTGGGAATCCCAGCAAGCCGCCGAGACCCACGCCGCCGAGCTCGAGGCCAAGGCGCGCGCGCACGCCGCCGAGATCAACCGCCTCAACGGCGCGCTCGAGACCAAGGCGACCGCGCTCGAGCAGGCCGACCGCAACGCGATCCTGCGCGAGCAGCTGTGGGAGCAGACCACCGCGAAGCTGCGCGAGTCCGAGAAGAAGCTGCAGCAAGAACACGCCGAGGCGCGCGAGCGGGCCGCGCAGGCCGATGCC
This sequence comes from Pseudomonadota bacterium, assembly GCA_023386455.1. GTDB lineage: Bacteria > Myxococcota_A > Polyangia > Haliangiales > Haliangiaceae > JABFXX01. The sequence goes on along the minus strand of JAEWJO010000238.1, from coordinate 5,443 downwards.
GCCAAGTGGGTCGTCGAGCAACGCCTCGTCACCGCACTGCAGCAGCTCGAGAAGCTGACCGCCGCGCACTCCGAGCTCGAGGCGCACGTCGAGGCCGTCGAGGCCGAGTCGCGCCGCAACCACCTCGATCGCGAGCGCTTCGCCGCATTCCTCGAGGAGGGCCTCGCGATGCTCGGCGCGATTCCGCCCCATGACGAGGAAGAGCAGATCACCGAGATGGAGGCCGACGAGCCCCCGCCGCCCGAGCCGTACGAGACGTTCGAGCCCAGCGTCGACGATCTGCCGGGTGCGCCGCGCCCCGCGCTCGACGATCCCGCGGCATCGCGAACCAAGACGCCGAGCACGCCGCACCCCAACGTTCAGCCCCGCTCGCAGCGTGGCAGTGACCCGCCCGTCGTCCGTGCTGCCCCGGTCGCCGAGGACGAGCCCGATGCCCTGCCCGACCCGACTCGCCCCGGCGGCAAGGCGCTGACTTCTGAACCAGGTCCGACCTGATCCGCTGAAGTGTAAGCTGGCTCCCATGACACGGGTGTCAGGGGCAAACCGGGCGCCGGACCAACACGCGGACCGCAAGGGTGCGAGATCGCATGCGGTGCGGGTGGTCCAGGCGTTGCGATATGGGCAGCCATGCGCAACGTCGTCGCCGCCTCCCTGCTCGCTGTCTCGGCCCTGGTCAACACCGGCTGCCCCGCCATCATGGCGTGTGGCGGGTTCGAGGGTGCGGGCGACATGGTCTACGAGCGCAACACGAGCGAGATGCTGATCGTGTGCAACAACGGCGGCTACGTCGCGGTACTCGCGAGCGACCAGCTCGAGGGCCGCATGCAGTACGACATCGAGGGCAAGCGGTTCGCGACGAGCGGCGAGGATGGCGGGCTCGCGTTCGATTTTGTCGACAACGAGGACGGCACGGCGTCGACGCCGCAGCTCGGCGAGACGGCGTGGACGGAGGTCTCGCTCGACACGGTCGCGCTCGATCACGCACACGTGATGTGCAGCGACCTCGAGGCGCGCCCGTGGTGGACCGGCGGGCTGTAGATCGCTAGATTCCGGGGATGGTTCACGCCATCCCGACGACCCGCTCGGCCGCGCACTCTTACTTCGAGGGCGACGACGAGGCCAAGGCACGTGGCCTGTTCCAGCTCCTGGCTGACGACGGCACGCCGCTCGACGAGAAGGCGCTCGCCGGTTTCGACCGCGCGCTGTCGCGCCAGCTGTTCGAGGGCATGCTCCGCATCCGCGTCACGGACGCGCGCATGATGGCGCTGCAGCGCCAGGGCCGCATCGGCTTCTATGGCGAGGCGATGGGCCAGGAGGCCGCCGTCGTCGGCTCGGCCGCCGCGAGCGCACCCGAGGACTGGATCGTGCCCGCGCTGCGCGAGGCCGGCGTCGGGCTGTATCGCGGCATGACGCTCGACAGCTACATCTCGCAGATCTTCGGCAACGCGACCGACGTGACGAAGGGCCGCCAGCTGCCGTGTCACCCGTGCGATCGCGAGCACCACTACGTGCAGATGTCGTCGTGCGTGTCGACCCAGATCCCGCACGCGGTCGGCATCGCGATGGCGATGAAGATCCAGGGTCACACCGGGCGCTGCGCGATCGGCTTCATGGGCGACGGCGGCGTGTCGGAGGCCGACTTCCACGTCGCGATGAACTTCGCCGGCGTGATGAAGTCGCCGGTGGTTCTCATCTGCCAGAACAACCAGTGGGCGATCTCGACGCCCGGCCACATCCAGACCGCGTCGGACACGATCGCGATCAAGGGCCTCGGCTACGGCGTCGAGCCACTGCGCGCCGACGGCAACGACGTGTTCGCCGTCTACGAGACCGTCCGCTATGCGACCGAGAAGGCGCGGCGCGGCGACGGTCCGTCATTCGTCGAGCTGCTCACGTACCGCGTCAGCGCACACTCGAGCTCGGACGATCCGACACGCTACCGCGACGAGAAGGTCACCGAGGTGTGGCGCCACCAGAAGGATCCGCTGCGCCGCATGGAGACGTTCCTCAAGGCGCGCGGCTGGCTGGCGGAGGGCGAGCGCGAGGCTCTCGCGGCCTCGCTCGAGAGCGACGTGCGCGATGCGATCGCGCGTGCCGAGGCCGCCGGCCCGCCGGCGATCGAGACGCTCGTCGACGATGTCTACGAGGACAAGCCGTGGCACCTGCGCGAGCAGCTCACCGAGCTCCTCGCCGCCGACCGCGTGAAGTCGCCGCACTCGCACGGACACTGAAGGCTGCGACACCGCGTCGGGTGCGACACCGCTGCTGCTAACAGCGAGTCAGCAGCGCGTCGTGGCACCACCGCACCATCGGCGCGTACATCGAGAGCATGCGCCGATTCACTCGCCTCGCTCTCACGCTGTCCGCCGCCGCGCTCCTCGCGGCATGTGCTCACAAGCCACCGCACATCTCGGTCGAGGGCGCGGTGCTCGGGCGCGTCGTCATCTACCGCAACGGAGTCGCGTTCTACGAGCGCTCCGCGAAGGTCCTCGACGGCAAGGTGTCGGTCCACGTCCCGCGCGAGCGCGTCGACGACTTCTTGAAGTCGCTGACCGTCGTCGATCCGGTGACGCGCAAGCCGCTCGCCGTCTCGATCCCGCGCCAGGAAGCCGACGACGGCAGCTACCTGACGATGACGCTCGAGACGACCGACGCGGCACAGAACGGCAACGTCCTCCTGACGTACGTCACCGAGTCTCCGGCGTGGAAGCCGAGCTATCGCGTCGTCGTCGGTGCCGAGAACAAGGTGATGCTCGAGGGCTGGGCGGTCGTCGACAACGTGTCCGGCGAGGACTGGCGCAACGTGCTCGTCGGTGTCGGCGCGAGCTCCGCGCTGTCGTTTCGCTACGACCTGTGGAGCGTGCGCCGGATCGATCGCGACCTCCTGCAGGGCGAGGAGCGATTCGCGGTCGCACCGCCGACCGGCATGTCGCCGTACGACACGAACAACACCGGCGCCGACGTCGAGGAGCTGGTCTCGCTCGGCGGCGACGAGGTTCGCACGATCCCCGGCTCGTCTGCGGACAGCCTCGGCGTGGCATTTTCCGGCTCGGCGAGCCTCGAGAGCCAGTACTACGTCGACGGCATCAACACGACCGGCATGACGAACAGCCCCGACACGTCATCGTCCTCGCCACCGCCGGCCCCGAAAGTCGGCGGCATCCGCGGCGAGGTCAGCGACAAGACGTCGGGTCAGAAGATCGCAGGCGTCACCGTCATCGCGACGCCGAAGGACAGCAAGCAGACCTACACGGCGATCACCGGCAGCCAGGGCGAGTTCACGATCCCCGACGCGCCGCCCGGTCAGTACGTGATGACGTTCTTCTACGGGGATCAGACGATCGAGCGCTCCGGTATCAACGTCGCTGCGGGACACACGACGCCCGTGTACCAGAAGCTCAACGAGTCCTTCGGCGGCGGCGAGATGATCGCGGTCACCGGCACGGCGCCGGCCGTCGATCAGGCCTCGACCGCGCAGAGCGTGAGGATCACGCGCGACTACGTCAAGAACATCCCGGTCCCCGGCCGCACGTTCGACAGCGCGCTCGGTGCCGCGGCCGGCTCGTCGGGCGACGGCGGCCGCCGGTACATCCCGCCATCGCCGATCAAGCAGGGCGACGCGAAGCTCGCCGGCATCGTCGACAAGGTGCTCAAGTCGAAGAAGGATGTCGTCGTCGAGGCGTACGGACTCAACGCGGCCGAGGTCGCGAAGCGCGCCGAAGCGGTCAAGCACAAGCTGATCGACGACGGCGTCCCGGCGACGCGCATCAAGGTCGTCCACAAGTCCGGCACGCAGGAGCACCGCATCCGCGTCTACGCGATCGCCCCGACGAAGCCCGACGCGACCGCGAGCGCACCGCCGAGCGCGACGCGCGGCGCCACGAGCGACACGCCCGTCGGCGAGAGTCACTTCATGGCCGACCGGCCGATGAACGTCCGCGCCGGAACGAGCGCGATGGTCGCGATGCTCCATGGCGAGACGACCGGTGGCGTCGTGTATCTCTACGACCCGATCTCCGATCGCGGTGACGACCGCTTCGCCTTCAAAGCGGTGCGCCTCGACAACCCGACCGACGACACGCTCGAGCCCGGCCCGGTCACCGTCTACGGCGAGGGCCGGTTCATCGGCGAGGGCATCACCGAGCCCGTGCCGCCGAAGGCCTCGGTCGTCGTGCCGTTCGCGTCCGATCGCCAGATCATCATCAGCAAGAACGGCACGGAGTCCGATCGCATCGCGAAGCTCGTCACCGCCCAGCGCGGCATCATCACCGCCGAGATCCAGCACCGCCGGCAGACGCGCTTCACCGTCACGAGCCGGCTCGCCGGGCCCGCGAAGCTCTACCTGCGCCATCGCCTCGAGAGCGACTGGACGCTCGTCGAGGCGCCCGACAAGAAGATGAAGGTCGGTGACTCCGAGCTGTTCGAGATCGATCTCGGCCCGCACGAGACCAAGTACGTCACGATCGCCGAGGCGACGCCGGTCGAGCGCTCGATGCAGCTCGGCTCCGACGAGGCGCTCGACATGATGAAGGTGTTCATCGACGAGCCCGACGCATCGGCCGAGCTCAAGACGCAGGTCAAGACCCTGCTCGAGACCCACAAGGTCGCCGCCGACCTCCTCGACAAGATCACGACGCTGCGCGATCAGCTCGCGGAGTATCGCCAGCGCTCCGGCGAGCTCCACGCCCAGCTCGTGACGCTGAAGCTCGTGAAGACGAGCGGCGAGCTGATGGCCGCGCTGCGCGCCCGCCTCGCCGAGACGACCGACCGCATGCAGAAGGCGACGATCGCGATCGTCGACGCGCAGGAGCAGCTGATGCTGACCCGCGTGAAGTTCCAGAACCAGCTCGCGGACCTCCGCCTCACCGACGTGACCGCGAAGCGCTAATCGCGACGCAGCGCCGTGATCGGATCCATCCGCGCGGCGCGAGCCGCCGGGTAGTAGCCGACCTCAAACCGGGGACGGTTTTCACTTGCTTAACTTGTGACGTCGAACCTCGCGAGATCGTTGATCCCGGTACCGGTAAGATTAACTTGTGGGCTCGAGGCGCGAGGTGCTGCGGCGCCTGCGAGGGTCGGCGCAGCAGATGCAATACGAGTGCGAGTAAAACTTACCGGTACCAGCTCTAGGAATTACGCCAAGTTCCACGCCGCAAGTTAAGCAAGTTAAGACCGTCCCCAGTTCCGCACGGCACCTGCGAGCAGCGGCGCAGCAGATGCAACACGAGTGCAAGTAAAACTTACCGGCACCAGCTCAAGGAATTACGCCAAGTTCCACGCCGCAAGTTAAGCAAGTTAAGACCGTCCCCAATTTCGGAGGTTAGTCGCGACGCAGCGCCGTGATCGGATCCGAACCAGCTCGCGGACCTCCGCCTCACCGACGTGACCGCGAAGCGCTAATCGCGACGCAGCGCCGTGATCGGATCCATCCGCGCGGCGCGAG
>JAEWJO010000212.1 GCA_023386455.1 Pseudomonadota bacterium | reverse complement strand
GCCGCGCTCGCCCACGCCGAGCGCATGTTCGGCGAGCCGCCGGATCTCGGCAACGCGCACCGCGCGATGGCGGCCGGCGCACGCCGCGACGAGATCCTGTCGCGCACCGAGGGCGTGATGCTGTGGCGCCTGATGCGCCCGCGCTGAGCTACACGATCCGGGCGCGCGCTCGCGCGTGATCGGCCGCGAAGCTCGGCGTCGCCGCGATCATCGCGATGGCCGCGAGGACCAGCGCGCCTGCCGGCACCCACATCGCGGTGCGCAGCGTCGAGTAGTCGCTGACGATACCGACGACGTACGACGCCGACGCCGTGCCGAACAGGTGCATCACGAAGATGACGAGGCCCTGCGCCGCGACCGCGCTGCGCGGCGGCGCCAGATCGTCGACGGTGACCGCCATCGGCGCGTGGTACCAGCTGAAGAAGAAGAAGTTCAGCGTGCCGACGACGACATAGAACGAGTTACCCGGCAGCTCGATGCACAGCACCGTGCACGGGATCGCGAACAGCATGCCGATCGCGATCATCCACAACCGGCCGGCGACGAACTGCTTGCGCAGCCGATCGGCGAGCCGGCCGCCGACGACGATGCCGATCACGGCGCCGACGAGCGCGATCGACAGGATCGTCGTCGCGTGGCCCTTGCTCATGCCCTTCTCGCGCTCGAGAAAGTCGAGCAGCCAGGCGTTGAAGCCACCGGCGGCGAATGCCATCGCCGTTGTCGACAGGATCAGCCAGCGCAGCGTGCGGATGCGGAGGAGCTGCCGGCCCTCGACGACGAACAGCTTGCCGAGCTGGATCAGATAGCGCAGGAGCGGCATGCGATCGCGCTGGCCGGGATGCGCGGGGACCGGCAGCATCGTGACGCCGATGCCGACGAGCAGGCCCGGCACGGCGAGCACGACGACGACCGCGGGAAACCCGAACGCGATGCCCGCGCCGAAACCCGCGAGGCCGCCGAACAGGAGGCCGAGGTTGAAGATCGCCATCCGGCTCGCCTTGTGCGGGCCCTCGTACAGCTGGCCGAGGATCGAGTTCGCGACCGGCACGACCGCGGCGGTGCCAAAGCCGACGACGGCGCGCGAGACGCCGAGCGAGATCATGTCGGTCGCCGCGGCACCGGCCGCACCGGCGAGGCTCGCGATCACCATACCGAGCGCGATCACGCGGCGTCGATCGTAGCGGTCGCCCGCCCAGCCAAACGGCAGCGTCGCGATCGCGTGCGGCACGAGGAACACCGTCGTGAGCAGACCGAGCGTCTTGTCGTCGACGCCGAAGCGCAGCCGCAGGTCGGGGTACACGCCGAACAGCGCGTTGCGCATCGCGTACGCGATCAGGTTCGAGATCGCGAGGAACGTGAGGATCTTCGGTCCGCCGGCCCGGCGCATCCACAGCGACTCGGTCGGCGAGCTGTCCTCGCCGGCGAGCGGCCCTCCCTGCCCGGCCTGACTCATGGCGCGTTGTCGCCGGTCCCCGTCGTCTCCTGCACGCTGACATCGTACTTCGCTTCGACCGTCGCCGCCGCATCGGGGTTCTTCACCCGGATCACCGCGTGCGCCCCCGGCGGGACCGGCGCCGAGAGCTTCTCGACGACGCCCTTGCGGCCGGCGTTCGCGGACGCGACCGGCTTGCCATCGAGGAGCAGCTCGACCGCGAGATCGATCTCGGCGGGCGTGTCGATCGTCACGTCGACGACGCGCGCGGCATCGCCGACCGCCAGCGCGAAGCAGTCGACGTCGCCCGGCGTCCAGGTCGCGTGGACGACGGTGCGATCGGCGGGCATCTGCCCCGGCCGGTCGACGAGATCGTTGGGCTCGATCTCCTCGTCGGTACCGATCACGTGCGCGGTGGCGTGGAGCGTGTACGTCGTCTCGGGGTTCGAGGCACTGCCCTTGATCGTGACGTAGTGGAACGGCGGCGCACCGGCGGGCACGACCGGCAGAAGGCCGCGGACGACGAGCGGCGCCCCGCGCGGGGCCTTGCGCGTCGCGAGCAGCTGGCCGATGCCGTCGCTGACCTCGAGCTCGAGCGCGACGCCCTCGACCGCCGAGACCTGGATGTCGAGCGCGTTTCTCTCCGACAGCGTCTCGACGGACAGCTTCCACACGTCCTTGTCGCCCGACCAGCCGAGGTAGCCGATCGCGTTGTCGGCGACGATCAGATCGTTCGCCGTGCCGCGATCGTCGTCGGGCTCGCGTTCGTTGCCGGGCCCGGGCAACACGAGCTGCGTCGCCAGCTCGTAGACCGGCGCCGGCGTCATGTCGACGGTCGCGGGCTCCCTGGCGCCCTTCTTCGCCCGTGCCGGCTTGGTCTTCTTCTTCGGCGCCTGGCGGACGACGAGCAGGTACGTGCCCGCGGTGACGCCGGCGTTGGGGATGCCTTCCTTGACCCGCGCGCCGCCGCGGTCCGACTTGCCGACGAGCGTCCCCGACGAATCGAGGAGCTCGAGCGTCAGGTCCATCCCCTCGACGCCGGTCAGCATGACGTTCAGCACGCCGGGCTTGTCGACCTCGAGCTTGTAGAAGTCGGCGTCGGCCTCTGGCTCGATCTTGCCGCGCGCCGTGCCGCCGAGCGCGAGCGGGCTCGCGACCTCGTCGGAGTCGTTCGGCTCGATCTCGTCGGCGGATGGTCCGGGACCGTGACCGGCATCGGGCAGCTGCGGCCCGGTAACGACCTCGACCGGCGCGGCGCTGCCGGTCCGCTTGGACTTCGTCGTGCCACCGCGACATGCGGCGAGCGCGACCAGACCGACGAGGAACCACCGTGTCATGTAACCTTCGATTTATCCGCGAGTCCGGCGAGGAACTCCGCAGATGAAACCACCTGACCATCCACTTTGATTTCACCGGCCATCTTGAAGATCTTGCCCTTGCGAAGCGGCACGACCGAGATGTGCAGCTGGTCGCCGGGGACGACCGCCTTGCGAAACTTCACGGCGTCGATCGCCATGAACAGCATCACCTGCGTCGCCGGGTCGAAGCTGACGACCTTGCTCGCGAGGAGACCACCGGCCTGCGCCATCGCCTCGATCTGGAGGACGCCGGGCATGACGGGCGCGCCGGGAAAGTGCCCCTGAAAGAACGGCTCGTTGATCGTGACGTTCTTGAGCGCGACGATCTTCTCGTCGGTCAGCTCGAGGACACGGTCGACGAGCAGGAATGGATAACGGTGAGGAAGCGCGGCGAGGATCTGCTCGATCTTCATCACCGGCGGTTGCGCGGCAGGACGTTCGTCCATGCGCGCAGACTACCCCAACTTGACTACTTCATCTCGGCGTTCAGCTTCGCCGTGAGATCGACCGTCTTGTCAGCCCAGACGACCGCCTCGCGGTCGAGGATGATGTTGACGCCCTCGGCCTTCGCGAGCGCCTCGATCTTCGGGCTCGCCTGCTTCAGGAGGTCCTGGATGAGCTTCGTACGCTCGCCGGCGAGGTCACGCTCGAGCTTGACGTAGACCTGCTGCAGCTCGACGAACTTCTTCTCGAGCTCCTGGCGCTTCGCCGCGTAGACGTCCGGCTTGAGAACCGCCTTCTGCTTGTCGAGATCGGCGTCCGCCTTCTTCAGCTCTTCCTGCTTCTTGTCGAGCTCGGTCTGCTTCGCCTTGCGCGTCTTCTCGAACGAGTCGTTCGCGCGCTTGCCAGCGGGGGTCGTCGACAGCGTGCTGTCGATGGCGATCACGCCGACCTTCGGCGCGGGGACCGCGCTCGTCGCAGAGCCGGACAGAAGCGGGCTGACCATCAGGCCGAGACCGAGACAACCAAGGGCTAGATACCGGTTCATGGGCACCTCATACGACGAGTTCGACGAGCGGCCAAACGGATTGTTCAACCAAACTCTAGAAGAAGTTGCCGATCGTGAACTCGAAAACCAGGGGATCTTCGCCGGCTTGCGCGTCGAGCGGGATACCCCACTCGAAGCGGAGCGGACCGATCGGCGAGATCCAGCGGAAGCCGAAGCCGACGCTCTTGCGAATGCCGGAGGTCAGCGACTCGGGGAAGCGGAAGCACGGGTCGAACTGGATCGGGATCGAGGAGTTCTTCTTCTGGAGGCCCGAGCAGTACCGGCTCTCGAGGTTGTACGCGTTACCCATGTCGTAGAACACGACGCCCGAGATGCCGACCTTCTTGAACAGCGGGAACTCGACCTCGCTGTTCCAGATCACCTGCATGTTGCCGCCGAGCGGGATGCTCGAGAGGTCCGAGCCGACGTCGCCGGGGCGCTGCGTGCGCAGCTTGGGACCGAGCGAGAGCGGCGCGTAGCCGCGGATGTTGTAGATGCCGCCGACGAGGTAGCGCTCGCTGATCGGTACGCCGAGCGGGTCGGTCGACGTCGTGACGCCGAGCTCGGCGTTGATCTTGAGGACGAACGGTCCCCAGATCGGCCGGTAGTGGCGGGCGAAGCCGCCCCAGCGCACGAACTTGTTCTCACTGCCCGTGTACTGGCTCGCGTACTCCGCGAACACCGAGTGGTAGAAGCCACCGGTCGGGAACAGGCGGTTGTTGCGCGAGTCCCACGAGATCGACGCACGCACCGACGACGTGACGCCACCTCTGAAGAGGTTTGCGACCGAGCTGCTCTCGATCGGCACCGTCGTCGCACCGAGGTTCGCGACGCCGCCCGAGCCCTGCGTGATGCTGACGTCCTCGAGCTTGTACGTGAGGAACGCGCGGACGTCGCGGATCGTCGAGCCGAAGTCGAAGAACGGCGTGAGCGCGTAGCCCCACGTCAGCGTGCCACCCGAGGCGTTGCGGTAGAACGAGCCGAAGCCGCGGCTCTGGTTGTAGAGGTCGAACGCGAACGTCCACTGCGTGTCGAGGAAGTACGGCTCGACGAAGCGCAGGAGGAACAGCTGGCGGAGCGAGCTGATCTGCGCCTGGAGCGCCAGCGTCTGGCCGCGGCCAAACAGGTTGTTCTGCGAGATCTGCGCCTGGGCGATGAAGTTCTCGACCGACGAGAAGCCGGCGCCGATCTGGAACGTGCCGGTGGGCCGCTCGGTCACCTCGACGTTGACCTCGACGAACTCGTCGGAGCTGCCGCGCTTGGTCGACACGACGACGTTCTCGAAGAAGCCGAGCGCCATGACCCGGCGCTTGGAGACCTCGAGGTTCGTGTTGTTGAACAGCTCGCCCTCGGAGATCTTCATCTCGCGACGGATCACCTTGTCGCGCGTCTTCGAGTTACCGCGGATGTTGATGCGCTCGAAGTACGCGCGCTTGCCGCGCGACACCTCGAACGTCAGGCTGATCTGCCGCTTGTCGAGGTCGACCTTCGTCAGCGGCAGGACGTTCGCGTACGCGTAGCCCTGGTCCTGATAGAACGCCGACAGGTTCTCGCGGTCCTCGGCGATCTTGGTGCGCGAGAACGTCGTGCCCGGGCGGACCTTCACCTTCTCGAGGTTCTTCGGGACGCCGCCGATCAGGTCACCCTTGAAGTTGACCGCACCGATCGTGAAGACCGGGCCCTCGTCGATCGGGATCGAGAGGTACATGTACTGCTTGTCGCGCGACAGCCGGAGCTGCGGCGTGCCGACCTTGACGTTCGCGTAGCCCTTGTCCCAGTAGTGCGCCGAGACGAGCAGCAGGTCGCGCTCGAACGCCTCCTGCGAGTACGTGCCCGAGTCATTGAGGAACGACAGCGCATCGGCGCGGCGCGTGGCGATCGAGCCGCGCAGCTCGTCGTCGCTGATGCTGTTGTTGCCGATGAACTGGACCTCGCGGATCTTGACCTTGGCCTTCTCGTCGATCGTGTACCAGACGTCGACCTCGGCCTCGTTGACCGGCTTGATCTCGTAGTCGACCGTCGCGAGGTAGAACCCCTTCTGGACGTAGAGGTCCGCGATCTTCTCGCGGTTCTTCTTCACCTTCGAGATGTCGACGATCGCGTCGAGCTCGAGATCGAGGACCTCGTTGATCTTGTCGAGGCCCATGTCGTTGTTGCCCGCGATGAGCACCTTGCGGATCGCCGGCTTCTCCTTGACCGCGAACGTCAGCGTCAGCGCGCCGTTGGCCCCGACCTCGCCCTCGACGTCGATGTCGGCGAAGAAGCCCATCTTCCACATCGCGCGCAGGTCCTCGCGCAGCTTCGTCGCGTCGAGCAGCGTGCCGGGCTTGCTGAGCAGCTGGACGCGGATCGCGTCGTCCTCGACCTTGCGGTTGCCGCGGAACTGGACGCGCTCGATCGGCCGACCCTGCCACGACACGCCACCACCGGACGACGGTGGCGACGGCTGCGCGGGCGGAGCCGGCTGTGCAGGCCCCGCAGGCGTGGTGCCACCCGCCGGACCGGCCGGCTCCGTCGGCGCCGGCGCGGGATCGGGCGACGGCTGCGCGAGCAAGGTCGCCGGCACGGCGATCGCGACGATGACGAGTCCGACCAGCGCGCGCTTCACGGCAGCACTTCCTTCTTCTCGTGCTCGGGATCGGCGTCCGGAACGGTCGCCTCCGACGGATGCGGACCGCGATAGCCGGTCGGCGCCTCTTCGACCAGTCGACCACCGTCGACCATGCGGAGCTTGCGCGGCATCAGCTGCGCGAGCTCGGGGTTGTGCGTGACGACGAGCAGCGTCGAGCCGCGCTCGCTGTTGAGGTCGAGGAACAGCTGGTGGATCGCCTCGCCGGTCGAGCGATCGAGGTTGCCGGTCGGCTCGTCGGCGAGGAGCAGCGACGGCTCGAGCACCATCGCGCGAGGGAGCGCGACGCGCTGCTGCTCGCCGCCGGACAGCTCGCTCGGCCGGTGCGTCAGGCGATGCGAGAGACCGACACGGCCGAGGATGTCCTTCGCGCGGGTGCGCGCGAGCGGCACCGAGACCTTCTGGATCAGCGCCGGCATCATGACGTTCTCGAGCGCCGTGAACTCCGGCAGCAGGTGGTGGAACTGGAAGACGAAGCCGATGCGCCGGTTGCGGAACTCGGCGAGCCGCGCCGAGCCCATCTGCGTCAGCTCCTCGCCGTCGAACCTGATCGAGCCCGAGGTCGGCAGGTCGAGCGTGCCGAGGATCTGCAGGAGCGTCGACTTGCCGACGCCCGAGGCGCCGACCACCGCGACCATGTCGCCGGGGTTGAGCACGAGGTCGACATCCGACAGGACCGGCAACGCCTGGCCACTGTGGATGTACGCCTTGCCCAGCTTGCGCACCTCGATCCGGGCGCCACGCGCTCGGAGAGGCGTCACATCAGAGGGACGAGATGGCTCCAGATCCGGCGCGTCGGTCACAAAAATCCTAAGAGGCGCAGGACCTTACTTTCGGCTCCTGCGGGTGTCAACGCGCGTTGGGACCTATGCCGCGGGCAATCGGTTGCCCGCCGGGATCGGGAGTTTTGTCGCTAGAAAGCGACCGTCGCGCCGAGCGTCCAGGTCCGGCTCGTCATGCCGAACTCCATGTCGCCGCGGAGGTCACTCTTCAGACCGGTACGGGCGATCGTGTAGTCGACGAAGATCGCGCCGCCGACGACGCCCAGGTTGACCCGGTACTCGAATCCGCCGCCGATCAGCCAGCCGTTGCCATCGAACGGCTCGTTGCTGGTCTCGACGTCGAGCGACGTCCGCTGGAGACCGGCGCGGCCGAACGCCTCGAACTTGTCGCCAAGCTCGTGGTTGTACTTGCCGGCGACCGCCAGGGTCGTGCCCGTGTAGAGGTGGCCGTCGTTGCGGATCAGGTCGTAGCGTGACCCGAGCCCTTCGACGGCGAGCCGGCCGAACCGGTAGCCGATCTGGAGCCGACCGCTCCGGCCGTCCTCGGCGAAGGACATGTCACCGCTCGTCGCGGGTGCCGTGCCGACGCCGAGGCCGAGGTAACCGCCGGCCGAAGCCGCCGAGGACGTTCCGAGGAGGAGAGCCGCAACGAGACCTGCGCGCATGCGCGCGGGTACGAGCATTCCTCGTGCCACGCACTAAGTCTCCGTAACGACGCTGGTGGGTCATCAGAAACCTGTCGCCGATGCTTCACTACGTCGCGCACACGTGACGTAAGTCCACCGCCACTCATACCGAGGCGGCTCCCGCGCGCGTCGACAAACCGCGACATCCTCGTCGTGGATCGGTCCGGCAATGGTGGGTCGGGTATGACCCCGTTTTCTCGGCGAGCATCGGTTCGGCCGGCCCCCGCCGCAGTTGCCAAGCCGCCTACGCCTACGCCTTCAACCAGGGGTCAGTGACGCATGCCCGCCGCGGGACGGACCCGGGCGGCGACGAGCGCCGGGTAGAACGTGGCAGCCATCGAGATGAGGACACCGGCGGCGGCGGTGATGACGACCGAGGAGGTGTCGACGTGGACCGGCATCCGGTCGATGTAATAGACGTCGGGGTTGAGGGGGATCCCGTAGGCCTTGCCGAACCAGCAGGCAAGCAGGCCCGTGCCGACGCCCAGGGCGGTGCCGACGATGCCGATCAAGAGACCCTGGATCGCGAACACGGACATCAGCGAGACATCACTCGCGCCGAGCGTCTTCAGGAGGGCGATCTCGCGCTGCTTCTCGACGACGACCATGATGAGGTTGCCGACGATCGAGAACGACGCGACGAGGATCACGATGCCGAGCACGAGGAACATCGCGATCTTCTCGAGCTTGAGTGCCGAGAACAGCGAGCGATTGAGCTCCTTCCAGTCCTGGACGCGATACTTCGGGCCGAGCGTCGCGCGGAGCTTCGCTACGTACTGGTCGGTATCGTCGGGGCTCCCGATCCGGACCTCGATCCCGTCGACGACGTCACCGCGATCGAGGAAGTCGGTCAGCGAGTCGAGCGTGACGTAGACGAACTTGAGGTCGTACTCGTACATCCCGGTGAAGAACGTGCCGGCGACGCGATAGTCGCGATTGAACGGGATCGGCGTGCCGGTCGCGTCGGGATTCGACGGGTCCGACAGCGGCGAGACGATGCGGACCTCTTCACCTGTATAGAGGTGTGTCTGCTTCACGAGCTCCTGGCCGACGAGGATGCCCGGCAGGGATTGCGTGCGGCGCGACAGCGAGGGTTGATCGAGCGGGACGTCGATCACCTTGATCGTGTCGAGGTCGGACTCCGGATGACCGGAGTAGTCGATCGGATCCTCGTTCGTCGTCACGAGGTCCGGCGGTGGCGGATCGACGACCGGCGCGCTGCCGACGACCGCGTTGGCATCGCCACCGAACACGTCCGGCGCGGGAGGCATCGGATCATCGATCGGCTGGCTCGGATCGACGGCGCCGCTCGGCTCGGCCGATCCGGCGCTGCCCGGTGCCGAGAAGTCGATCGGCTCGCCGCGCTCCGGAATGTCGGGCGGCGGCGGGTCGAGCACGTCGCTGCCGGTGCCGGCGCCGGTCTGCGGGACGTCGAGGTCGCGGCTGTCGTCGACGAGCGGCTCGAGCCGCGCCATCGCGTCCTTGTCGGTGAGGCTCGTGACGAGCTTCGTCACCTTGCCGACCGTCGCCGGATCGATGCCCTTGATGATGACGGGCATGCCGTTGTTGTTCGCGGCGATGACGACCTCGCTCGTCGCGTACGGCGTCGACGCGATCACGCCCGGCACCTTGTCGATGCGCGCCTTGACCTCGCGCCAGTTCGAGATCTCGCTCGACTCCGCGGTCTCCGATGCGGTGACCTGGATGTGCGCGTTCGAGCCGAGGATCTTCTGGCGCAGGTCGGTCTCGAAGCCGCTCATCACCGACAGGACGCAGACGAGCGCGCCGGTTCCGATCCATACGCCGACGAGCGGCACCGTCGTGAAGAACGAGAAGATGTAGCGGAGGAACCCGACGAGGATCGAGTAGTAGAGGAGCACGAACCCGATCACCATCGCGATCAGCGTCGCGCGCGCGAGCTGGTACATCGCCTCGGGCTCGAGCTTGAGCGGGTTCGCCCGCGTGATCAGCGTGTTCTGGACGACGAGGCTGACGATCGCGACGAACAGCGCGAGGAAGAACACGAACAGCACGACGCGGCTGACGCGGTGGTGGCGCGCCATCAGGTAGCGCCACGCGACGAACGACTTGAAGCCGACGCCGATCGAGAGGTTGTTGCGCGTTCCGCTCGCCGACTGCGGCCTGGCGAGGCCGTGCTCCGAGTTGAGGAGGCGCAGCGTGCCGCGGACGAGCAGGATGAAGCCGACGACGACCGGGCCGTAGGCGACGAGGTACGTGCCGCCCGACCTCGACACCGTGTTGTACGTCAGCAGCGTGATGACGATGCCGGCGATGATCCCGACGATGCCAAGCGACATCTCGAACGCGGCGCGAATGCGGCGCCCCCGGCGCGTCGCGATCACCACCTCGGTGTCGGTCTGCAGCGGGAGGTCGCCGACGTAGCCGCGCGTGCGATCGGCGCGCCGCTCGGCCATCTCCTCCTCGAGCATCGCGACGTGCGAGCCGAACAGCATCACGGTCAGGATCCAGCGCGGCAGCCGCTTGCCCCGGAACCGCAGCACGCCGTCGATCGTGAACAGCAGCGAGAACAGAAACGGGATCGTCGACAGGACGCTCAGCCACCGGAGCCAGACCGCGCTCTCGTCGCTCGCGCCCACCACGAAGATCGCCGCGGAGAGCACCATGCCGCCGACGCCGAACGCGACCTGCCGCGTCGCGTTCTTGCGCCGGGTCGGCTCGTCGTCTCGTTCGTCGCGGTCGTCCACTACAATTTCCTCCGTTACTCGGCTCGCATCAGCGGGAACAGGATCACGTCGCGAATCGACGACTGGCCGGTCAGCATCATCGTCAGGCGATCGATGCCGATGCCCTCGCCTGCCGCCGGCGGCATCCCGATCTCGAGCGCACGGCAGTAGTCCTCGTCGTAGTCCATCGTCTCGGCGGCGCCGGTCGCCTTCGCGACGAGCTGCGCCTTGAAGCGCGAGCGCTGGTCGTCCGGATCGTTCAGCTCGGAGAAGCCGTTCGCGATCTCCTTGCCGCAGACGAACAGCTCGAACCGGTCACAGAACGACGGGTCCTTGTCGTTCTTGCGGGCGAGCGGTGACACCGCGAGCGGGAACTGCGTGAGGAACGTCGGCTGCACGAGCTTGGCCTCGGCGGTCGCCTCGAACACGAGATACCCGATATGTCCGGCGCGCACGCGGCCTTCCTCCTCGTTGGGATAGCGCTCGATCATGCGTGCCGCCACCGTGGGCCGCGCCCCCGGGTCCTTGAACTCGGTCACGAGATCCTCGGCCGACTGCTCGAGCGCCCCCTGCGGCACGCCCTCGAGCAGCGCGCGGGCGACCTCGGCCGGGGAGATTCCGAGCGAGATCGCGGTCTCCGCGGCAAACGCCGGATCCGTGAACACGCGGGATGCCTCGCCGACGTGACCGAGATCGCGGACCGCGTCCTGGATTGACAGCCGGCGCCACGGGGCGGCGAGCTCGACCTCGGTGCCGTCCCAGACGACCTTCGTCGTGCCGTTCACGTCGCGCGCGAGCTCGCCGACCATGGCCTCGGTGAGGTCCATCAGATCGGTGTACGTCGCGTACGCCTGGTAGAACTCGAGCATCGTGAACTCGGGGTTGTGTTGACGCGACAACCCTTCGTTGCGGAAGTTGCGGTTGATCTCGTAAACCCGCTCGAATCCACCGACCACGAGGCGCTTCAGGTACAGCTCCGGCGCGATGCGCATGTAGAGCTTCATGTCGAGCGCGTTGTGGTGCGTGATGAACGGACGTGCCGCGGCGCCGCCGATGATCGGGTGCATCATCGGCGTCTCGACCTCGAGGAACTGGCGCGCGTCGAGGAACTGCCGGATGCCGCGCACGATCGCCGAGCGCTTGCGGAACACCTCGCGAACCTCGGGCGCGACCGCGAGATCGACGTAGCGCTGGCGGTAGCGCTGCTCGACGTCGGTGAGGCCGTGCCACTTGTCGGGCAGCGGCCGCAGGGACTTCGTGACGAGCCACAGCCGCTTCGCGAGGATCGACAGCTCGCCGGTCTTGGTCCAGAACGCCGGTCCCTCGGCGGCGACGATGTCGCCGGCGTCGAGACGCGGCAGCACGTTGGCGAAGTCGTTCGGGTCGAGGTGCTCGACGTTGATGAACAGCTGCAGATCGCCGGTCGTGTCGCGGATCGGCGCGAACACGGTCTTGCCCATCCCGCGCTTCGTCATCACGCGGCCGGCGACGCGCAGCGTCTCGCCGTCGATCGTCTGGATCCCCTTGCCGGCCGGAGGCGCCTCGGGCTTGGTGCCCTCGTAGCGGGTGCGGACGGCGTGGAGCGTCGTCGTCGGACCGACGTCGTTGCGATACGGATCGGAGCCGGAAGCGCGGAGAGCGGCCGCTTTGTCGCGACGCTCGCCGATGATCCGGTCGAGCGTGGACTCGGGGGTTTCGGACATGGCGGCGGACCTTACCACCTGTGCTATCACGCGGACATGCTTCGGCTCGCCCTCGTCGTCTGCGTCCTGGTCGCCGCGTGCAAGGGCGACAAGCCCACCCCGAAGAAGGAGGCCTCCGGAGGCGGCTCGGCCGTCCCCGCCAAGGTCGCCAGCACCTGCGGCAAGGCCGTCGCCAAGGGCCCGATCGCGTGGTTCGAGGACGACTACGCGAGCGCGCTCGCCTGCGCCAAGGAGAAGAACAAGCCGCTCGTGATCGATATGTGGGCACCGTGGTGCCACACGTGCATCTCGATGCAGACGACCGTCTTCATGGACGACGCGTTCAAGCCGCTGGCGGACAAGTACGTCTGGCTCGCGCTCGACACCGACCGCGAGGAGAACGCGGCCGCGGTCGGCACGCTGTCGCGCTCGGCGATGCCGACGTTCTACGTGATCGGTCCGGACGAGGTCGTGCTGTCGCGCTTCGTCGGCGCCGCGACGGTCGCCCAGTTCCAGGAGTTTCTCGACGCGGGCTCGCGTGCGCTGATCGGCGGGACCGACGCCGGCGACGCGCACCTGACGACCGCCCAGCGCGCGCTCGCGAAGGGCGACCTCGAGAGCGCCGAGTCCGAGCTCGTCGCCGCGCTCGAGACCGCGCCGACCGCGTGGGTCCGCCGGCAGGAGGCGATCTACACGCTGCAGATGACGAAGCAGAAGCGCGGCGACACGAAGGGCTGCGTCGACGTCAGCGAGCAGTACATGCCGCAGGTCGGCCACACCGCGATCGCGACGAACTTCTGGGCGACCGCGTTCCAGTGCGCGGGCGAGCTCGCCGGCGATGAAAAGAGCGCGACCGCCCGCACCACGAAGCTGCGCGAGGACGCCGTGAAGCGCCTCGCGGCCGTGCTCGACGACAAGGAGGCCCCGCTCTCGGTCGACGACCGCGTCGAGGCACTCGGCTACCTGCGCGACGCCCAGGACGAGCTCGGCAAGAAGCCCGCGGCGAAGGCGACCGCGGAGCGCGCGAAGAAGATCGTCGACGACGCGACCGCGGCGGCAAAGACCCCGTTCGAGAAGATGACGTTCATCTGGCCGCGCGCCGACATCTACGCGTACCTCGGCAAGCCGCTCGAGCTCGTCGCCGACTACGAGGCGCTCGCCGCCCAGCTGCCGAAGGAGTACGACCCGCCGGCGCGCCTCGGCTGGCTCTATCTCAAGGCGGGCAAGCTGCCGGAGGCCGCGACCTGGACCGACAAGGCGATCGCGCTCGCGTACGGTCCGCGCAAGGCGCGGGTCCTGACCCAGCGCGCCGAGATCGCGGCGGCCGCGGGCGACAAGGACACCGAGAAGAAGTTCCGCGCCGAGGTCGTGAAGCAGTGGGAGTCGCTGCCCGAGGGCCAGCGGTCGGTGGAGAGCCTGTCGAAGGCGAAGGCCGCGCTCGCCGCGGTCGACGCGCCGCCGAAAAACTGACGTCGAGGTCTCCC
The DNA here is from genome assembly GCA_023386455.1 of Pseudomonadota bacterium. Taxonomy (GTDB): domain Bacteria; phylum Myxococcota_A; class Polyangia; order Haliangiales; family Haliangiaceae; genus JABFXX01. The sequence continues at coordinate 8,193 of JAEWJO010000212.1, read as the reverse complement.
TCGTAACCGCGAGTTCACGGCGCCCGAGTCGCCAGAACCGACACCGCAAGTCCCTGCAATGTCGTCGGTTCCGACGATCCGCGAGTGGTCCGGCCCTTGAAATAGGGCCTGCCATGCTCAAGACGCTTCGCCTCGCCCTGCTCACCCTCCCCACCCTCCCCTTCGTCATGGGCGCCCAGGGCGACGGCTGCGCCGCCGGCTCGTCGTCACCCGCGCCCGACGTGCGCGGCACGTGGTCGATCGCGTACGACGACATGATCGGCATCGAGGTGAAGATCGGCGCCTCGGTCTATCACTCCGAGATCGGCGCCGGCGGCGGCAGCTTCACGATCAACCACAACGGCAAGCCGTACACGTTCGACCTCGACTGCGCGCGCCCCGACATCGTGTGCCCGAGCGAGGCCTGGCCGGCGCGCGTCGTGATCGAGCAGCGCGACGTGATGAAGCAGCACCAGATGATCGTCAACCTGCCGCAGCAGGCGTGCATGGGCGAGATGATGAAGCCGGCGCCCGGCACGTGCGGCGCCGGGACGAGCAACCCGAACTGCGATCTCGTGTGCGACGGCGGCGTGACCGTCGCCACGCGCGAGACGTTCGGCGTGATCGGCGAGACCGGCGACACGTTCCGCCTCTACCTCGGCGGCGGCATCGTCACGAACGGGATCAACTGCGCGATGCTCGGCTACTCGGTCGCCGACGCCGACCTCGACAACGTCGGCGAGAAGGGCGTCGACTGGGAGTCGACCGGCATGAGCGCCGGCCTCGTCACGGTCGGCTACGCGGGCGCGTGCCTGTTCGCCGGCCAGATGGACGGTGCGACGCATGCGGTGCTCGTCGGCGCCGAGATCAAGTTCATGACCGGCTTCACCGGCGAGAAGCAGTAGGTCCCGCCCGAGGGCCTGCAAAGTCCTCGCAGAGACCGCCACGCGGCTGGAATTCCCCCACGACCGCGGTAGGTTGTTCGTTCCATGGGGAAGCGGATCCTCGACCTCCTCGCGCTCGCCGCCGCCGTGATCGGGCTCGGCGCGTCGATCGCGAGCCTCGTCGATTACGTCGGCACGGTGCCGACGTTCTGCGCGGAGAGTGGCTGCGCGACCGTGCGCGCGTCGGCGTGGTCGCATCCGCTCGGCATCCCGCTGCCGGTGATCGGCATCGCGTACTTCGCGACGATGATCGCGCTCGCGTTCATCGCCCGCCCTCGCCTGCGCAAGGTCCTCGCCGCGCTCGGCGGCGGCAGCGCGGTCGGCCTGATCGTCCTGCAGGGCGCGGTGATCGGCTCGTGGTGCAAGCTCTGCATGGTCGCCGACCCGGCGGGCATCGTCTCGGCGATCGCCGTGCTCGCCGGCGCGGCGACGATGCGCTTCACGTGGCGCTCGAGCGCGATCCTGCCGGCGGTCGCCCTCGTCGTGCTCTCGCTCGGCCTGTGGACGCACGCCGAGTTCCGCGACATGCCGGCGACCGCGCCGCCGTCGGTGATGGCGGAGCAACGCCCGGGCATGGTCACGATCGTCGAGTACGTCGACTTCGAGTGCCCGTTCTGTCGTGCGCTCGACAAGAAGCTCACCGAGGCGCTCGGCAAGACCAAGCGCAAGGTCCGAATCGTCCGCCGCATGGTGCCGCTACCGAGTCACGCGCACGCGGTGCCGGCGGCGATGGCGTGGTGCGCGGCCGACGCGCAGGGTCACGGCGAGGCGATGGCGAAGGCGCTGTTCGCGGCACCGCCGGAATCGCTGACGCCCGCTGGCTGCGAGGCGCTCGCGGTCGGCCTCGGCTGCGACGTGATGAAGTATCGCGAGACGTTCGCGAGCCCGGAGCTGCGCGCGCGGATCGAGGGCGATATCGCCGACGCGCGGGCCGCCGGCCTCGAGGGCTTCCCGACGATCTTCATCGGCACGAAGCGGTTCGAGGGCAGCAACCACACGACCGCGGCGCTGCTCGCGGCGATCGAGCGCGGCGAACCGCGCTAGCTCAGTTCTTCGCGCCGTTCGCTGCCTGCAGCAGGAACGTGCGGATCAGATCGTCGAGGTCGCCATCGAGCACGCCGTCGACATCCGAGGTCTTCACCTCGGTGCGGTGGTCGTTGACCTGCTGGTACGGGAACAGCACGTAGCTGCGGATCTGCGAGCCCCACTCGATCTTGAGGCGCGCCTTGGCATCCTCCGCCGCCTTCGCCTCGCGCTTCGCGATCTCGTAGTCGTAGAGCTTCGCGCGCAGCATCTTGAACGCGCGGTCCTTGTTCGCGTGCTGGCTGCGCTCGTTCTGACACTGCACGACGATGCCGGTCGGAAGGTGCGTGATGCGCACCGCCGAGTCGGTCTTGTTGACGTGCTGGCCGCCGGCGCCGCCCGCGCGATACGTGTCGATGCGCAGGTCGGCATCGTTGACCTGGACCTCGATGTCGTCGTCGATGTCGGCCGTGACGGTGACCGCCGCGAACGACGTCTGCCGGCGGCCGTTCGCGTCGAACGGCGACACTCGCACGAGGCGGTGCACGCCGTTCTCGGCCTTGAGCAGGCCGTACGCGTAGTCGCCGGTGACGATGAACGTCGCCTGCTTGATGCCCGCTTCCTCGGCCGGCATCTCCTCGACGATCTCGGCCTTCCAGCCCTTGCGGTCGCAGTAGCGGATCAGCATCCGCATCAGCATCTGCGCCCAGTCGCTCGCATCGACGCCACCGGCGCCGCTCGTGATCTGGACGATCGCGCCGCCGCCGTCGAGCTCGCCCGACAGCATGCGCTTGAACTCGAGGTCGTCGAGCTGCTTGCGGATGGCGCTCACGTGGCCTTCCGCTTCCTTCGCCGAGTCCTCGTCGCTCGCTTCCTCGGCGAGCTCGAGCAGTACCTCGGCATCGGACAGCGCGCGAACCTGCGCGTCCCAGCTCGTCACCACCTGCTCGAGCTGCTTCTTGTCGCGAAGCAGCGTCTGCGCCTTCTTCTGGTCGTCCCAGAAGTTCGGGCGCGCTGCGATGGAGTCGAGCTCCTCGATCTTCAGGCGCTTGTGGTCGACGTCAAAGCAACCTCCGGAGCTCGGGCACCTTGCCGGAGAGCTCCTGCAGTTGCGCGCGAACCGCGCGCACATCCGTTCCATCGATCGCCATATCGGCGTCTCTATACCCTGGCCCGACGGAGAGTGACAAGGTCGGCGCCCTGACCGAGCGCGACCGGGTACTTGCCGGTGAAGCATGCAGAGCAGTAGCCCTTGCCGGTCCCCTCGCCCGCGACGGCCTGCATCATGCCCTCGTGCGAGAGGTACGACAGCGTGTCGCTCGTGACGTAGGTGTTGATCTCGTCGACCGAGTGCGAGGCCGCGACGAGCTCGGAGCGGGTCGGCGTGTCGATGCCGTAGTAGCAGGGGTGCGTCGTCGGCGGTGCGCTGATCCGCAGGTGCACTTCCTTGGCGCCCGCGGACCTCAGCATCTTGACGATCTTGCGCGACGTCGTGCCGCGGACGAGCGAGTCGTCGACGACGACCACGCGCTTGCCGTCGACGATCGAGCGCACCGGCGACAGCTTCAGGCGGACGCCGAAGTGGCGGATGGAGTCCTGCGGCTCGATGAACGTGCGGCCGACGTAGTGGCTGCGGATGAGCCCCATCTCGAACGGGATGCCGCTCTCCTTGGAGTAGCCGATCGCCGCGGGCACGCCGGAGTCCGGCACCGGGATGACGACGTCGGCCTCGACGGGCGCCTCCTGCGCGAGCCGGCGGCCCATCTTCTCGCGCGATCGGTACACGCTCTTGCCGTTCACCAGCGAGTCGGGACGCGCGAAGTAGACGTGCTCGAACACGCAGAACGTCGTCGACGTCGCGTCGAGCGGCAGGCGATGCGTCGTCATGCCGCCCTTCTCGACGACGACGATCTCGCCGGGCTCGACCTCGCGGAGGAGATCGCCCTCGATCAGGTCGAACGAGCAGGTCTCGCTCGACAGGACGTAAGCGTCCTTCAGCCGGCCGATCACGAGGGGGCGGAACCCGTTCGGGTCGCGCACGCCGATCAGCTTGGACGTCGGCCCGTCGGTCGCGAGGATGACGAGCGAGTACGCGCCGCGGACTCGCTTCAGCGCCGACATCAGCTTGCCGAGCACATCGGGCTCGCGCGCCTTCGCCATGAGGTGGACGATCACCTCGGTGTCGCTGTTGGTCTGAAAGAGAGATCCCTGGGCCTCGAGCTCGGCGCGGAGCTCGGTGGCGTTCACCAGGTTGCCGTTGTGAGCGATCGCGATCGACCCGCCGGCGTACTCGAACAGGAACGGCTGGGCGTTGCGCAGCTCGGAGCTGCCGGCCGTCGAGTACCGGACGTGTCCGATCGCGGTCGATCCCGGCAGCTTGGCCAGGACGTCGCGGTTGAACGCGTCGGAGACCAGGCCCATGGCGACGTGGCGCCGGAGCTTGCCCTCGTCGGCAGCGACGAGCCCGGCGGACTCCTGCCCGCGGTGTTGGAGGGCATGCATGCCCAGGTAGGCGATGTTGGCCGCCTCGTCATGACCATGGATGCCGAACACCCCGCACATGCGGCTCACTTACCATGCAGGGCTGATCCCAGGGAGCAATTCTTGTGGAAGCTCCGCCGTTCACGTACCTTTTCGGGGACGTGCCACGACTTCTCTGGCGTGATGCGCAGGGCATCGAGGGCTCGCTCGACCTCACCTCGGCAGAGATCAAGGTCGGCAGAGCCATGGACTGCGCGATCCGCACCGACGACGCGATGGTCTCTCGCCACCATGCGAGAATTTTTTGGGGCGGTGGCGGCTACGTGCTCGAGGATCTGTCCTCGGCAAACGGCGTGTACTTCCAGGAGCAGCGAGTCCAGTCGCACCTGTTCAAGCACGGCGACGCGGTCCGCTGCGGATCTCTCTGGCTCCGCTACGTCGACCAGCAGCAGGTCGGCGCCGCCGCACCGCAGCCATCGGGTCCGTCGCCGATGATGCAGCATCCGGGGATGGGCGCCACGGCGCCCGCGGGGCCGACCGGCCACGTCGCCGCGATCAACCCGAACCAGCTTCCGCAGTCGCCCGCACCGGGCGCGGCGATGGCGGCGATCGCACCGCAGAGCAACGAGACCGACGTCGAGATCCGCGTCCTGCGCCGCCGCGTCGAGCAGCTCCAGACCGAGCTTCGTGTCTACCGCAGCCAGAAGTTCAACCAGGACACCGCGCGCCGCATGGAGGATCTCGAGAACGATCTGTCCATGATGGAGATCGAGCGCGACAACCTGAAGAACCGGCTCGACAAGGCCGAGACGTCGCTGAAGGTCGAGGCCGGCAGCATCAAGGTGAAGCGCGCGCTCGAGATCGCGGCGATGACCGCCGAGGCGACCGCGTCGCTGAACGATCTGATGTCGAGCCTGCGCATCGAGGTGATGGCAGCCGAGGGCGAGTTCGAGCAGTTCTCGAACACGCTGCCGCGCGCGAGCTTCGAGCTGATCCGGCAGTCGCTGAAGGATGCGGCCGGTCGGTGCGACGAGGCGCGCGAGATGCTGCGCAAGCTTCGCGAAGTCGCCGACTAGCGCGTCGCCTAGACGTGCGCCGGGATGTAATCGACGCCGAGCCAGAGCACGCCGTGCGCGAGCGTCAGGAAGATGGCCATCCACAGCCCGGCGAAGACCCCGTCGATGCGGAACCACGAGCGCTTCTGGAAGATCTTCACCGTCGCGTAGAGGAGGCCGCCGTTGATCACGAGCGGCATCGCGAAGCCGGCGACGCCGAGAGTCGCGAGGTTCAAGAGCGGCTTCAGCGCCCAGTAGAGCGCCGTGTTCAGCACCGCGAACACGAGCGCGACGAGCGGCGTCGCCCACTTCTTCTCGAAGACGATCTTCTCGTGCTTCCTCGCAGCGACCCAGAAGACGCCCGTGAACACGACGAGCCGGATGCCCAGCTTGATCAGGATCGCCACCGCAGGAGACATGCGCGGAGCATGACACGACACATCGTAACGATCGAGGTCGAGCGATCCCGCACAGCGGTCAAAGCCCCACGATTTCGCGGTCATAGACCATTGCAATTGTAATTACATGGTGACAAGTCTTGGACAACTGTCACCGATGCATTACATTTGAGTGTATGGCGGATGTCGTTTCGTCCGACGGACTGATTCGCAGGCAGCTCTCGCGGTCGCGCAGGCAGCGCAGTGACCTCTGGCTCGGTGTCACCGGCCTCGTCGCGGCGATGTGCGCGCTGCCGCTCGCGCAGTCCAGCTGGCACGGTCCCGAGGTCGCGTCGACACTCGCCGTCAGCGCGGTCGCGCTGCTCGCCGGCCAGCGCTGGGCGATCGCGGTGATCGTGATCGCCGAGCTGATGTTGCTGCCCACGATCTGGCCGCGCGCGTTCTTCGGCGGCGTCGAGCTGTGGCCCGGTCGCATCGCAGCGCTCGGCTCGCTCGCGGCGATCGTTCCAGGTCTTCTGTCCGCGCGCCGCGCCGCCGCCGCGCTCGTCATGATCACCGGCCTGTCGCGCACGCAGCTCGTGTGCCGCCGGTTCCAGTACAGCCTCGTCGCGCTCGGGGTCCTCACCGCGCTCCTGCCCTTGCTGTAGATCGCCACCCCGCGTGCGCAGTCGCACGCTGGCCCATCTCGGCGTCTCCATCGGCGCGCGCGAGCGACTAGAGTCGGCGCATGCGCGGTGCCTGCTGTGGTGTCCTGGTTGCTCTGCTCGCGAGCTGTGGCGATGACGACTGTTGCGCGGTCGACGACGATGCCGCGGTGACCGGCGACGCGATGTCCGATGGACGCGTCGAGGTCGCGCGCGTCCCGGTCGTCGCGAACCTCGATGTCGACATGCTGTTCGTCATCGACGATTCGCCGAGCACGCTCGACAAGCAGACGAACCTCAAGAACGCATTTCCCGCGTTCATCAACGAGCTGAACGGCCTCCCCGGCGGGCTTCCGAACATCCACATCGGCGTCGTCACGCCGGACCTCGGGACGAAGGGCGCGCAGGACGCATCGCCCGGCCCGTCGGTCGGTTCGGGTCCGGGCGGCTGCGTGGGCAATGGCAAGGCGGGCAACCTGCAGAACACGAGCTCCACCGTCCAGGGCAACTTCATCAGCGACATCCGGGACTCGGCGACCTCGCGGACGCAGAACTTCACCGGCTCGCTCGAGAGCGCGTTTGCGGCGCTCGCGTCGGTCGGCGCCAACGGCTGCGGCTTCGAGCAGCCGATCGAGGCCGCGAAGCGCGCGCTCGACAACAACCCGGCCAACGCGGGCTTCCTCCGGCCGAACGCGTCGCTCGCGATCATCATGATGACCGACGAGGACGACTGCTCGATCTCGCACTCGACGATGTTCGGGCCCGACTCGGCGACGCTCGGCCCGCTCCAGTCGTTCCGGTGCACCCGGTTTGGCGTCACGTGTGGCGTCGGAGGAACGACCCCCGACGAGATGAACCAGATCGGGACCAAGGGCCAGTGTCGGTCGAACGAGGCGTCGTCCTACCTCATGCCGGTCGCGCCCTATGCGACGTTCTTCCGGGGCCTCAAGGCCAACCCGAACGACGTGATGTTCGCCGCGCTGATCGGTGACCCCACGCCGTTCTCGGTCGAGCTACGCATTCCTCCCGGCAGCAGCACGGGCATTCCTGCGGTCGCTCACTCGTGCCAGTACAGCGGCCCGAATGGCTCGGAGGTCGCGGACCCCGCGGTCCGCATCGTCGAGCTCGCGAACCAGTTCGAGCGGCGCGCGTTCGCGAGCGTGTGCAATGCGGATCTCTCGACGCCGCTCGTCGACCTCGCCCGTCAGGTCCGCGGCCTCGTCGGCGACACGTGCCTGACGCGGCCGATCGCGCAGCCGGCCGATTGCATCGTGCGCGACGTGGCCGGCACGTCGACGGTCGAGCTGCCCGCGTGCAATGGCGGCGCGAGCTCGACGAACAAGCCGTGCTACGAGCTCGTCACCGACACGGCCGCGTGCACCGCGGGCTCGCACCTGCGGCTCGTCGTGCAGCGCGCGAGCACGCCGGCCCCGGATACGGTCGTCGTCGCGTCCTGTCGTCCCTGACGGGCGCGCGCGGCAGGCGCGGTCACTTCTTCTTGTGACCCTTGCACTTACCCTGACCGGTGCCGTCGTTCTTGCCGTTGCACCCGGTCGTGTCGGCGGTGTCCGTGGGCGCCGTCGGCGCGGTCGGGACCGTCGACGCGGTCGAGCCACCGCCCGAGGAGCCACCGCCCGAGGAGCCACCGCCGGACGAGCCACCGCCCGAC
>JAEWJO010000138.1 GCA_023386455.1 Pseudomonadota bacterium | reverse complement strand
CCTGCACCTGCACCTGCACCTGCACCTGCACCTGCACCTGCACCTGCGCCGCCGACGCCTGCCCCGGCGCCTGCGCTGTCGACCGAGCAGGAGATCGACAAGCTCTACAACAAGAGCAAGGCCGCGTTCGATCGCTGCACCGGGGGCGCCGACGTCCGCGGCAAGATCCAGGTCGCGTTTCAGGTGCTCGCCGACGGCCGCGTCGCCAATGCCGCCGCCGTCGAGAACTCGACCGGAAACACCGCGCTCGGCCAGTGCATCGTCGCGACGATCAGCGGCTGGTCCCTTTCGCCACATCCGGGCTCCGCGCTCAACTTTGTGAGACCGTTCAACTACCCGTGACGCCATGACTGACTCTGGTTCCTATCGCGCCGCCGCTTCCGGCCAGCACGCCGCGCTCGTCGGTGTCGAGGTGCTCGTGCTCGACGCCGACACGCGCGTCCACGACGGCATCGCGCAGCTCCTCTCCGAGGCGAGCCTCCACGTCACGTGCGTCCCGGACGCCGAGCGCGCGCTCGCGCTGGTCGATCGCCAGTTCTTCTCGGTCGCGCTCGTCGACATCGACACGCTCTCGCCGCGCGACGGCATCGAGACGATCCGGGAGATCAAGCGCCGCTCGCCGACCACGATGGTGATCGCGATGACGCCGCGCCGGTCTTACGACGACGCCGTCGACGCGGTGCGCGCCGGCGCGGTCGATCTGATCCTCAAGTCTCCCGACTCGGTCGCGTACCTGAAGGATCGCGTCCTCGACGCCGCCGGACGCTCCGTCGGCAAGCGCGAGGTCGACAGCGTGCTCGGCGAGGTCCGCTCGGTGCACGAGGAGTTCCTGAAGCGATTCATGGAGGCCGAGCGCCGCGCGATCGATCTCGGCGACAAGGTCGCCGGCCGCGACGAGTCGCGCATGATCAACATGGACGACCTCAGCGTGCTGGTCGTCGACGAGGTCGATGACTTCGTCTCGTCGATGATGGAGGCCAACCCGAAGGGCTTCCGGTTCACCCACGCGACGTCCGGCGGCGAGGCGCTCGATCGCGTCAGCGCCGGCACGTTTCACTACGCGATGGTCGCCGAGGACATCTCGGACCTCCCCGCGAGGACGATCGCGCGCACGATCCGCAACCAGCACCCCGACACCGTCGTCCTGACGTTCCTCGGACCGTCGGACAACGGACGCGTCGAGCTCGTCGAGACGGCCGGCACGCGCACGATCCTGAAGCCGTTCACCGACGCGAAGCAGCTGATCGCCCGGATGGACGAGCTCGCCGAGGCCTGGCGCGCGAAGGCGCGCGAGCGCCGCTACACGCAGGCGTTCCGCGAGAAGCACTACGACTTCTTGCGCCGCTACGTCGAGCTGAAGACGAAGATCGATCGCGCGCTCAACGAAGGTCCCGGCTAGATCGAGCTACGAGCTCGGTTCGTCGTCGGCCCTTCCGCCCTCCGCCTTCACCGCTTCGATCTGCTTGCCGCGGCGCTGGCGGATCCAGTCTCGCGCGCGATCCTCGAGCGAGAACACGAGCCGCTTCTTCTGCACGCGTCCCCACACGAGCCGGGTCTCGTCGGTCGCGAGGCTCTTCTTGTAGCGCGCGTCCCCTCCGAGCAGGTCGTAGATCGCGAGCCCCTGCTTCGCGCAGTGCTCGATCGCGTATGCGTGGCAGAGGTAGCCCGGGCGCACGTGCTTGTCGGCAGGCGTGCCGAAGCCGCACTGGTAGAACAGTACGCGGCCCGCGGCGACGAAGTTGTAGAGGCAGCCGAGCGTCATGTCCTTCGCGTGCAGCCGCAGCAGCTGCAGCTCGCCGAACCGGAACCGCCCCGCGATCAGGCGGCGGTGAAACCTGTCGAACCACGGATCGGCGAACGCACCGGGCTGGCCTCGCGCCTTCCACGACCGCTGATGGAGCGCGACCATCTCGTCGTAGATGTCGAGCGCCTGCTTCTCGTCGGCTGCGATCTCGAACGTCAGCTCGCCGGCCTGTCGCTGCGCCTTGCGCATCTGCGCGCGCGTCGAGCTGCCGAGCAGCGGCAGGTAGCCGTCCTTGCTCGCGCGCACCTTCGCGAGATCGACGTGGTAGTTTGCGACCTCGCGATCGATCTTCACGCGCGTGCCCGGTGGGGGCGATGTCACGAGCGCGCCGAACAGCGTCGCGTCGGCGGCGGGCACGTACAGCTCGTCCCACGTCGGGGGCAGCGCGTTGACGAGCGTCGCGAGCGCGCCCGCGCCGTCGGTCAGCAGCTGGTTGTGCTCGAGGCACAGCTCGTCGAACGCGTCGAGGCCCGTGTTGTTCACGAACAGCGCGCGGCTCGAGATGATCGCGTGGCGCCGCAGCCGGCGGCGGCCGAGGAAACATGCCGCGAGCGTCTTGCCGCCGCGCGAGACGACCGCGAGCTGGGGCGCGTCGCTCTTCGGCAGGCACGCGAGCCAGTTCTCCATCCAGCCCCACGTGAGGAAGTAGCTCGGCTTCGCGCGCGCCTCGAGCTCGCGCCAGATCGCCTCGACGCGCGGCGCGTACGCATCGATCAGCTCGAGCTTCGCGCGCGCGGTCCCGGCGGTGAATGCGCGTTCTTCGTCGAGAATCGTGGCCACGCGGGTCACGAAGGAAACTAGCATCCGGCCGCGCGGGGCGCTGTCCGTAGATCCCGGTATCGGGAGTCAGCGCGCCCGGCGGCGCGGCGCCCGGTGCACCGACGCGTCGTCGCGGTGGGCCTCGAGCTCCTGTCGCAGCTCGCTGCGCTTCGTGGCCTCGCTCGCCACGAGAGCCCGCATGTCCTCCGCATGCTGGTTCAGCCAGCCCCGCATCTCTTCGTTGGCAGCGCCGACGTGCCGCGCGATCTCGGTCTTCATTTCCACGCGAAGGCTGGCGACGTCGAGCGCGACGTCCCTGATCAGCACCATCACGTGCCGGATGGCCTCCTGGAGCGAGGCCTGAAACGATTGCTGAAGCAACTGCTGGGACTGCTGAATCGACTGCTGAAGGGACTGCTGAAGGGACTGCTGAGGGACTGCTGAAGGGACTGCTGAAGGGACTGCTGA
>JAEWJO010000110.1 GCA_023386455.1 Pseudomonadota bacterium | reverse complement strand
AACCGGCTCGCGAAGGAGCGGCCCGCCGAGCTGCTCGCGCGGTCGCGCGCGTTCGCCGTCGCGGCCGGCGCGCCGCCGGATGTCGTCCGCACCATGGCGACGATGGACACGCTGCAGAACGTGGTGTCGGTCGCCGCGCGCGCCAAGCTCGGGCCGTTCGCGAACCCGCTGTCGCCGCGCGTCGCGGCCGCGGCGATCCCGGCGTGCTCGACGGTCGTCGCGTGGGGCGATGCGACCGAGGACGGCGAGCTGCTGTTCTCGCGCAACTTCGACTTCCCCGGCGTCGGCGTGTGGGACGCGGCGCCCGCGTTCGTCGTGTGCGTGCCCGAGGTCGGCCAGCGCTACGGCTTCTTCGCGACGCGCGGTGCCGACACGCCGGTCGTCACGGTCGTCAACGAGGCCGGGCTCGTGCTCGCGCCGCACACGCGCTGGCACACCGGCGCGACGTGGGGCGGCGCGATGATCCTCGACGTCGTTCACGACATCGCGCGCCGCGCGGAGTCGCTCGAGGACGCGATCCGGATCGCGCGCGAACGTCCCGTGTCGTCGACATGGGGCATCGCGGTCGGCTCGGCGCGCGAGAAGGCGGCGTGCGTGCTCGAGATCGCGGGGCCGAACCTCGAGGTCGTGCGTCCGGCGCCCGGCGCGAGCTACCTCGTGTGCGCGAACCGCTACCGGTCGCAGCCGATGCAGGGTGGCCAGATCGCGGCCTCGGCCGCGTGGGCGCTGCACTCGGAGCGCCGCGAGCGCCGCCTGCGCACGCTGGTAGATGCTCGCACCGCGCCGCTGACGGCCGAGATGCTGGCGCGGTTCATGGGCGATCGTCACGACGTCGACGCGCCCGCACAGACGCGCCGGCTCGGTGGCATCCCGGCGCAGCCGACGAACGTCCACTGCGCGGTCGTGATGCCGAGCAAGCGGCGTGCGCTCGTCGGCGTCGATCGCGCGCCGTGCTGCGAGGGCAGGTGGGCCGACGTCGCGTGGTCGTGGGACGGTCCGGCCGGCGGCTGGGAGCTCGGAGCGACCGGCACGTCCGGCTTCACGGCGACGGTGCGCGAGGATCTCGTCGCGGCGCAGGACGAGGCGACGCGTCACGTGTACGACGCCGCGCGTGCGTTCGAGGGCTCGCACGATGTGTCGGCGACGCGCGCCGCGATCGATCGCGCGATCGACGCCGCGCCCGACGATCCGTCGCTGCGGCTGACCGCGGCGTGGCTCGCGATGGAGGGCGGCGATCTCGCGCGTGCGGTCGCTCAGATCGAGGCGGGCCTCACGCACGAGACGGAGAGCTACCGCCGCGGCCAGCTGCTGCTGTGGGGCTCGCGCGCCGCGCGCAGCATCGATCCCGCGAAGGCCGTCCGCTGGGCCGACGAGCTCGCACGTCTCTCCGGCCCGCACGTCGACGAGCTGAAGGCCGCCGCACGACGGAAATACCGCGGTCGGCCGCACGTGAACATGATGATGGCCGACGCTTACTGAAGACGAACGTCGAGTTGATCTGTTCATCCCCTGCGTGGAACGATCGCTTCCACACGCGCATCACGCGCAGGGGGACACATGGACGGATTGATTGTCGTAAATGCGATCGTCGCGATTCTCGGCGGTATCCTGGCAGCGTCCGCGCTGATCCTGTCGAAGAAGCCAGATGCGAAGCAGCTGATCGACAAGCTCGTGCCGTACCAGGCGTTCATCGGCGTCGGCCTGATCGCGCTCGGCGTGATCAACTTCTTCCGGATGCTCGGCTACCTCACCGACTTCTTCAAGGTGAACCTGATGGCCGCCGCCGCGCTGCTCAGCATGATCGCGGTCTCGGCGCTGCTCGGCGCGCTGTTCGGCATGCCGCAGATCATCAAGTGGATCCCGGGCGAGTCCTCGGCGGAGCAGAAGGCACTCGAGATGACGCGGAAGATCGCGCCGTTTCAGGTGATGCTCGGACTCGTCGCGATGATCGCGTCGCTCGTCGTCCTGCTGTACCAGTTCAAGATCCTGAAGTACGCGGGCTGAGAACGAGCGGGGCTAGCGACTGCCGTAGTTGTGCGCCGTCTTCTCCTCGTTGCGATCGGTCGCAGGAGGCGGCTCCGGTGACAGTGCGCTGATCCTCGCGCGCGTCTCGGCATCGAGCTCGAGCTGGTTCGCGGCGAACGAGGGTGCGAGCTGCTCGATGTTGCGGCCGCCGACGAGGACGCTCGTCACGGCAGGGTTGCTCGCGACCCACGCGGCGGCGAGCGTCACCGGCGACTGCCCGAGCTCCTTCGCGAGCTGCGTGAAGCGCTCGGCGATCGCGAACGACTCTGGCTGGCTGTACCGCGTCTCGTACATCTTCACATCGACGAGGCGGCCTCGCTCGGGGCGAGCGGCGACGCCGTACTTGCCGGTGAGCAGGCCGCCGCCGGTCGGGCTGTACGGGACGACCGCGATCCCGAGCGACTTCGCCATCGGCAGGATCTCGATCTCGGCCGTGCGCTTCACGAGGTTGTACATCGGCTGGATCGCGACGAGCGGGGCGAAGCCCTGGACGGCCGCGATGCCGAGCGCGTGCGCGACCTGCCATGCCGCGAAGTTCGAGCACGCCGGATAGAGGATCTTGCCCGCGCGGACGAGGTCGTCGAGCGCGCGCAGCGTCTCCGTCAGATCGGTCGCATCGTCGAACCGGTGCAGATAGAACAGGTCGATCCGGTCGGTCTGCAGGCGCCGCAGGCTCGCCTCGACCGCGCGGACGAGGTGATATCGCGACGTGCCGCGTGCGTTGACGTCCTTGCCGACGGGGAAGTACGCCTTCGTCGCGAGCACGATCTCGTCGCGCTCGCCGCTGCCGCGCAGGATCCGGCCGATGAATTCTTCGGACCGACCTTCGTTGTAGACGTCGGCCGTGTCGATGAAGTTGATGCCGGCCTCGCGCGCGGCCCGCCAGATCTGACCGGCGGTGTGCTCGTCGGCGTCGCCGCCGAACGACATCGCGCCGAGCGCGACGCGCGAGACCTTGACCCCGGTCTTGCCGAGGAGGCGCATCAGCGCTTGAACGCGCCGTCGATGCGCTCGAGGATCTTCTCCTCGGTCGCCGAGACACGGCCGATGCCGAGGAAGCCTCCGGCCGCAGCGGCGACCATCTTGGCGAACCCGACGATCTGGTTCTTCAGCAGGCGGTTCTGCTCGTCGTTGAGCTGGCTGGCGAGCGCCTTGATGTACGACTGCCACGCGTCGAACAGGTCGGGCGTCGGCTTGCGCTTGAGCCAGCCCTGGAGGAGCTCGTAGCCCTCCGTGCCCTGCTCGAGGCCCTTGCCGTGCGCGCCCTGGAGGATCGCGGTGCGCTCGTTGTCCTGGATCTCCCCGTCGGCCCACGCCACCTCGATGAGGGGCACGAGCGAAAGCGCGGCGATCGTGTTCGAGCGGAGTCCGAGCTCGACGAGCTTGTCGAGGACGGCTTCGTCGGTCATGCCCGATGCCTTGCGGAGATCGTCGCGCGTGTGCTTCGCCGACTCCGCGCTCTTCAGGGCTTCGATCTTCTTCTGGTTCTCCTTGTCGAAGAACTGATTCTCGAGCGCTCTGCCACGCTCTTCGAGAGACGATTCGCTCACAGACCGACTCCTTGTTGGGAGCTGCGACCCTACCAAAAGTTTCGGGTATCGTCTGCCCGTGACGCCATGGGTACAGCGGAAGAGGCAGCCGCATCGCATGGGGCTGCGCCTCTGGCTCGTCCCGATGGCGATCCTCGGCGGGATCGCGCTGATCGCGTTCGCGGGCGTCTATCTCCTCGACCACGCTGTCACCGGCGGGGCCCCGGGAGCGGCCGAGAGCGTCATGGGCCGCTACGTCCGGTTCGAGCCCGGGCTCATCTCGGACGCGGTCGCCGGCCTCGCGGCGATGACCGCCGCGGTCCTCGGCATCGTCATCACCGTCGTCTCGCTCCTCGTCCAGCTGACGTCGGCCCGCTACACCGGCGTCGCCCAGATG
>JAEWJO010000088.1 GCA_023386455.1 Pseudomonadota bacterium | reverse complement strand
CTGCACGACCGTGAGGACCCCCACCACCACGATGCCGACGACGAAGCTGCCGGCGACGACCGACGAGCCAAACGCGTGAACGACGCTGCCCGCATCCGCATCGGCGAGGATGAGCCGTGTCGTCGAGACCTCGAGGCCGACACGAAACAGCGTCGTGACGACCAGCAGCGTCGGGAACGAGCCAAACCCGAGCGGGTTCGGCGAGAACAGCGATGCCATCAGCAGCGCGACCGCGACCCCGATGTTCAGCGCCAAGAGCCCGTCGAGCAGCGGCCGCGGCACCGGCACGATCAGCATCACCACCACCGCGATCACCAGCGCCGCGATCGCCAGCTCCGCCGCCCTGACCTTCTTCATCTAGACCTCTTCGATCTCCGACGGATCCAGCTCGATCGCATCCTCGGCGACGCTGTCCTTCGGCCCACCGAGGTGCCGCACGAGGCTCAGATGAATCTGGCTGCGGATCATGCGCAGCACGCTGTCGAGCTCGTCGGCCGGCAGCTTCAGCCGCGCACGCAGGATCTCGAGCGTCGACTTCACGAGCTGCTCCTTGGCCTTCTCGATCCACCGGAACGCGGTCACGCGGTGCACGCGATAGATCGCGCCGATCTCGTCGATGTTGAGCCCGTCGACGTGGTGGTAGCGCAGCAGCGTCTGCTCGCGCGGCCCCAGCTCCTGCAGCGCCTGCGCGAACGCCGCCTTGAACTCGGACGCGTACGTCCGCTTCATGTACTCGACTTCGGGATCGTCCGCGGTGATCGCGTGCTGCGCGATCAGATGATCGTCATCGACGAGCACCTCGCGCTTGCCCTTCCGCAGCTCGTTCAGGCACGTCCGGACTGCCACGCTCCGCACCCACCGCCGCAGATCGCCGCGCCCGCCGTACTCGCTGATCTTGCCGGCGCTGGTCGGTTGCCCCGCCGTCCCGCCCCCCACGAACAGCCGCTGGCGTACCAGCTGCTTCACATCATTGAGCCGCGGTGGCCCGATCCGCATCCGTGCCAGCGCGATGTCGACCTCGCGCATGTAGTCGCGGTCAAACGCATTGATTGCGCCCGGCAAGCCTTTCGCGCACGCGCAAGCCAGGTACAGGTCCGCGGGCCGAAGCCCATCCAGTGCCCCATCCGCCATCTCGGGCGTCAGCTGCCGCGACACGAACTCCACCAGATCGCGGGCTTGCACGAGCAGGTCAGGCCACGCCGCACGCCCTTCAGCAACCAGTGACCAGAGTCGCCGATCCAGGTCCGCGATTCCTTCGAGCACCGGCCTGACCGCCACGGGGGCGGCATCGAGAAACGGGCGCACGAGGCTCTCGGTGGACACCGAAGGCGATTAGCTCACGCCAGACGGCAATTGGTCAAACCCCCAGCGTCGCGCTACGATTCGTCGACGGATGGAGCCCAACCGCAAGGTCCGTAAGCAGGGGCTGGAGCACTTCATCAAGTTCGTGCGCGAGCTGCCGTGTCCATCGCCCCAGGCGATGTTCCAGGCTCTCCACGAGCTTGGGTACCGCGGCCAGGAACACGCACGTCGTGCCCTCTGCCTCATGGCGTACCGCCACGTGAAGCGCATCAAGCGCATCTACGTCGACGGTGTCGACCGGGCCGAGCTGCCCCGCAAGTCGAACTTCCTGTTCGTCGGTCCCACCGGCTCGGGCAAGACGTTCCTGGTCGAGAGCCTGTTCGGCAAGATCCTCAAGCTGCCGACCGCGCTCGTCGACATCACCACGTACTCGGAGACCGGCTACGTCGGCCAGGACCCGTCGACGATCCTGACGCGGCTCCTCCACACCGCGGACGAGAACCCGATGCTGGCGAGCATCGGCATCGTCTGCCTCGACGAGTTCGACAAGATCGCGTCCGGCCAGAACAACGCGATCTTCGCGGGCGCGGGCACGACCAAGGACGTCACCGGCATGGGCGTCCAGCGCGAGCTCCTGAAGATGCTCGAGGCCTCCGAGGTCGTCGTGCCGCTCGACCTGACCCACTCGAGCTACGCCGACCATGTCGTCATGTCGACGGCGGACATCGCGTTCATCGCCGCCGGCGCCTTCTCGGGCTTCCAGCAGATCGCCCACCGCCGCGCGATGCGCGACTCGATCGGCTTTGGCCGCGGCCAGGCGATCAACGGCACCGACCCGGAGGCGATCGCGGTCGACTTCACCGCCGACCAGGTCGAGAACGTCGCCAACTTCCAGTCCTACGGCTTCCTCCCCGAGCTCGTCGCCCGCTTCACCCGCGTCGTGCCGTTCAAGGCGCTCGACGGTGGCACCCTCAAGGACATCCTGCGCACCGACGTGATCGCCAGGATGACGCGCGAGTTCAAGATGGAGGGCTTCGAGCTCGACATCGAGGAGACCGTGCTCGATCACATCGTGACCGACGCGATCAAGCGCGAGACCGGCGCACGCGGCCTCGCGTCGACGCTCACCCGCAACCTCGAGGACGTCGCGTTCGGCAGCTTCGGTGTCGAGTCGAAGGGCGAGGTGAAGGTCGTGATGCGTGACGGCGATATCGCCGTCGACGTCGCCTGATCAGCGCTTCTTCCGCTTCTTCTGCTTCTTCTGAGCCTTCGCTTTGGCCTTTGCCTTCGCTCTGGCCGCGGGCTTCTTCGGGCTCGCTTTCGGCTTCGGCTTCCGTGGCGCGGGGCCGCGTGCCGCCAGGTGCTCCATGTATGCGTCGAGCCCCTCCTGCGACGACAGATCGTAGCCAGCGCGAATCCCCGCCATGATCATCGTCTTCGCGGGCCCGAACTTCCGGTCATCGCGCATCGCGCGCTCGAACTTCGCGGCAAGCGCGGGCGTCAGCGCCGACAGGCACGCCGCGGACTCAGCCGACTCGAGCTCCGCGGCGCAAAACGCGAGCAACGCGCGCAGCGCCTCGACGAGCTCGCCACACTCGCTGGCCTCGACGCTGAGGTGCCGCGGCAACACCTCGAGTAGCAGGCCCTGCATGTCGGCCGGTTCCATCATCTCGAACGGGATGTCGAAGAACCGCTCGACATGCTCGGCCAGCATCTCCGCAGCGGCCGCATGCGTCTCGCCGCCCGTCGACCTCTCGAAGGCATCGATCAGTTCGCTTCCGCCTGGCTCGTCATCGTCCTCTACATCGATCAGGAGCGGTGCGGACAACGTGACCGCCGTCTCCCCCCAGGGCACCTTCACCACGGCGCGATGACTCACGTCCACGATCTCCTCCGGATCGTCGGCCTGGAGCGCGTCGTCGATCGCGAGCAGCTCCTGGCGCTTCGCCGTCACCAGATCTGCGAGCGCGATCATGATCTCCGTCACCGTGCGCACCTCGTCGCGCGTCAGCCCGCGCGCCACCATGTCCGGGTCGACCATGACGGGCCTTGGATACGCACGAGGACCTGCGACCTCCCAGCGGTGCTTCGCGATCTCGGAGAGCGCCCACTTCGGGACCTCGC
This sequence comes from Pseudomonadota bacterium, assembly GCA_023386455.1. Classification (GTDB taxonomy): domain Bacteria; phylum Myxococcota_A; class Polyangia; order Haliangiales; family Haliangiaceae; genus JABFXX01. The sequence goes on along the minus strand of JAEWJO010000088.1, from coordinate 40,491 downwards.
GGCGATCGTCGAATCCGAACATCACGTGCTGCGGGAGGGCCGCCTGCAGTCCTCGCTGCCGCGCGTCGACCGCACCCATGAACTCCTCGGCGCCGGCGATCGTCCGGAACAGCGAGAAGCCGTACGACTCCCCCATCTGGCCGACGACACACATCGCGCCGATCTCCGTGCCAAGCCCGGGACTCTCGATCGCCACGAACATGTCGCTCGGGAGCGCGTCCCACGGTGCCGTGCGATACAGCGCTGCCGCCGCGGAGAACATCGCGCCGATGTCACTCGGCTCCGCGTCGGGTGCGATGTACGTGCCATCGTCCTCCTCGGGACCGTGGTCTCGCGTGAAGTGATCGTGCATCGCCGCGACCACCTCGTCGATCTCCGGCGTGGGCGCGATGACGAGCTCGACATCCCCGACCGCGCCACGTACTGCCGTCGCGAGCGTCGGATCCGCGATCCGGATCTTCGTCGGCATCCGCGGTGACCCCATCGCGGGCTCGCGTGTCGCGAGGTGAAACAGCCCGGCCGCGCGTCCGAGCGCTTCGTCCGGGTGCACCACCTTCGTGCCGAGCACCCAGCCCGTCTCGACCTCGATCCACAACATCACGACCGGGCGATACGGCGGTCCCTCCCCGGTCACGTACGACGGCATCGTGACCGCCGCGCCGACCCATTCCCCACAGCGTTCGAGCATCGTGTTCCCGTTCATGGCGGGTTTGGTACCACGGGCCAAGGCGTGACGTCGGATCGTGTGACGGAAGCTATTCTTTCCACTAAAGCCGATGTCTGGCAAAAATAGTTTCCATGCCGCGTCCGACCAATCAGCCCCTTCCTCGCGTGGGCCGCATTATCGCGAGTCTTGGTCAGAACATCCGACTCGCGCGCATGCGCCGCCAGCTACCGGCGGGACCTGTGGCTGAACGCGCCGGGATGTCGCGGCCGACGCTCCGCGCGATCGAGCGGGGCAATGCGACCGTTACAATCGGTGCGATCGCAAACGTGCTCAACAGCCTCGGTCTGGTCGAGGACCTTGCGCAGGTTGGATTCGCAGATGATCTCGGCCGTCGCCTCGTGGATGCGCGGCACCAGTTGCGGAAGCGCGTCCGAACATCCAAACCGTTGGTTAGCCCAGCGGCCCCATCGTCGCCGCGACCCACTTCGCGGCGTTCAGCAAATGCTCGTAGCGCGTCTCGGTCGCCTGCGCGGTCACGATCATGACGTTGTCCCCGACCGGCACCTGCATGACCGCCTGTCGCCACGGCACGCCGTCCTGCTGATACCCGAGCTCCGTCACGCGAATCGTGCGCCGCTGACCGTCGGGCTCGACCGCGTCGAACACGAACTCCGACGCCAGCTGCTGGTACGGCGCCGGCTTCACGTTCACCGGCCCGCGGACGCGACGGAACTGGATGAAGTGGTCCTTGCCGCCCTGCGCGTGCAGCTCGAAGCCTGGCTCCGGATCGTCGGGCGCCGCGCCGAGCAGCACGACGTCTGCCGGCAGCTCGATCGCGAACCCACACCCGAGCGCACTCCACGGCGACTCGCCGACACCCACGTCGATCTGCGCGAAGACCTCGTCGAGATTCTTCTCGAGCAGCAACATCGGTCCACGCGCGCCAAAGCGCACCGTACCGTCGACGTCCGTCCCGGGCTCGCTCGCGGGCACCTCGCCCGGGATGAACCGCGCGACCTCGTGCACGCCGTGCACCAGGAGGAGATGCCCCTCCGTCGTCACCATCGCGCGGCACGGGCAGCGAGGAGCGATGAGGAGGCCGTGGCCTGCGAGGCCGAACGTGGGCGCGCCGAGTGCGGTCATGGGCCGGCGTTGTAGTCGCACCCACCCCAAAGCTCAATGCAGATCGTCGCCACGCTCTCAGTCGAGCTGGATGACGTGGACCTCGGTCGTATGAGTGCCCGTCCCCGTGCGCTTGAACGCAAACAGCCGGCTCGTCCCAGCGACCGCGAACGCAAATCCCTGCGGTGTCTCGTGCAACACCGTCCCGACCTGCTTGCTGAACGCCTGATACCCGCCCGACGCCTTCAACACGTGCACCTCCGTCGACATCGAGTCCGTACCACTCGTCGCGATCGCCCAGACGTTTCGTTGACTGTCGACGGCGAACTGCCAGTCGTCGCCCGTCTCGTGCAACGCCGATCCGGTCTGAAGCGAGAACGCTTGATAGCCGCTCGACGCCGAGAGCACGTGGACCTCGGTCGAAGCGGAACCCGTCGCGCGCCTCTTGATCGCAAACACGTCGCGATTGCCGGCAACAGCAAGCGCGAACTCGCCGCCGGTCTCGTGCAGCGCGGTGCCGGTCTGCAGCGAGAACTGCTGATAGCCGCTCGCAGCCGACAGCACGTGGATCTCCGTCGAGCTACTGCCCGTGCCGCGCTTCTTGAACGCAAACAGGTCCCGGTTCGACGCCAGCGCGAACTCGAACTCGTCGCCCGTCTCGTGCAGGCCCGTTCCCGTCTGGAGCGAGAAGCTCTGGTAGCCGCTCGCCGCCGACAGCACGTGCACCTCGGTGGAGCCCGAGCCCGTCCCGCGCTTCTTGATGGCGAATACATCGCCGTTGCCCGCCACGAGGAACGCGAAGTCGCTCGGCGTCTCGTGCAACGCCGTTCCTGTCTGCTTCGTGAAGCGCGACGCCGACAGCGACCGGATCCGAGGAGACGCCTTGCGCAGCTTCGAGATCGGAACGCCGTAGTTGTAGCCGCCCGTCGTCGTGCACCCGCCATTCGTGTGCACACCGACGATGTTCCCGGTCGCCGCGTCGAGAATGCCCGAGCCCGAGTTGCCGCCGAGCGTATCGATGTCGTTGTAGCCAATCGTGTTCGCGTCGAGGACCGTCACCGCACCTGCCTCGACGCGCTTCGGCACGCCGGCCGGATGCCCGATGATCGCCACCGTCTTGTTCAGCGCGATGTCCTGCCGCGCGATGTGCGTCAGCCCGAACGTATTGCCCGGACTGTTCGCGAGCCGCACGATCGAGTAGTCCGCTCCGCCCTGGTTGATCTCCTCGAGCGCGGTGATCGCGAACGAGGTCGTCGTCCGTGGATTGCCGGCGGTGTCGTTCTGGAAGTTGAACACTGCCGTCATCGACTGCGCGAACTGCGCCGACGTCTGCCCGGCGGGTGGGCTGGCGAAGCAATGGCCGGCCGTGAGCAAGAGGCTCCGCGAGATCAACGTGCCGGTGCACCAGCCGACACCGGTGGAGGTTCGGATGACCGCGACCGGCGCCTGGTGGTCGGAGACGAATGCCTGCGTGACGCCGAGCGTGCCGTTGTAGGGCTCGACGTCCTGCGAGTCGTCGGTCGCGCCGCACTGGCTCTCGAGCATCTTCGAGTAGGTCACCGGCTGCGGCCGTGCGACGGCCTCGGTTGCCTTGAACTCCAGCGGAAACAGCATGGTGCCCGCCGGAGCTCGGCTCTCGGTCGTTGCACCCGAGCACGCGCAGAGCGCAGCAGCGGACATGGAACCAGCACACAGGAGACTGTAGAGACGCACGGCTACCCCCAACCTTTGGTTGGGGTAGAGGCGCCTCGTCCCTCCAGATTCCGACACGGAATGCGAATGGCGGATCCGGATCCGCGATGTGCAACAAACTGCTGCACCGGCGGCTGTGGTCAGAAAAAACAAAGTTCGTTATCGTGAAATCAGCGACCGAATCGTGGTTCGTCGGTGAGCCTGAAGCGAAAGGGGTGGTCATGGAGAGGATGAGAGCGCCGTCCGGCGGCGTCTGGGACCGCTTGCATCACGTCGTAAGACGAGGTTTCGAGACCCGACGATCGTAGAGGTAACCGCGAAAGCCATCGCGAGCAGGCGACCTGCAGCCCTGGCCGCTGCGAGTCGTGGCTGCATCCGCGGACTTCATGGAGTCGCAGACTATGTATCCTGGAATGTGGGGTAATCGATTGCGGTCTATATCAATTCTTCTAGTCCTCATCTCCGTATGCGGGACTAGCGCGGCCGACTCGTTGGTCGTCACGCGCACGACAAATCCACCCAGCAGAGTCACCATCGAGCTCGATGAGCGGTTCGCGCCAGCGGCGGGCCACTACTTCAGTTCGACGAGCATCGCGTTTGCCGACCTGGTCTCGGGGCCGGTCGAGGTGTACCCGCTCGCTGCCTCGCCCGCGGAACGCATCGAGCAGGCCTGCAAGCTGCTCGCGACAGGCTCCGCCGTCGCTCTGCCCACCGGCCCGACGTCGCCGGCATGTGACAAGCTGTTCGAGAAGCTCGGCGCAGAACGGCTGGAGCTCGCGATCAGCAAGCCGGGATCGACGGCGTATGCGGTGATCGAGCTCAAACCGCTGCGAACGCTTCAGGGCGGGGACGCTGGCATCGACGTTCCGTTGGCCGATGACGGCGTTCCCGGCTGGGACACGGTTGCGATCCCGAAGCACGTCCGGGTCAAGAACACGACGTGCTATCTGATGCTCGACCAGCCACGTCCGATCACCTGCGATCAGACTACCGAGAAGGTGACCGTCGACGCCGATTCTCAGGCGGTCGTCCAGGCGCGCTGGGCCCGCAAGGACAAGGTCTGGCTGGTTGCCTACGTACTCGATGCAGAGACGTCGCCAGGCAAGTGGCGGAAGCTCGCGCTGCGCGCGAAGCCGCCAAAGCCGCCGGATGAGACCGATGATCCAGCGGGCCTCGCCGACCTCGAGGGACGCTGCAAGGAGTCGATCAGCTATCCCGCGCGGGGTGACACGTACTACGTCTGCGTCGATCTTCGGCGCAAGGCGCAGGGCATCCTGACCCTGCGGTGCGGAAAGGACGCGAACAGCTGTGAGTTCGTCGGAGATGTCGTGCAGGTCCGCCGGAACTTCGTCGTGCGCGTGTGGCGTGATGACGACGTCATCGAACGTGTGACGTTCGGCGGCACGCCAGGGAGCGCTTCGCTGGTCCGGGACGGGATGGCGGCGGCAGGCGGCGGCGCAGGCGCGGCCGAGACAAAGGTACAGGTCTGGAACTTCGGACCACGGAAGCCCGGAACGGCACAGCTGGTTGTCACGGCGTTGAAGTTGAAGGACGACGCGCCCAGCGCCGAGATTGCAAAGCTCGAGTTCACGTACACCATCGAGGCGTACTACCGGATGGCGATCCGGCTCGGACTCGGCTTCGCCTGGAAGCCCTGGGCACGCAACGTCGGAATCCTGTCGAGCGCGGACGGGCAACGATACTCGGCCATCCTGGAGGGCGAGGACGTCGGCCTGACGCAGACAGAGCTCGTCACCGGTTTCACCTATCTCTGCAGCGATGTCCGCCAGGACTCGCTCGACGTTGCGTTCGGGCTCGGCGTACGGCTGGGACTCGTCGGGATTGGCTCGAGCTTCACGTCGTTCACGTCCTTGACCGCCGGTCCCGAGCTGGCGATCGGGCCGGACTTCTCCGTCGGAATCTACGCAGGCGTCGCCCGACACGAGGCACCGAACGGCGGCTACCAGCCCGGCATGCTCGTTCCGACCGCGGTCGACAAGATTCCGACTCATGTCACCGCGACGCCAACCTTTGGCCTCGTTCTGAATTTCACCCCGGGCTTCCTGAAGTCCGTCGGAGTCGTCAAATGAGATCGGTACTCCTGTTCTCTCTCCTCGTCCTCGGGTGCACGCCGCCCACCGAAGCAGAAGAGTGCACCGCCACCGTCGATGGAGGCGCGTCGCCGGTCCATGGTGAGATCATCGAGGGCAAGGAGGTGGCGCTCGGATCGACCCTGATCGTGCCGCACAAGGTCGTCGTGCTCGTCCACACGACGATACCGATCGTCGAGGTTCGCGTCGGTGGTGTGCCCGCGCGGCTGACGAGCGTTGGCGAGCAACGCTGGGAGGCACAACTCTTCACCAACGACCTCGAGGCTCACCGCGAGAATGGCCTCGCGCAGCTGGACGTGATCGCGACCGATCGTTGCGGCCGGAACTACACCCTCGACACGGCGAGCATCGCGCTCGGGCCAGCTCCAGGCATCGCCGTCACCGGCCTCGTGATCACCGAGTCGCACACCCCGGCGGAGTGCTACGTCCCGTCCGGCGGGGTGAACGCGTCGCTGGTCGATGTAACGGCGGAGCTCGCGTCGACCGGTGCCAAGGTGACGCTGCACGCGAGCCAGGGCCTATTCGACGACGGAACGGCGACTCGCGAAGTCGTGCTCGTCAACGCAGGAGCCAAGGCCCACGCATCTGCGTTCTTCGTTCCGGGAGCCGCGGGCTCGGCGACGCTGACGGCGACGGCACTGGGAGCAAGCGCCGATCCGGTATCGCTCCTGGTTGTCGATGCTCCAACCCTCACGGGGCCAACCAATCCAATGGTTCGCGGTGTCACGTACACGACAACGGTCACGACCGCCGGCAACCTCGATACGTGCGTCATCGAGGAGATCGTCGCAGGCGCCGCGACCGTCAACGAGCTCGAGCCGACCGCCGGCCCGGTGACCGGCACCGTATCCATCCGGCAGTCGCCGATGAGCTGCACGGCACTCGAACGAGCACGCTTCTCGATCACGTTCGATGCCGCCGCCCCCGACGGAGCGGCTGTCACGCTCCGCTGCTATGACACGTATAACCGCTCCGTCGCGAGCACGTTCGCTGTCCAGCCTCTTCCCGTGCCGCCGAGTACCCCGTGACCGCGCGCTCGCACCGTCTGGGCGCAGCGCTCGTCATGCTCCTCCCTGCTTGTGGCGACACGCGCGAGCCTCATGGTGACAAGCTTGCCGCGTCACCTCCAATCTCGACTCCGATCGCGACGGCGCTCACACTGATGTCCGACGATTCGGACCTCACGGGATGGAACAAGTTCACGGGCACGATCGTGGACAGCGACGGCGATCGACTCACCGATCTCGACGAGAAGGTCCGCTACAACACGGATCCCCGCAACCCAGATACGGATCACGACGGCCTTCAGGACGGGTGGGAAATCCACGGTGTCAACGGGATCGATCTTGCCGAGCTCGGTGCGTCACCCCTTCACCGTGACGTGTTTGTGGAGATGGACTACATGACGCGCGTAAGAGCGACTCATGGACTCGGTCCTGGCGATGACGTCCTGAAGCGAATCGTCGAGATCTTCGCGAATGCTCCGGTCGATAACCCCGACGGCTTGCCGGGAATTCGCTTGCACCTGGAGCTCGGTAACCAGGTCGCCTACGACGAAAACCTCCAGCCCTTGAACAAGGAGTTCTACGCGCTTCGCCGCGACAACTTCCAGAGCGATGTCCGAGGCCCGGTCTATCACTACATGATCTGGGCGAACGCCTACGACAACGGTGACTCGAGCGGCTACTCCATGAACATCCCGGGCTCGGACTTCGTTGTCACGCTGGGGCGCTGGCACAACAATACGGGCGGCACCGACGACGAAAAGGTGGGTACGTTCGTCCACGAGCTCGGCCACAACCTCGGACTACGTCACGGCAGCATCGACGACACGAACCGCAAGCCGAACCACCTCAGCGTGATGAACTACAACTTCCAGACGTCTGGCGTCTCCGTGAAGGGAGGCCACGTCTGGGGCTTCCAGACGTTCGAGATGAGTGCACTCGACGAGAACGCGCTGCTCGAATCGGACGGGTTGCAGCCGAGGTCCGCAACAATTGCGGATTACGAGACCATGTGGCGTGTTCTCTCCGGTGCCTCGCGTCGAGGCACGGCAGGGGGACCGCTTGATTGGACCGGTAACAAGAAGATCGACACCGGTAAGGTCCAGGTCGATCTCAACGGTGACGGCAAGAACACGCTGCTCGACAAGACGATCAACGAATGGATCGCGCTCAAGTATCTGATCGGCACGATTGGCTCGCGGGAGAAGCGGTTCAAGCTTCGCGAGCTGGCCGAGAAGAACTTTGTTGTTCAGCCCGTCGAGGAGCTAACCGAGGCGCAGGACCAGATCATCAAGGCGTCTCTCGCGCCGCCGTGATGGAAACATGGGCCGCTGACTACATCCGCGGCGCGCGTCCTGCGAGCGACGCGCGAACATCCTCTTCGTCCGCACGCACCATCATCTCGATCAATCCCTTGAACGTGACCTTGGGCTTCCAGCCGAGCTTCTCGCGCGCCTTCGACGCGTCACCGTGCAGGTGATCGACCTCGGTCGGGCGTAGGTACCGCGGGTCGAGCTCGACGTACGGCTGCCAGTCGAGACCCAGCGTGCCGAACGCTACCTCGAGGCACTCGCGAACCGAGTGCGACTCGCCCGTGGCGACGACGTAGTCGTCCGGCTTGTCCTGCTGCAGCATCATCCACATCGCCTCGACGTAGTCGCCGGCGAAGCCCCAGTCGCGCTTCGCGTCGAGGTTGCCGAGGAAGATCTTCTTGTCGAGGCCGTGCTTGATGCGCGCAGCGGCGCGCGTGATCTTGCGCGTCACGAACGGAATGCCGCGGCGCGGACTCTCGTGGTTGAACAGGATGCCGCACGAGATGAACATCCCGTACGCGTCCCGGTAGTTCTGGCAGAGCTGATGCGCGAACACCTTCGCGCATGCGTAGGGGCTGCGCGGCTCGAACTTCGTGTCCTCGTTCTGCGGCGGCTTCGCCGACCCGAACATCTCGCTCGACGACGCTTGATAGAAGCGGCAGTCGCTCCCGAGCTCGCGCACGGCCTCGAGCAGGCGGAGCGTACCCATCGCCACCGTCGAGACCGTGTACTCGGGAACATCGAAGCTGACGCGAACGTGGCTCTGCGCGGCGAGGTTGTAGATCTCGTCGGGTCGGATCTTCTTCACCAGGTTCGCGAGCGACGCACCGTCCTCCAGGTCGCCGTAGACGAGGCGGAGGCGGTAGTCCTGCGTGTGCGGGTCCTGGTAGATGCCTTCGAGTCGCTCCGTGTTGAACGAGCTCGAGCGGCGAACGACGCCGTAGACCTCGTACCCCTTCGAGAGCAGCAGCTCCGAGAGATAGGAGCCGTCCTGGCCCGTGATTCCGGTGATGAGTGCCTTCTTCGATGGTGAGGTCTGCACAGGAATGCCGACGTTAACCAGGAACGCGCGCGACGTGCCAGGGGCGAGCGCGATCGTTCGAGCTTCCTATCGGTCCTTGCCCGCGAGGTTGTCTACGTAGTCTTGAACGCTCGGTCGCACTACGAGGAATGACTCAGGCCACGCGCTCGATGTCCAGGCGGAGGCTCTGTCGAGGTGCTCGCTCAGCGTTTCGCTGGCACATCGCCTGCTCGGTTGCCGCCCATGCGGGCTGCAACTGTCGTGTTGGTGCTCGGTCTCGTCGCGTCGTGCGAGCAGTTCGATGTGTTCGTCAGCGCGACCACCGACGAAGGCACCGTCTACGAGTGCGCCGCGTCCGACGGGAGCACCGTGGAGGTCTGTTATCTCGATGACGCTGCCGAGGAGCTCGGTGACTATCTCGGTCGAACGTGCGGTCAGCCGTCACGACGTTGGCCGTGGTTCGTGAACAAGCTCAATGCTGGTTGTGCGTACTCGTGCCCGCCGCCGGGATATGGCTGCAACGCGAAGAACGGCTGCTACTGCCCGGTCGCAAAGACCGACTGAGGGCGGTCGATCGTTCTCGGCTCATCAGTTCCAGTCGAAGGCTCGCGTCTGCGCTCCGAACCACGCCGTGACCGAGAAGGCGGCGACAGAGATGGCGCTCGTGAACACCACGAGCTCTCGGCTGTCCATGTTCGGAAACCTGCGCGTGGCGAACGCCCACCATAGTGCCGCACTCACCAGGGCGGCGATCGCGCACAGGACGATCGGTAGGCGCGCCGAAGGTGCGTTCTCGATCCGTCTTCCCCAGAGTCCGATGAGAGCGACTGCGGCGATCGACATCAATGCGGCGGACAGCGCGATCGCTCCGAGCGCATCTGCCGGGCGATGCATGCTGGTGACCACGACGGCACCGCCATAGGCCGCGCTCGCCACGCCGGCACCGATACCGACCCAGGGCCGCCAGCGAGCAGGAACAAGCAATACGATTGCAAGCGCCGCCGACGTCGTCACCGTGACGTGGCCGCTCGGGTAGCTCTGCTCCAGGTGCACCATCCACTTCTGTGGCGGCACCAATGGCGGACGCGGCAAGATCCACTTGAGGAGCTCTGCGAGGCCGACGGCACCGGCCCATGCCACACCGACGACGAGGCCGGCGATCACTCGACCGCGCCGCCACGCGTAGACGAGAAGCGCGATCGCCAGGAGCGCGATCGATAGGATTCCGACGAGGTCGGTGAGCACGCCCGCCATGCGTCGAACACGCCGGTCCATCGTGAACCTGGCGACGTACGCGGCCGCATCGTGACGCTGGCCCCATGGCGTCAGGACGAAGATCAGGTACCCGGTGACGAGGACTGCCAGCAGCACGACCGCGCCGACGAGAAGTCGACGCTGCACGCGCTGCAATGTCGGTTCTTGCGTCATGCGCCGCGGTGCACGGTTAGAGATCCGGATAGCGCGAGTGACTCAGGACCGGAAGCGTGGTGTACGGAACCTGAATGACTTCGGCGGCACCGATGCCGATACGGCGGCCTGTCGTGTCGCACGGAAACACGGCGCGAAGCACGCCTTGGACGTCGAGCGATAGACCGAGGAAGACGGTCTGTTCTCGGGGATCGACGCGCGGCATCGGAGCGGGCGAGTAGTTTCGCGTCTCGAAGCCGAACGAGACATCGACGAAGCGCGACCAAGACGTCCATTGCGAGTCGAGTGCGTGGGGCAGGGCGCCGAGATGGAGACTCAGGAGGTACGTCTGGCCCGTATAGTCCTGGCCGACGTCGACGCTGTTCATCTTGCGAAACGCTCGACGGAAGTCGCGCGACGGGAAGTACGAGACCTTGAAGTCGAGCAAGCGATCGACCTCCGGCACGTTCTCCATCAGCACGCCCAGGGCTGCGCCGCTGAAGTTCGAGACCATGTCTTTCCAGTCGAAGCCAAATACGAAGCCATCCTCCAGCTCGGTGAGCGTGAACGCGACCTCGGTGAGGCCGGCGGCGACAAGGCTCGAATGGAACCGGTTCCAGCCGCCTGCGACGAGCACGGCCGTCGTGCCGCGCGTGAGCGAGTAGTTCGACCAGAAGTGTCCGAACTTGTCGGCGCTGCCGCTGTATTCCTTCGCGTCGAACCACTTCGTGTGCTCGAGGTGAAAGTCGTCGGTGTCTGCGCCGCGGTACCACGCGAAGTACGACCAGGTGGCGTACGCGAGGTGGATGCCTCCGATACTCGCTGCTGCGATGATCTTCGACCTGCGGGTCGACCGGGGCGGCGTCGGATCCGACGTCCCCACAGCGGGCGTGGTCGTCGATGGCTGTGCGTTCGCGTTCACCGCGATCATCGCGCAGATCAGGAATGCCGTCCGGCGCATCTAGTCCCGTTGAAGCGTACCGAGGGCGACGTGCGGTTGCCACGTGACCGACGCCACGAGGCCGAAATTGGTTCGGTTCGCGGCGGGGTCGAATGCGAACGAGTCGACGTGCTCCGCGAGTGCATTGGCTTCGATCGAGAGGTCGTAGGGCAATGGCAAGCGAACGCGCGTGCCGAGCCGGTATCGCGATTCGGTCACGCCATCGGCGAGGGGATTGATGGGGCCGTCGACGACAAGCTGGTAGGTGTCGCTCGAGAGCCACGCGAGCTCGAGCCACGGATAGAGCGTGCCCCATCCCAGCTCGACGCGACCGCCGGCGTAGAGCGACTTCGCGTCGGGCCCGAGAGAGCTGCCGACGACGCGTCCCCCGTTCGTGAAGCCGGTCGTGCGCGGCCGGTGTTCCTGCGAACGGTGGCCCGTCTGCTGCCATTCGACCGTGAGTCCGTGACGGCGCCCAGGACCGATCGCCGCGAGGTCAATCCCCAGCAGATGGTCGGCGTCGTAGCGAACCGCGTCGTACCAGTACGTCTTTCGAATGTCCTCGAAGATCAGCGAGAAGTAGAAGCGCGCGCCGGACAGGTCGCGAATGCGAAACGCGACATCGCCGCCGAATCGACGGTTCGAGCTGTCGCTCGCGCTCGCCGTGAGGTCGCTGCGGCGGATGTGCTCCGCGATGAAATCCCAGACGCCCAGCTCGCTCGCGCCATCCCCACCGAGCTGCAGGAGCTGCATGAGCCCGACCTCGACGTTGTTTGCAATGTCGAGCTGGAGGCGGCTGATCGTGACCAGGTTGCTGTGAACGGTCTGTGGCGAGCGCAGCCGGCCGACGAGGTAGACGGCGCTGCCGCGCAGGTTCGAGGTGAGCGGGAATGGCTCTGACGTCGAGAGACGGGCGTGCGTGATCGGCGGTGCGTTGTCTCCCCACGCGAGGTGCGTCCGGGCAGAGGGACCAAATGCGACGACGTCTCGGCCGACCTCCACCGCAACCGGACCAAGCTCGCTGTTGAGGTAGAGACGATCTAGCTCGATCGCGTTGTTGAAGTGCTGGCCGGCCTGCGCGCGGAGCCGGACGGAGGCGCTGACCCAGTCGCCATAGCCCGCGTTCGAGCTGAGCTCGGTGAAGTTACCGGCGCCGTTGCCGCAAGGACGGCCTTCAGTGTGCTCGCATGCGATCGACAGCGAGCCGATGGTCAGGTCGCGTGGACGAAGCGATGTGTCGAACGGGCGTGCGCGATCGTGGAACAGCGTCGTCGTGAGACGCAATCGATCGATCGGTTCGAACCAAACGCCTGGCCTCGTGGCGGTTCCGCCAAGAAGCCGCGCAACGCGATGCCTGGTCAGAGGAAGAAAGCCGCCGCTGATCGGAGGCAACACGTCGAGCGCTTGTAGCCGTGCGAGCGCGTCGTACGCCGGGTCATCCGACGGGACGTTGGGCGATGCGTCTGCGGACGCCGAGACCAGCGTCGCAAGTAGAATCAAACGCACGCGCACCGACTGACGTTATCCGATCTGACGGGACCGTCGCAGCGTCGGCGGCGAGGTCGTGGTCTCTCTGAGAATGGCGAGCGCTTCAATAACAACGGCTGCGCGCCGGCCGATTTGGCAGGAAATCAAATAGCGATTCGGAGTAACCTGGTCGTTGAAATGCTCGGCTTCATTCGAAGAGCAGCGCGCAAGAACCCGCGTGGAGCTTCGTCGCCGACGCTGAACTGGGATCTTCACGCGCATCTTTTGCCGGGCGTCGACGACGGCGTACGCACGATGGACGACGCACTCGAGGCCATCCGCGCGCTGCAGGCGCTGGGCTACCGCGCGAGCGTCCTGACGCCTCACATCTATCGCGACCTCTATCCGAACACGCGCGAGAAGCTCGAGCCGGTGCTCGCGGAGCTCCGATCTGCAATTGCGGCCGCCGGCATCGACCACGAACTGCACATGGCGGCCGAGTATTTCGCAGACGAGCACCTGATCCAGCTCATCGAGAAAGAGCCGCTGCTGTCGTTCGGCCCCGAGTCGGCGCCGATGGTTCTCATCGAATACCCTTATACAAGCGAGCCGCTTCTCTGGGCCGACGCGCTCTCGGCGCTCGTGCGGAAGGGTTACACGCCCGTCTTGGCTCACATCGAGCGGTACCGATTCGTGGTCCAGGCGCCCGAGCTCTGGCTCGAACGGTTCGCGCAGTTCGGCGTGAAGATCCAGTGCAATATCGGCTCTCTCGTCGGGCAGTACGGCCCTCACTCTTTCGAGTTCGCTCGTAAGATGCGCGACAGTAAGCTTCCGACCTTCTGGGGCACCGACCTCCATCGAGTGAGCCAGGTTGAGAAGTTCATCACGCCCGGTCTTACGCATCTCACTGAGCTCGGCGAGCTAAATCCTACGCTGCGGCGCTAGTTTGACGGGGTAGGTACCCCGTGCGAACATTCGTTTCTCGTCGGGGATTTCGTTCGTACCGGCTCGCTCGCGTGGTAAGTCGACGGGCCCGAGGCTCATCTGTGCTGTTGAAGCTCTGTGCACTTGTCTGTGTGGTGGCGGTGGCGGCCTGTGGGTCGTCTCCAGCTGTTCGCGTGAAGAACCTGCCGAGCGCCGTGATCTCGCAGAAGGAAGAGGTGCTCGCCCCCGAGTTGGTCGAGTCCGAGATCAACGAGGACGGCCAGCCGTACAAAGTCGGTCCTGGCGACACGTTGATGGTTGTCGTGTTCGGACACCCGGAGCTCGCGATCGGAACGTATGCGAACGGCGCGACGATCGCGCCGAATGCGAGGACAGCGGGTCTCGTGATCGATAACGACGGGACGATTCAGCTGCCACTCATTGGCTCCGTTAACGTTGCCGGTAAGTCGACCGAGGAGCTGCGCACGCTGCTCGAGCAACGACTCGCGCAGTACGTGAAGGATCCGAAGGTAACCGTCCAGGTAATCTTCAACGGCAGCATTCGCTACTACTTGCTCGGGCAGTTCGCGCAACCTGGTGTGAAGTTCGCCGATCGACCCATGCGCTTGCTGGAGGCACTCGCTCTTGGCGGCAGTGTGCTGTTGGAGCAAGCGAGCCTGCGCGGCGCTTACCTTGCGCGCGGCGGCAAGCGGCTCCCTGTGAACTTTCAGCGTCTCCTCCGCGACGGCGACATGAAGCAGAACGTCCGGCTTCGCCCCGAGGACACGATCTTCGTGCCTGACAATAGAGGCGAGGTCGCGTTCGTATTTGCTGGCGCGTCGGGAGGCGCAAAAGGCGGTGCGGTGCCTTTCGTGAACGGACAGCTGGACCTGCTGCAGGCGCTTGCAATGGCCGGCGTCGGGTATCGAGAGCGAGCGCAGGGGCGTCTAGATCAGGTTCGTGTCATTCGTAGCGAGTTCGATCGAGGGAGGCTCTACGTTGTTGATGCTGAACGTATTCTGAAAGGGGAGGCTGCTCTGTTCCCTCTGGCCCCGGGGGACATCGTCTTTGTTCCCGAAAGCCGAGTGACCAGCTGGAACCAGATGATCGAACAGTTCTTGCCGTCGCTGCAGGCAGTTTCCGCGTTGCTCAATCCTTTCGTTCAGATCAAGTTCCTTTCCGAGTAGAGGCGTAGATGGGGAACTCTGACTACGGAAGCAACGGCAACGGCAACGGCAACGGCAACGGGCACCGAACGCCAGTTGTTTGGACCCCTCCGCCCATTGACGAGGATGCGGTTGACGAGAAGGGAGTCGATCTCGCTCAAGTCTGGGCTGTCCTTCGCGAAGGTCGTCGCGCGATCGTCCTGATCACGCTGACGATGTTTGCCCTCGTCATGAGCGTGACGCTCGCGACGAGGATGGAGTTTACGCTCAGGGGCAGCCTCTACTTGGGAGACCTGCAGGCGAAGGGCGGGATGCTCGACGCGCTCTCGGCCCAGTTCGATATGGGCATGGAGAAGGGAGATATTGGCACCGAGATCGAGATCCTGCGAAGCCGGGAGCTCGTGACTCAAGCGGTTCTCGCGTCGGGATTGAACACCCGCCTGACGCCCCCAGGATGGAGCTCGCCACGTTACTGGCGATGGCGACTCGAAAAGCGAGATCTAAGAGAGCTCGAGGGCGCCTGGGGCGAGCTTCGTGCCGTCAACACGCGCATCACAAGCACGACAGGCGCGCACCGCGACGTCGACATCGAGTTTACGACGGGGACTGACTACGAGGTCCGCGAGCGTGGAACGACATTGGGCACCGGAGCACTCGAGAAGCCGTTTGTAGTGCCTGGTCTCGAGATCATGTTGGTTCGCGGCGCCGAACGCAGTCCGGTGGCTGGGAACCGGTATCACCTCGAGGTCATTCCGATCGAGGACGTCCTCGAATCGGTGAACAAGAACCTCACCACGACGTCGCCGAAGGCTGCGCCGGGCTCTTCCGTGAACGTTATCCATCTCGCTCTCACCTCCGATTCGCCTCATCGCGCGCAAATGTTTCTCGAGCAGCTCATGCGCGGCTACCTCATTCAAAATCTCTCGTGGAAGACGGAGGAGGCCGCGGCCGCCGAAACCTTCCTTACGAAGCAGCTCGAGAATGTGCGCGCTTCGCTCGAGAAGGCCGGAAAGGATCTCGCCGAGTTCAAGAAGGACTCGACGATGATTGTTCTGAGCGAGGAAGCGAAATCGATTATCGCGCAGATGGGCAGATTCGAAGAGCAGCGCGTCGCTGGCAGACTCCAGGTCGCTGCGCTCGAAGCTGTGAAGGCAGCGCTAGCAAAGGGCAACGTGCCAACCGAGGCGTTCTTGCTCGGCGAAGCTCAAGACACCGTGTTGATGACGATGGGCGAGACTCTTGCCAAGAGTCAGTTGGAGTTCAAACGGCTCAGCGAGCAGTTCACGGCGGACTATCCCCTCGTCAAAGAAGCGAAGGCGGCAGTTGATACGCAGCTCAGTGCCGTCCGCAGCTATGTCAACACCAGGCTTTCTCGCGCGCGCGACCAGGTTTCGTCGCTGGACGGCGTGATCCAGAGCTACACCGACAAATTGAAAGACTTGCCAGATGCGGAGCTCAAGCTGGCAACGCTTACGCGCGAAGCCGACGTGTACAGCAAGCTCTACTCGTTTCTGCTCGAGAGACAGCAGCAGGCCGCGTTGACCAAGGCTTCCACGATTTCCAAGAGCCGCGTCCTCGATTCGCCCGTCCTTCCTATGCGTGAAGGGTCGCCGAAGATCACGACACGCGTTCCGCTTGGACTTGGCTTGGGATTCCTCCTTGGAATCGCCTTTGTATTAGTGCGACGTCGGCTCGCAACTACGTTTCAGTCGGAGACCGAAGTCCGCCGTGTACTTCCGGGCCTCGCGCTGTTTGCGTCGGTCCCGCGGCAGTCCGAGGATAAGCGGTCGGAGGGCGTCGACGCGCCTCGACTGTTCGATGTGTTGGCCTCTGACCTTCGTTCCCCGTTTGCCGAGGCGTTTCGTCTACTCAGGACCAATATCTACTACTCGGGCTCGCTCGATCAGGACAAGGTTGTTCTGGTCTCATCGCCTGGACCTGGCGATGGAAAGACCGTGACCACGCTCTGTCTAGCCGGGCTTCTGGCCGCAGACGGCAAGAGGGTGCTCGTCATCGACGGCGACATGCGAAAGCCTTCCCATCACATCCTACTTCGCCAGCCGCAACATCCTGGTCTGAGCGGCATCCTCACCAGCGAGACGCACTGGAGTGACGCCATCCACACGGTCCACTCCCCTTTCGGCGACATCAGTTCCATCAGTACGGGACTCGTTCCGCCAAATCCGGCCGAGCTTCTTTCAAGCCCGCATCTCGCTGCCTTCTTGAAGGAAGCACGGGCGAAGTTTGATTTCGTCCTGCTCGATTCACCGCCGTTCCCGCTCGTCTCCGATGCTCTGGTGCTCTCGCGCCATGCTGATCGGCTGCTCAGCGTCATTCGCGTTGGAAACAGTCGTCGCCGTATCGCCGAAGAACATGCGCGTCGCCTGTCGGCGGTGACGCAACGGTACGGCATCGTCATCAACGACATCGGCGGTGGTCGTGGCTATGGCTACGGCTATGGGTACGGCACCTATGGATACGGAATGGCGCCGGACGCGCAGCGGAAACGGCGTTGGTGGCGTGGAAAGAAGCGCGACCAGAGCTCGCGGATAGACAGCTAGCGTTCCCACACAACTACTGTTGCCATGAGCATCTACGGGATCGCGACGACGTTCTGGTTCGTCTTGGGAGCCAAATACGTCCTGCCCGTCCTGTTCTTCTCCAGCAATCCGGCGCTTGCCTCTGCAGTTGGCTCGGTTATCAGCGCAGGGATGTTTGTGCTCGTGCTCGTGCTCTATCTCGAGCGCAAGCGAATGCAGCTCGTTTGGCCCTTCGGGGTGAAGCTTGTCGCAGCGTTCGTCCTGTGGACGCTCATCACGATCGTCTACACGCAGGCGTCCTCGAAACCGGTGGCGTTGGCCTATTGGTCGGTGATGGCCTTCGACGCGGCCTCCGCTGCGTTGCTGATGCGCCTGGGCAAGACCGATCGCATGGCGGACGCGTGTCTGAGAGGAATCATCTTCGGTTCTCTCGTGATCGCAGGCGTTACAGTCTTGCTCCTCCGCACTCGTAACGAGGGTCGTTGGGGAGACGAGGAGCTCCTGCATCCGAACACGATTGGCAACCAGCTAACGCTGGCAGCGTTGTGTTCGATTCATCTGATGTTCGGCAGTCAACGAGTCGAGCACCGCATCAAGATGCTCTTTGCTCTTTCGCTGCTGGTCGTGACCTTGCTCGGGACATTCAGCAAGACGTCGATCCTCGGGTTTGCGATCGCTTCCATCGTCTTCCTCCTCCGTGTTCGCACCACGGCCATGAAGAAGCTGACGTTGTTGATGTTGGCGCCGATGGCTGCTGGGCTCGCGATTCTCCGGCTTGGCAATCAGATCGAGCACTACATGTCGACTCAGATGAGCGGTCAGGCTTTCGACACTCTGACGGGACGGACGCTCATCTGGGCCGAGTCGCTCCAGATGATTCTCGAGCGCCCCGTCCTCGGCTATGGCTACGTTTCATTCAGGGACGTCGGTCCGCAGATAGCGCAGGTTCGTCTCGTTCACGCTCACAACGATCTATTGAACGTGTGGTTCAGTACCGGTTTGATAGGACTCTCGATTGTGGTGTTGATCTACGTCGTCACCATCTTCTTGTTGCGTAGACGGCGAACCGACCGCTTCACGATCGGAACGGACCCGATCCCATTTGCTTCCGCGCTTCTTGTCTTCTGTCTGCTGCGAAGCGTGACGGAGGGTAACGTATCGAACATCGTGTTCTCCCTCCATCTCGTTTGTCTCGTTCACGTGTGGGTGGCTCGTGCGCGAGAGGTGACTGGAGTCCAACGGACACCCAAAGTGCGACGATGGCGGCCCGCCGCAATCGAGACAGCCGAGGCGGGCTAGCCTCATGCCCACTGGTCTCGATACACTGGGGCGATCGAATCCAACCTGGCGACGATGCCTGTGCGTGCAATAGGACGACTGCTTCGCTCGCGAGAAGCGTGGGCGCTCGCCGATCAATCGATCGTCAGCGGGTCGAACTTCGTGACCGGCATCGTCGTTGGACGCAGCTACGGGCTCGAGGACTTCAGCCTGTTCACGTTGTGCTGGATGTTCGTGCTCATCGTTCAGAGCTTGGGTTCGGCGCTCATCGTTGCTCCCATGCTGAGCATCGGGCCAAAGCAAGAGGAAGACGGACGCTCGACCTACTTCGGCACGGTATTCGTTCACCAGAGCATTCTCGTTGCCCTGGCGAGCATCATCGTGGTCGGCATCCTGAGCTTGCCGTCACATCTGCTACCGGATCGCCGGCTTCCTCATTATCTGGTACCGCTCGTCTTCTGCCTCGTCACACAGCTCTGGCAGGACTTTCTTCGTCGGTACCTGTTCCTTCGCGCAAGGGTCGCGTTAGCGATCGTGCTGGACACGGTGAGCTACGTGGGGCGATTCGCCCTGATGGCGGCGTTCCTTTCGCGAACGAATGCAGGCGTTGCCGGCGCCTTCTGGGCGATTGGGCTCGCCTCGAGCGTCGCTGTCCTACTTGGGCTGCTTGGAGTCGAACGGCTCCGGTGGAACCGAGCGGCGTTCTCGACCGTCACCCGACGTCACTGGAAGTTGTCGTCATGGCTCGCGGGCTCCGCCCTGATGCAATGGACGTCGTGGAACCTCTACGTGATCATCGCTCCTTACTACCTCGGCTCCGTCGCAGTCGGCATCCTACGGGCCGGGCAGAATCTCCTGGGACCAGCGAACATCTGGCTTCAAGGGCTAGAAAACGTGGTTCCAAGTCGAGCCTCTCATCTGTTGCATGTGGAGGGCTTGGCGAGCATGAAGCGGTATCTCATCAGGATCGGGGTCTGGTGCGGGCTAGCGACGTTAGCGCTCGTGATTGCGGTCAGTATCCGCCCTGATTGGCTGCTGTCGCGTCTCTACGGCGATACCTTCGCGCAAGGCGAGGGGGCACTGCGCGTGTACTCGCTTGTCACCATGCTCATGTTTGTGGGGCTTCCGCTGAAGGTAGCGTTGCGATCGTTCGAACATACTCGCCCGATCTTCTTCGCCTATGTACTCATGACCGTATTTGCGAGCGCGACCGCAGTACCGTTGATCAAACTCGGCGGACTGAACGGCGCGCTTGCGGGGATTCTGACCGTTCACGTCGTCTACCAAGTCTTTCTTGGCGTGGCCGTTTCGCGGCGAAGCGCGGTATACGCCGCAGCGAGTGCGCCCGAGGTTCGAGAAGCGCAGTCCGGAGCAGCATGACTGATTCCATGCCCGACAACCAGCGCGATGGCGGCAGTAACGATGTCAGCGTCGCGCAAGCCGACGCGTTCGTGGCAGCACTTCTCGCGGAAGCACGAGCAACCGGCGCGACTCTAGACGTCCTGGGCGGGTTCCAGAATGGCCGCATCGAGCTCGAGAAATCCGATATCGATATTATTTGTCGGACGAGCGCTGATCTTGGAATCGTCTCGGAACTGATTGCAAGGCATCTGGCTGCGAGTACGTCGGTCCGACTCGGCGCACGCCGAACGTGGGCTGACAACGAGCAATGGGTTCTTCGCTGCGGTCACGTCGTGTTCATGCTCGACCTGATGGCGAAGCTAGCGTTCGAAAACATCGTGTTACTCGAAGGCGACACATACTTCGAGCTACAGAACGCAGGGCTTGATAGCCGAGCAATCGCCCAGTTTCTGAAGCACACAACGGCCTTCAAGAAGTCAGGTGGTCGCGTCCCACCTCGGATCGCAAGTCTTACTGTCAAGACACCGTCTCGGATGGAGAGAGTCCGATACCTGGCGCGCAAGACGCGATCCGTCGCTCGATCCCTCCTTGGCCACCCTAATGGTCTCTTCGCGGTGATTCTTGGACCCGATGGAAGCGGCAAGTCGAGTGTCATCGACCGACTCGTTCGTGATCTAGAACATGAACGGGCGATGATCCCGGTGCGTCGTTTCCACTGGCGCCCCCAACTTCGGGAGAGCACCAACTGGAAGGCAAACACTGAACCGCACGCCGTTCCCCCCCGGGGCGCTGGGATGTCCATCCTCAAGATGGGCTACCTACTGGGAGCGTTCAACGCAGGGTACGTGGCCCGCGTCATGAAGCCGCGGCATCGATTCGGAATTGTCCTCTTCGATCGCTACTTCGACGACCTGTTAGTCGATCCGACGCGGTATCGGTATAGCGGACCGCGTTTTCTGGCTGAAGCCGTCGCGTCGCTCGTTCCGAGACCAGACATCTGGATCATTCTCGATGCCTCGCCAGAGCTCTTGCACTCGAGGAAGCAGGAAGTACCGCTCGAGGAGACCGGCCGTCAACGCGATGCGTATCGGAGGCTTGCCGAGACGTTGCCGAACGCGTACGTCGTCGACGTGAGTGTTCCGCTCGATGAGGTCGTTGGGGAGGTGAAGACGCTCCTACTCGAACATCTCGCTGCGCAGTCCGACGCTGCCGAGGTGCCACCTGTGTCTCCGTTGCTCGATCGGTCGCCTACCGCGATCGAGGAACATCCAATGCGCGCGGCCTATCCGAACGCGCGCCTGTTCCTGCCGATCGCATCACCCGCGCGGGATGTAGCGATTCCGATCCTATCGTCTGGAACGAAGGCCTTGCTGTCGAGAGCCAGCTCGTTGACACGCGGCTCGACAGTTCGGCCGACGCGCATCGTTCGCGAGGTGGCACGAGTCGCCGGTTTTCCCAACGCCGAAACGGCGGTCTGCCTGGGCGCACCAGGGCCTTGGCGGAAAGACGTGGTTCTTGTAATCGACGGGCGGGATCCAGTCGCAGTTGGAAAGGTCGCGGTGACGTTCGAGGCCGCGGCGTTGCTAGAGAACGAATCGAGATGGCTTGGTCAGCTCGGTGCGAGTGAGAGCATCCGCGGGCACGTGCCGCGGCTCATCGGCGCGGGAACATTTGAAGGTCAACGGTTTCTCGTGGTCTCCATGTTGGAGGGTACGCGCCCGGGCCTGACGCTGAGTGCTCGCATTCTCGAACTGACGGCACGGATTCAGACGGCTGTTCCAGCGACACGCGGTTACCACAACAGCCCGATGCAGCTTTCACTGAGAGAGCTGAGCTGCCGACTTGATACGAGGATGCCGAGCAGTTGGCGCCGGCGTGTTTCGACGGCGCTCGAGCACGTTGACGACGGGCTAGCACCATTCGCCATTCCGATGGTCCTCGCTCATCGCGATTTCGCGCCTTGGAATCTGCGTGAAACGGCGACCGCTGTCACGGTGTTCGACTGGGAGTACGCACGAAGCGGATGGTTACCCCTCACGGACCTCTTTCACTATCGGCTCATGCCCATCGTCCTCGAGCGAGAGCTGGGCATCGACGACGCTCGCGCTACGATCGAGGATGTCTCGAGCGCTCTGAACGAGATCGACGGCGGCGAGGACCTGAGGCACGCTGCGTCAGTGCAGCTTCTCGCCTATCTCACCGATGTAGCGTCGACGTTCATCGACTCGCACTCGGGCAACGTGATGGCGAGCAGCAGGGTCGTGCATCGCTATGCCGCGCTGATCGACACCTTTACGCGGTGGCGTTGAGCACGCTAGAGACGCTAGCGCTCAAGGGCCAGGCGGCTTCGCCACAGGGACGTGGGGCGCGCGACATGTCGCGAAACCCGCCTGCTGGGTGAGTCGAGCGTATATAACGCGAAGTCAATCGGTCGGCTCCGATACGCGCCGGCCAGCAGTCGACGAAGGCGGTGCTGGAGAACGATTGCGAAGTCGAGCTTTTGCGCCCAGACCGGCGCGGTGGCCTTACGCTCGTGATCCTCACGAATCGCTTGCGGACTTAGCGCGAGATTCGAGCCCGTGTCGGTGAAGACTGATGTGAAGCGGCGTAGGACGCCCATCCGCACTCCGGCGCCGATGAGCCTGCAAACCCATTCGGCATCGCCCGCGCATCGAAGTCGCTCGTCGAACAGAAGGCCCCGATCGAGAAGGGAGCGTCGAAAGAAGGTCGAGGAGGTGAAGGTAGGCAGGTGGGCAACGCGGACATGGTTCTCGAGGGGGCGGACGACTTTTCTGTAACAGACAAAGTAACCGCGCTCGTCAACGACGATTGCATCAGCAAACACAACGTCGATGTGGGGGTGCGTGGAGAAGTAGCTGGAGACCGCCTGCAGCGCACCGGGCAGGTATTGCTCGTCGCAATTCAGGTGACCGAGGATTTCGCCGGTCGATCGCTTTAAACCGCGGTTGATGGCGTCATACATCCCGCGATCCTTCTCGATGAATGATCGAACACGTCCCTCATGCCGCAACAGGTCGGCCGTTCCATCATCGGAACACGAGTCCTGAACGATGTGCTCCAGTTCGACGTTCTGGTCAGCAACCGAACTTATGCACAGTGGTAGCCAGCGAACGCTACGGAAGCTGGGCGTTACGATCGAGAAGCGCATTCCTAGTTATCCGTGCCCTCGAGAAGTATCGGCGATGGACCGACCTCGATGGCCTCGCCGTGCAACTCGCGAACCTCACCAGATAGGTTGCGATACCGAATTCTCGGGCATCCCTCCGGAATGGGTCGAGTGGCGCGATCAAGTCTCCACACGATGCACCGAGGACTCCGGGTTGTGGTCTCTGCAGTACAGAGCCACGTCTTGTCATGGCCGAGCTCACAGGATCTAACGGTCAAACCTACCAGCCACCGCTGAACCTCATCATAGGCGCGCGCGCTCGCCTTCGGAGTGTGCTCGTCGGGCTCGACCAAGCTCATGCCTCTGGCTCCCCATGAGTACCAATACAAGCGCTCGATGCCTGCGGCCCATGTCAAAACGTATGCTCGGGCGACGAACGCGCTCGACGCTTCGTCGGAGAGGGCCGTTCCGACAAAGCCTTCTCCTTCTCCCGCTGTCGTTGGTCGCTTGTTCACGACAGCCCATCCCGTTTCTGTGTTCCACAAGGGCTTGTCGACGGCATGTCTCTTCATCATCTCCTGCACTGCCTCGATCTTTGGCAGCATGTCCTCGGGAGGACGTGGCCTGCGGTCGCCTCTTCCGGGCGCAACGTAGAAATGAACCGCAAGGACGTCGAACGTGTCCCCGCCGCCGGCGGCGAGGAATTTTTCGAGGAACGGCAGTCCGCCGAGGCTCACGGCCGGAGAAATCACCTTGAGCTCGGGTGCAATCTGCTTGATGACGGCGCGAGCCTCGCGGCAGAGCGCGACGAGCTCGTGCGCGCTCCCACGAAAGAAGTTGTTCGGCTCGTTCCACAACTCGAACCCCTCCACTTTTCCCCGGTAGCGCGTGGCGAGTGTACGAACATACGTTCGCCAGTCCTCCATGTCTCGAGGTGGAGCGGTAGTGCCGTTGGGGGCTCCGCTGAACCAGCCTGGTGTTGTCGGCTGCGAGGAGGCCCACTCTGGAGGGTTCCCGAGGAGCATGAGGAGTTTGACGCCGTGATTGCTGGCCCACTCGACCTCGCGATCGAGCTCGTCCAACGCCCACGAGCCGCGCGAGGGCTCGACCCGGTACCATGTCGAGTCAAACGATCGCCACGCGCCAATGCGCAGGTCAGGCATTGGTGTTCCGAATCGAAGACCAATGACATTGATACCGAAGAGGGATGCAGGAACCGGTCGCTGCGGAGCCGTTTGCGCTGCCGCTGAGACTGCCTGCGATCGCTGGAGCTCGAGCGGCTTAGAGAACAGGCAAGCGCTCGCGAGGACAGGGCCGAGCAGGAGGAGCACGACGAGCGCATGCCGAGAAGCGCGCCCGGTCACCGCAGTCCTCTCGCCCGTCTTGCTGGACGAGGCGCCTCTGGCCGGTCTTGTGATGTTGAACGTTGGCGCACCGCATCGCGGTAAATCGCCTCGAGAGTCGAAAGTGCCTGTTGAGATGAATACAGGCTCTGAAACACCGAGCGCACGTGAGACGCCATCCGCCGCAGCGGCTCGGGGTGTGCGATCGCCCATCGGACTTTGTCGCGAAGGTCTTCGATATCGCCCGCCTCGAACAGCTTGCCGGTGACGTCGTCGTCGACCATTTCTGCTGGTCCGCCTATCCGAGAGGCGAGTACGGGCAGCCCCGAGGCGTACGCCTCCACGATGGTGAGACCAAACATCTCGTAACAAAGCGACGGCATTACCAAGAATGCGGCGCGTTCCATCTCCTTGCGGACGGCCAAGGGATCGAGACGTCCCAGGACCTCTACGTTAGAATTCTTGTCCGCCGAGGTCCTGACCAGCTCGCTCAGCGGTCCGTCTCCGACGATCCGAATCGGATACTCAATGCCTTCCCAGGCGCGGAGCAGCAAAGAGATCCCCTTCTCCTCGCTCAGCCGCCCAACGAAGAGGGCTCCATGTCGGGAGGCGGTTTCGCCGGAGGACGTAGCCAGCGATTCACGCGAATTCGGTTTCACCACGATTCGATCTTGAGGCAGGCCTCCGTCGATGAACTTGTTCTTACCGAATTGGCTGAGAGCGACGAAACGATCGACCTTCCTGCGCCACGTGCCACGTCGTTTGTGAAACTCGACCATGCACGCAACGGCAAGAGTCCCGAAGAACGAGTTGCGGTAGACGCGCTTCTTCAGCGCCCACCATGCAGAACCGTGGAGGCTGTCCTCGCGAATCACGCCACCGTGATAGAGAACGGCCGTCGGGCAGAGGATCCGGAAGTTGTGGAGCGTGAGTACGGCGGGAACGCCTTCATCGATGCATGCGTCGAAGATCGACGGTGAAAGGAGAGGGAAGAAGTTGTGAACGTGAACGACGTCGGGTCGAAAATCGCGAATGCGCGCGGCCAATGCGCGTCGCGCGACCGGGTTGTAGACGACGAGGAAAAACGTCTTGAGCTTCCCCCAGAGATCAGAGATCGCGTCATTGTTGGCAGAGAACAGCGAGACCTCGTGACCGTTGCGCCTCAGTAGCTCGAGATCTTCGCGCACGACAGCGTCCTCGCCACCTGGCTGCTGATAGAAGCTATGAACGATCAGGACCCGCATGACGAATGGCCAGCACCAAATGATACACGACCGGGATCCAAGCGCCGGACGCAAGTCTGATGGCGCAGCCACCGATAGTGCATGCCGTGTTTGATTCGAATCTCATCGGAATTCGTCTGTCCGGGCCGGACCTGCCCTCCGCGCTAAGCGAGCTATCGGAACGGGTCGAGCGCGGACAGGGCGGCTACGCGTGCTTTGTCAATGTCCATACGCTTACCGAAAGCACCACGAACGAGAGTCTTCGAGCGGCACTCGAGCACGCGACCTTCTGCTTTCCCGACGGCATGCCACTCGTGTGGCTAATGCGTCTGAAGGGCAGCTCGATCGGCGGTCGAATCAGCGGGCCCGATTTCACACGTGAGTTCGCAACCGCACAGCGCGCGCGGTCGCAGGGGCTCGTCGGCGGTGCACCCGGAAGAGCCGAGGAGCTGGCATCCGCACTCGGCATTACCGCCTGCGTCTATTCGCCACCGATGCGTGATTTCTCCGTTGAGAACGCTCTCGAGGACTGGAAGGCGTTCTTGCAGCACTGCCCTGGCGGGAAGGCGCCATCAATCGTGTGGGTTGGGCTGGGCGCTCCAAAGCAGGAAGTCTGGATGCAGGCCGTGAGTAGGCATGCGCCGGAGACTTTCTTCTTTGGCGTTGGTGCTGCGTTCGACTTCCTCGCCGGTCATGTTCGAAGGGCGCCGGCTTGGATGCGCAACAACGGTCTCGAGTGGGTCCATCGCCTTTCGCAGGATCCCCGCAGGCTCTGGAAGAGGTACTTGCGAACAAACGCAAAGTTCGCATTGCTTGCGTTGCGCGAGCTGACTCGACAATAGCGAGGCCATTTCGGCCGCTTCCGATCAGGCTAGTGCGCGCCGCGCGCTCGAACGACCACGACGACAGTCTTCAGAAGAATGCGAAGATCGAGACCGACGTTCCAGGTGCGCGCGTATTCGAGGTCGAGCTCGAGCCACTTGTCGAAATCGCAGATCTCGCTGCGTCCGTTGACCTGCCAGAGGCCCGTGATGCCGGGGATGACAGAGAGGCGCTGCGCTTGATGCGCGGTGTACAGCTCGACCTCGCCGGGAAGCGGCGGCCGCGGACCGACGAGGCTCATGTCGCCCTTGAGCACGTTGAGGAGCTGCGGAAGCTCGTCGAGGCTGTATTTCCGTAGCGTGGCACCGACTCGGGTGATGCGCGGGTCCTTCGCGATCTTGAAGACCGGACCCTTCATCTCGTTGAGGTGCGCGAGGTCCGCCTTGCGCTGCTCGGCGTCCACGACCATCGTGCGGAACTTGTAGAACCTGAAGGTGCGTCCGTTGAGACCGCAGCGCTTCTGAACGAAGAACGCAGGACCTTTGGAGGTCAAACGAACCGTAAGCGCCAAGACGATGAAGATCGGCGAGAGAACAATGAGGCCGATCGAGCTGCCCAGAATATCAATCGTGCGCTTCGCCACGTGAAGTGCCATCGAGCGACGTTCCTCGCGGATGTCGGCTCGCACCTCCGAGAGCGTGCGTCGTGGCGGTCCCTCGGGCAGTACACCCGGAAGGGGTGTTGCTTCGGGCCACGTCTCGACGTGAGGAAGCGCAATGTGCCTCTCGGAGACCTTGCGCGAGACCCGCCTCTCTTCACCTTGTGTCAGAGACACGACGCCCAGATGTAAACGATCCGAGTTTCGGACGTCAATGAACTACCCCAAGGTTTGTGGGGTAGCGCCTCGTGTGGCGAGAGAAGCGTTGCGAACAGCATCGACAACTCGTTTCAGCACCAGCGATCAGTGCCGTCATGAAGTTCTGTGAATCGCCTGACGTCTAACGGAGCTACCCGACACTTTGTGGGGTAGCTGCGTTGAGAACATCTACGCAGCGGAGATAGGATGGTTTTGAGCATCAGGGGGCGAAATGCGGAAACTCGTATGTGCTGCAGTGTTCTTGGCGCCATTGGTCGGCGGGGTCGGTCTGGTCGGTGCTGACGACGCACTTGAATCGACCGAATCCGTCAATGTTGAGGCCGAGTCCTACGCACCCGGGAAGATCGAAGCCGGCATCTTCTTCGGCGGCTTCATCTCGAACTTCTATCACCAGTTCTACGACGACGAGCTATTCGACGCCAACGAGGGCGGCACGAACACCCGCGAAGAGCTCAATCGCGTTAGCCCCGAGCTAGGCGCGCGCTTCGCCGTCTTTCCTCACGAGAACATCGGCGTCGAAGCGGAAGCGTCTGCCGTTCTGGCGCAGACGAAGATGTCGTCGTCCGGCGTTCAGATCTACGGACTCGGCGTGCAGGGCATTCTGCAGAAGCCCGGTCGCTTCACGCCGTATCTCGGTCTTGGTTTCGGCCTGCGCGCGACCAGCTCCGACATGCTCGGCTCCGACATCGACGTGCCGTTGCACGCGAGCGCCGGTTTCCGCCTCTGGCTGTCGCGCTCGGTCGCGCTTCGCGCAGACCTCCGCTTCATTCGCGGTCCGTCCGAAGGTCATCCGCAGGCTGACCCGAGCTGGACGCTGAACGCGTCGTACGGCGAGTTCTCGCTCGGTGTCTCGTTCAACCCGATGCCGCGCGGTGGCGATCGCACGCCGCCGCCCGTCGATCACGATCCGGATCGCGACGGCGTGCTCGATTCCGCCGATATGTGCCCCAACGAGGCGGGCGCCGGCAATCCCGATGGCTGCCCGACGAAGGACAGCGACGGCGACGGCATCGCCGACAAGGAAGACAAGTGCCCTGACCAGGCCGAGACCGTGAACAAGTGGGACGACCAGGACGGTTGCCCCGACACGGTGCCGGACACCGACGGCGACGGCATGGATGACCTGGCCGACAAGTGCGTGGATCAGGCCGAGGACGTCGACGCGTTCCAGGACGAGGACGGCTGTCCCGACCCGGATAACGACAACGACGGCGTGCTCGATGGCAAGGACAAGTGCCCCGGCGTGACCGGCCCGGTCGATAACTGGGGCTGCCCGGATACGGACCAGGACGCGGACGGCATCGTCGACCGCCTCGACAACTGCCCGGCCGAGAAGGGCACGGAGAAGAACCACGGCTGCAAGGCGAAGCAGCTCGTCGTCATCACGAAGGACCGCCTCCAGATTCTCGATCAGGTGAAGTTCGTGACGGGCAGCACGAAGCTGTCGGGCGCGTCGAACAAGCTGCTCGACAACATCGCGCGCGTGCTGATCGCGCACCCGGAGATCTGGAAGGTGAAGGTCGAGGGCCACACCGATAACGTCGGCAAGCCCGAGAAGAACCAGACGCTGTCGGATGGCCGCGCTGCGTCCGTCGTGAAGTACCTCGTGAAGAAGGGCGTCCAGCCCGAGCGCCTCGAGGCGGTCGGTCACGGTGATACGGCGCCGATCGAGGACAACAAGACGGCGAAGGGCCGCGCTCAGAACCGTCGCGTCGAGTTCAACATCGTCAACGAGTGACGATCAGCGCCGGGCGCAGTCGGAATCGGCCGACTTCAGCCCGGCGCGCTCTGCTGTGCAGAGCTCCATCGTCGGCTGGCAGATGTCGCTGGCGTCGGCGGTGTCCGTCTTCGCGCTGAAGCAGAAGACGGCGTCGACTTTGGCGCAGCCGTCGAGGTCCTTCAGGCCGCCGATGGTCCGCGCCTGCTCGAGGTAGTCCTCGCAGTCGGTGGTGCGCGCGCAGCCGTAGCGCTTGGCCGCGCCGCTCGTGTAGCTGAAGCAGCTGTAGGAGGGTGCAACGACCGTCGTCGACGTCGACGTGGACGTGGAGGCCGGAAGGGCCGTGGCGGTATCCGAGGTCGTGGTGGTCGAGGACGCAGTCGTGGTCGACGGCTGTGAGGTCGAGGCACCGGCACAGCCGGCAGCGAGCGCGAGCACCCAGGCGAGCTTCATACGGCGTGAAGCTTACGCTAGGGCGTGACGAGTAGCTCGACCGCGGGGGCCTTGGGACCGGCGACGCTGCCGACGGTTGTCAGAAGTTGTCGTGCGGCGACGCCCTGCTCGATGATGTGCCACTTGACGACATCGGCGCGCTTGGCCGCGAGCTCCTTGGCCGCGTCGGTCGGCGCGTCGGGGTGGAGGATGATCGTCACGCGGAGCGTGGGGTTCGCGAGCAGGACGGCGATCGTCTTGTCGAGCGTCGGCTTGGACGCCTCGGCCATGCGGGGACGTCCGGGCTCGAACGCGACCTTGGAGGCGGTGTCGAGGGCCTCGATCATGGACGCCGGCATGGTGTCGGGGCAGCCGTCGGTGTCGGCGATGCCGTTCTTCGTCTCGGGCTCGGTCCGACACTTGTCCTTGGCGTCGGGGATGCCGTCGGTGTCGTTGTCGTCGTCGGGACAGCCGTCGGCATCCTCGAAGTTGTCGTAGTCCTCAGCCTGGTCGGGGCAGCGGTCGAGCGCGCCCGCGATGCGATCGTGATCGCGATCGTCGGCGGGGCAGCCATCGAGGTCCTTGATGCCGATCACGCGGGGGCAACGGTCGGCGGTGTCGAGGATGCCGTCACCGTCTGCATCGCCGGCGGCGGCGGCGGCGGCCGGGACGGCGGCGACGATCTCGACGTGCTTCTGCGCGCGCGGATGGTGCGGTGCGCGCGAGCCGAGGGTCGCGCCGATGCCGAGCAGGACCTCGTAGGTGGCGGTCCTGCCGACGTCGCGGCTCTCGGTCCAGCCCTGGCGGACGTCGGTGCGGAGCTGCCAGCCGTCGGTCATCGGAAACATCACGCCACCACCCCAGAGGAAGAGCGCGTCGGTGTCACGATGGACGAACTCGGAGGAGGTCGTGATCGTCGCGCCGCCGACGCCGCCCTCGATGAATGGCTGCGCCCAGCCGGTGCCGAGCCGAAGCACGAGGAGGGCGCGGTAGGAGAGGACGGGTGCGTCGGCGGCGGTGCGCGGGCCGTTGACGCCGGTTCCGGTGCCGGTGCCGGTCTCGGCGGGCGAGTAGGAGGCCTCGAGCTCGCCGCCGAACGAGAGGGTGCCGCGAACGGGTAGGTAGGTGAGACGAGCGCCGAATGCGGGCGCGGTCTGCGGGCGCTGCTCGGCGGCGACGGAATCGCCCAGGCCGACGTCGTCGCCGAAGTAGCTCACGCCGATGAAGCCGCTGGCCTCGAATGGAGCGGGCTCAGCCGAGGCCACGGCCGGAATTGCCATCAGCACCACGAGCCCCACGCGCATTCGCAAATTATAGACCCTCGTCCGGGCGGCCTCCATTTTCGGCATACCGGCGGGTAGTTGAGCGTTTCTTCGGCGTGCTACACGCGGAGTAAGACCGATGGATAAGATCGTCGTCGAAGGCGGCGGGCGCCTGGTGGGCAAGATCCCGATCAGCGGCGCGAAGAATGCGGCGCTGCCGCTGATCGCCGCGGCCTTGCTGCCGAGTGGTGCGTCCACGTTCAAGAATGTGCCCGCGCTCGCCGATGTGCGAACGATGGCGAAGCTGCTGAGGATGCTCGGCTGGGATGTCGACAGCGGCGGCAAGGAGCACGTGCTCGCGATCGCGCCGCCGACGGGCAAGAAGAAGCCAAAGCTCGAGGCGCCGTACGACCTCGTGAAGACGATGCGCGCGAGCGTGCTCGTGCTCGGACCGCTGGTCGCGCGGTACGGGCGGGCGCGCGTGTCGATGCCGGGCGGGTGTGCGATCGGCGCGCGGCCGATCGATCAGCACCTGAAGGGGCTCGAGGCGATGGGCGCGAAGGTGACGCTCGCGCACGGCTACGTCGACGTCGAGGCGAAGCGGCTCAAGGGCGCGACGATCGTGCTCGACATGCCGACGGTGACGGGCTGCGAGAACATCATGATGGCCGCCGCGCTCGCGAAGGGCCGGACGGTGATCGAGAACGCGGCGCGCGAGCCCGAGGTCGAAGAGCTCGGGCTGGTGCTGAACAAGATGGGCGCGAAGGTCGTGGGGGCGGGCACGCCGATCATCACGATCGAAGGTGTCGACGATCTGCAGCCGATCGAGCACGCGATCATTCCGGATCGGATCGAGGCGGGCACGTTCGCGGTCGGCGCGGCGATGACGAAGGGCGACGTGCTGCTCGAGGGCGCGCGGCCCGAGCACATGGATGCGATCATCGCGAAGCTGCGGGTGATGGGCGCGACGATCTCGGCCGAGGCCGGCGGCGTCCGGGTGAAGGGCGGCGAGGTCGTGCCGGCGGACATCACGACGCAACCGCACCCGGGCTTCCCGACGGACATGCAGGCGCAGTTCATGGTGCTCGCGTGCATGGCGAGGGGGCAGAGCGTGATCAAGGAGATGATCTTCGAGAACCGCTTCATGCACGTGCCCGAGCTCGGACGCATGGGCGCGGACATCCTCATCACCGGGCGCGCGGCGGCGATCCGCGGCGGCAAGCCGCTGTCGGGGGCCAATGTCATGGCGACGGACCTGCGCGCGAGCGCGAGCCTCGTGCTCGCCGGGCTCGTCGCGCGGGGCAAGACCGAGGTGCTGCGCGTGTATCACCTCGACCGCGGCTACGAGTCGATCGAGAAGAAGCTCAAGGCGGTCGGCGCGAAGATCAAGCGGGCGAAGGACGCGTGAGACCGATCATCCTGGCACTGCCGAAGGGGCGCATCCTCGACGAGGCGGCGAAGGTGTTCGCGCGTGCCGGGTATGACCTCGGGCCGGTGTTCGCGGACTCGCGCAGGCTCGTGCACGAGTGCGGGCCGCTGCGCGTGCTGGTGCTCAGGAACTCGGACATCGCGACGTACGTCTTTCATGGTGCGGCGGACGTCGGCATCGCGGGCAGCGACGTCCTGAACGAGGAGGCGAAGGAGCTCTACGAGCCGCTCGACCTCGGGATCGGCAGATGCCGGATGATCGTCGCCGAGCGCGCCGACGCCCGCGTCGACGAGCGTACGCAGGCGCACATTCGCGTCGCGACCAAATACCCGCGGACGACGCGGGCGTACTTGCACCGCAAGGGCATCACGGCTGAGGTCATCAAGCTCTCGGGGGCGATCGAGCTCGGCCCCCTGACGGGGCTATGCGAGCGGATCATCGACATCACGCAGACCGGCGAGACGCTGCGCCAGAACGGGCTCGTCGAGGTCGATACCGTGGCCGACGTCTCGAGTCGCCTCGTGGTGAATCCAGCGCGGCTCAAGCTCGATGGCGACCGATTGGGTACGTTGATCGACGCACTCGAGCGCGCTGTACACGGCTGACGTAGTAGTATTTGCAGCGACGTGTCGAGCGACCTTCGGCCATTCGTCGCGGAGGAGATCCGACTTCATCCGCGCGTCGCGTACCAGGGCCTCCTGTCGGAGGAAGGCGCCGCGACGCGTGTGGCGGCCGCACTGCCGCCGCTGTCCCGGTTTCGCCACGACTACGCGGGCGCGATCTCGATCGTCGACTGGGATCATCGGCTGCCGTCGTCGCAGCTCGTGCTTCGGGTGTACGGCTACTACTCCGAGGACACGCTCGAGGCCGGCTACGAGGCGTTCGACGATCGGCTCGAGATGATCGCCGAGCGCGACAAGTATCCCGAGTTCGACGTGCCCGACTTCGACTCGCTCGCGGCGGACGAGGCCTACGAGTGCGAGCTGTCGCCGAGCGGGCAGGTCGGACGCTGCCGGCTGACGTCGGCGTGGCGGCGGACAGTCGCCTCGCGGGACGCGACGACCGCGGTCGGGCTCGTCCAGAACTGCGACGAGTACCAGAAGCTGGTCGCGGCCTCACCGTCGCGGCCGACGTACCTGGGAGATCTCGAGGCGGTGTCGTGGACCCCGCCGTGTGAAAGCGATCATACGCGGTGGACCCTCGACGTCTGGTACCTGCTGGCGTTCGACGGGCGGATCGGGTCGGGCCGGTCGTTCCTGGCCGACCTCGAAACCAAGCAGATCATATCGGTACGCGATTTCAGCGTCCGCACCGGCTAGCCGCGCCGGGCCGTGAGGGTCGGCTGGCCCCGCTCCTTCACAATGAGGGGCCTCGCTCGGGAGAGGACCTGTCATCGACCCGTGGCAAGGCCCGGCACTTTGAGCTTGCAGAAATTGCGCGCCGTGGGCCAACCTGCGCAACGGAGGCCGTCCCGATGCGTCAACTATTTTCCGTATTTGTAACGTCCGCGTGGCTTGCTGTCGGGCTTGCCGCGTGTGGTCCTTCGAGCCGCGATAGCGGCATGTGTGTCGGCGGCAACTGCGACGGCACGTGCGAGCAGGGCGCGACGCGCTCCTGCTACACCGGTCAGGAGGACACGCTCGGCGTCGGCCCCTGCAGCGCCGGCATGCAGAAGTGCACGGCCGCCGGCCAGTGGGGCAGCTGCGAAGGTCAGACAATTCCCACGACGGAGAATTGCAGCGACGGCGTCGACAACAACTGCAACGGCGCGGTCGACGACGACGTCGATGCCGACGGTGACGGCTTCACCTCGTGCGGCGGCGACTGCTGCGACTCGACCGAGTGCAGCGACCCGATCCTCGCGAACCCGGGCGCG
Source organism: Pseudomonadota bacterium (assembly GCA_023386455.1). Taxonomy (GTDB): domain Bacteria; phylum Myxococcota_A; class Polyangia; order Haliangiales; family Haliangiaceae; genus JABFXX01. The sequence goes on along the minus strand of JAEWJO010000088.1, from coordinate 6,369 downwards.
TTCGATGCGCCGGGCAACAGCGTCGACGACGACTGCAACGGCATGGTCGATGACACGGCGCTGATCTGCGATCAGAACCTGATGTCGAACGCGATGAACGCGAAGGACTACGCGAAGGCGATCGACATCTGCCAGGAGGCGACCGCGGGCGACAAGAAGTGGGGCGTCATCAGCGCCTCGTTCACGCTGCCGGATGGAACGGGCACGCCCGAGGCTGTCTCGCACTCGATTCGCCCGCGGTTCGGCTCGATGAACCAGGCGCGCGGTGGGCTGAACCTGGCGGTGCTGTCGAGCGGTGTCGCCGCGGCCCAGGGCGACACGAACCCGAACTACGAGAGCTTCGAGTCGCACTCGGGTCCGAATGAGAGCGGGTTCCCGGCGGACTTCATGGCCGCGAACAACAACGAGCTGCCGAACGCACCCGGCTGTCCTGCGCCGGATCTCTCGGGCGCGAACGACCCGGTCATGCTCAACCTCGAGATTCGCGTGCCGACGAACGCGCACAGCTTCTCGCTGAAGACGAACTTCTACAGCGCCGAGTTCCCGGAGTGGACCTGCTCGCAGTTCAACGACTTCTTCGTCATCCTGCTCGACTCCAACTACACCGGTAACCCGAGCAACCCGACGGACAAGAACCTCGCGTTCTACACGTCGTCGACGATGATGAACTACCCCGTCGGCGTGAACCTCGCGTTCGGCAACACGGGCCTGTTCACCCAGTGCGTGAACAGCGGCACGGGCTGCATCCCCGGCCTGGCGGTTCCCGGAACGATCTCGACGTGCATGGGCACAGGCGACCTCATCGGCACCGGGTTCGACGAGTCGGACACGCAGTGCGGCGGCCAGTACGTGGGCGGCGCGACGGGCTGGCTCACGACGAGCGGTAACGTGACCCCGGGCGAGACGATCAAGCTCCGCATCGCGATCTGGGACACGAGCGATCACAACCTCGACTCGCTCGCGCTCATCGACGCGTTCCAGTGGTCGGTCGAGTCGACGCAGCCGGGTACGGTCATCCTTCGCTCGGATCAGCCGAACAACCCGATGGCGGTCGAGAGCACGCGGCCGGTCTCGTACGGCGTCTGGGCCGACTAGTCACGACGTAGAGGCGACACGGGGTGCAGCGAGTGCTGCGCCCCTTTTTGTTTTTCGGCTCGGCTAGCGGGCGCGATCGAGCGCGGTGCCGAGCTCGTCGACGAGCGTGTCGCGCACGAGCTTCGGATCGACGGACGGGTTCAGCGCGGCGAGCGAGCTCATCACGCTCGCCTCGAACCCGCACGGATTGATCCGGGCGAAGTACGAGAGGTCGCTCGTCACGTTGAGCGCGAGTCCGTGGAACGTGACCCACTTGCGGCACGCGATGCCCATCGAGCAGAGCTTCTTGCGCGCGCCGGTGTCGGCGACGGTCGTCCACACGCCCGTCTTGCCGGGCTCGCGATCGGTGGTGAGGCCGGCGGCACGCGCGCACGTCTGGATCACGGCCTCCTCGAGGTTGCGCAGGAACCTGTGGAGGTCGCGCTCGGCCTCGCCCTCGAGGAGGACGATCGGGTAGGCCACGAGCTGGCCGGGGCCGTGATAGGTGACGTCGCCGCCGCGCTCGATCTCGATGACGGGCACGTCGCCGGGCGCGAGCACGTTCTGCACGGAGTCGCGCCGGCGGCCGAGCGTGAAGACGTGCGGGTGCTCGACGATGATGAGGGTGTCGGGCACGGCACCGATCTGGCGCTGCTCGACGAGCGCGAGCTGGCGCTGCCAGACGTCGCGGTAGTCGGCGGTGCCGAGATCGAGGACCTGCCACGGCTTGGTCATCGATCAGCCGTGTACCACGCGAATGCGCGGTCAGCGATTGATGATGTGGACGGCCTCGCCGAGCGACGCGGCGGCGGCCTCCATGATCGCTTCGGACAGGGTCGGGTGGGGGTGGATGGTCAGGCGGAGGTCGTCCGTGACCGCACCCATCTCGATCGCGAGCGCGCCCTCGGAGATGAGGTCGCCGGCGCCGTTGCCGACGATGTGGAGGCCGAGCAGCTCGCCGGTCTTCGCATCGCCGACGACCTTCACGAAGCCCTCGGTGTCGTTGACCGAGAGGGCGCGGCCGAGCGCGGCGAACGGGAACTTGCCGACCTTGAGCTCGGGGTGACCCTTGGCCTTGGCCTCGTCCTCGGTGAGGCCGGTCGACGCGATCTCGGGATCGGTGAAGATGACGGCCGGGATGGTGCGGACGTCGAACGCGGCCTTGTGGCCGGCGATGACCTCGGCGACGACCTCGCCCTCCTTGGTCGCCTTGTGCGCGAGCATCATGCCGCCGATGAGGTCACCGATCGCGTAGATGCCGGCGACGTTCGTGCGGAGCTTGTCGTCGGCGATGACGTAGCCGCGCTTGTCGACGGCGACGCCCGCGGCCTCGAGGCCGAGGTTCTCGCTGTTGGGGCGGCGACCGATCGAGAGCAGGATCTTGTCGGTGTCGATCTGCGCGGTCTTGCCATCGGCAAGCTCGACGGTGAGGACGGCGCGATCACCCTTGTCCTCCCACGACTTGGCCTTGGTGTTCGCCATGACCTCGACGCCCATCTTCCTGAGCTTGCGCTCGACGACGGCGACGCAGTCCTTGTCCATCGAGGCGAGGACGCGGGGCAGGGCCTCGACGACGGTGACCTTGGTGCCGAACTTGGCGTAGACCATGCCGAGCTCGAGGCCGATGTAGCCGCCGCCGATCACGATCATGCGGTTCGGGACGTGGTCGAGCGCGAGCGCGCCGGTCGAGTCGAGGACGCGATTCTGGTCGACCTTGAAGCCGGGGATCTCGAGCGGGCGCGAGCCGGTCGCGAGGACGACGTTCTTGGCGATGATCGTCTGCGTGCCGTTCTTGCCGGTGACGGTGATGCGGTGACCGTCGGGACCGGACTTCTCGAGCTTGGCCGAGCCGTCGATGACCTCGACGCCATTGCCCTTGAGGAGCGTGCGGACGCCGCCGGTGAGCTTGTTGACGACGCCGCCCTTCCAGGTCTGCAGGCGCTTCATGTCGAGCGTCGGCTTCTGGGCGATGACGATGCCGATGTCCTCGCTGTGGCCCATCTTCTCGTACATCTTCGCGGCGTGGATGACGGCCTTGCTCGGGATGCAGCCGACGTTGAGGCAGACGCCTCCCACGTACTCGCGCTCGATGATGGCGGTCTTGACCTTGAGCTGACCTAGCCGGATGGCGGCGGGATATCCCCCAGGACCGGCGCCAATGACAACAGCGTCGAAACGTTGCTCGGGCATGGGCGTCTCTTACCACGCCCGCGGGACTAGCGTCGTTTGGTGCGCGCGGTTGCCTTGCGTTCGAGCGCCTCGACCCGCGGGGGCAGGTCCTTGTAGGTGTCGTCGACGGCAGCGATCTTGTCGGCGAGGACCCCGACGTACGCGCGGAAGTTCTCCAGGGCTGCGGCGATGTGCCTCGCGAGGTCCTGTTCGATCTCGGCGCGCATCTTGGCCATCTCGGCGCGCAGCGCCTTGCCCTGCTCGGCCATCTCGGCGCGGATCGCGCCGCCCCAGATGCCCAGGGCCTCGTGCAACTCGCCGCGTGTCACCGGTTGCGACATGTTCTCGTTCACCACGAATCTACCTCCGTCGATTCGGGAGCACCACGACCGGATGTCCGGCACGCGAACTGCTGTGATCGCTAGCGCGTTCTCCGGCACGCGGACGTGCAGTCCGACGGGCGGCCGACGCCGGACGGTCGATGGGCCGTGTTATGACTGGAGGGATGGCGCGGGGGCTATCGGCCAAGACACGCTCGCTTCTGTCGGGCGTGGCGGTCGGCATCGTCGTGGGCATCGTCGGCGCCGTGTTTGCCGTGGTGAGGCCGGGCGTGCTCGAGCGGCCCGAGGCAGCGACGTACGACCAGCGGGCGCGGGCGGTGATGGATCCGGCGGCGGCGAGCAAGGACATCGTCCTGATCGATATCGGCGAGAGCGACATCGAGGACGCCGAGAACAACTTCGACGTGATCTGGCCGTGGCCGCGCTCGCTGTACGGCGACATCACGACGTACTGCAAGAAGGCCGGCGCGAAGGTAGTCGTGTTCGACTGGCTGTTCCAGGACCGCGGCGGCATGGGTGTCGCGGACGACGAGCAGTTCGCCGAGGCGACGAAGGCGGCGGGCAATGCGGTGTTCGGCCTGGCGCTGACGACGAACCCACTGGTGGATCGTCCGCTCGAGGGACCGTTCGCGGCGCGGCTCGCGGCGTACGACACGCGCGACGAGGCGAAGGCGATCGCGCTCCGGCTCGCGGCGTGGAACGTGCGCAGCTTCGTGCTGCCGCGCGTCGGCAAGTTCGAGCTGTGGTACGGCGGCAAGAAGACCGCCGACGACGTGACGAAGACGTGGAACCGGCTCGTGTCGGCGGAGCAGCTGGCAGAGCTGTTCGCGCCACCGGAGGTCGAGGGGCAAGAGGCGCCGCCGGAGCCCGTCGCGCCGCAGATCGCGCAGCTGTCCGGCGGCGAGCTCGCGCAGGAGCTGACGGTGACGACGCTGATCCGCGAGCGCGATGGCATCGCGCTGTCGGGTCGGTTCCCGCGGCGCGAGGGCCTGGATCCGCCGCTCGCGATCGTCGCGGCGGCGCCGGCGCGGCTGGGGAACGTGTATCAGAACCCCGAGCCCGACGGGATCATGCGGCGGCATGCGCCGCTCGTGCTCCACGGCAACGTCGCGTATCCGTCGCTCGCGCTCGCGGCGTACCTCGTCGGGCATCCCGGCGTCGTGCCGGCGGTGGACGGGCGCGAGCTCGTGCTCGGCGAGAGGCGGGTCAAGCTCGACGACGAGGGCGAGATCACGCTGCGGTTTCACGGCCAGCACGTGTTCCCGCACCTGTCGGCGTACGAGGTGCTGCGATCGAGCGTGATGGTCGAGGAGGGCACGCCGCCGTCGGTGCCGTTCGAGATGCTGAAGGACAAGTACGTGATCGTGTCGGCGACGGGGCAGGCGCTGCGCGATCTGCGGGCGACGCCGATCTCGACGCGTCACCTCGGCGCGGAGATCCAGGGCACGGCGCTCGATAATCTGTTGTCGGGGCGCAGCGTGACGCGTGCGCCGCGGTGGCTCGACGCGGGGATCACGTTCCTCGTGTGCGTGATCATCTCGATGATGATGATCGTGCTGTGGCGCGTGGTGCGAAAGCCCGGGCTCGCGCTGCTCGGCACGGCGATCGTCACCGCGGTGATCCTCGTCGGCTACTACTACGTCGCGCGCGGCGTGCTCGGCGGGATGGGGCTGTGGATCGCGTACGCGGGGCCGGCGATCGGCGGCGGCATCTCGGGCTTCGCGACGCTGCTCGCGCTGAGCGCGGTCGAGCGCAGCGGCAAGCGGTTCGTCCAGGAGGCGCTCGGTCGCTACACGTCGACGGCGCTTGTGCGCGAGCTGATGGAGCACCCCGAGTACCTCTCGCTCGAGTGGGGCGAGAGCCGCGAGATGAGCGTGTACTTCTCCGACATCGCCGGCTTCACGACGATCAGCGAGGGCCTGAAGCCCGAGGACCTCGTCGCGCTGCTGAACGACTACCTGACGATCATGACCGACCTCGTGCTCGGTCACGGCGGCGTCGTCGACAAGTACATCGGCGATGCCATCATGGCGTTCTGGGGCGCGCCGCTGCCGGCGCCGGATCACGCGCTGCGTGCGGTGCGCTGTGCGATCGCGATGCGAAAGAAGTGTGACGAGCTGCGCGCGGGGTGGCAGGAGAAGTTCGGCCATGAAGTGTTCGCGCGCGCCGGCGTCAACTCGGGACACGCGGTCGTCGGCAACATGGGCTCCAAACACAAGTACAATTACACGGTGATGGGGGACATGGTGAACCTTGCCTCGCGGCTCGAGGGCGCGAACAAGGCATACGAGACGTTCCTCATGATCAGCGAGGCCACCGTGAACAAGCTCGGTGGTGCGATCGACGTGCGCGAGCTCGATCGGATCGCGGTGAAGGGCAAGGACCTTCCGGTGACCGTCTTCGAGGTGCTCGACGAGGTCGGCGCGACAGACCCGGCGTGGATCGCGCGCGCGCGCAAGTTCGAGGAGGGTCTGGCGTTGTACCGGAAGAGGGACTTTGCCGGCGCCAAGGCGATCTTCGAGGCGAACGACGGCGACGGACCATCCGAGGTCTACGTCGAGCGCTGCAATCTGTTCATGGTCGATGCACCGCCCGAGGACTGGGACGGTGTCTGGCGGATGAAGGAGAAATAGATGAAGCGAGTGCTATTGCTGCTACTGCTCGGCACCGGGATCGCGATCGCCGCGCCGAAGGTTGGCTCGACGGTCACGATCCGCGTCCTCTCGGCGAAGGTGATGAAGTCGCCGAAGTTCGTCGGCGCGTCGGCGGGCGCGGTGTCGCGCGG
>JAEWJO010000718.1 GCA_023386455.1 Pseudomonadota bacterium | reverse complement strand
CCCCCCCCCCCCCCCCCGCCGCCCCCCCGACGGCGTCGTCGGACTTGCCGGAGCGAACGAGCTCGACGGCCGCGCGATAGTCGGCACCGGCGGCGTCCAGCGACGGGTCGCTGCGGACCTGCGAGCGCGGGGCACGCGCGGCGGACACGGCGGCGCGGCGAGGCGCGGGCTCGCGCGACGGGCGCTCGATCGTCCGCGCGGGTGTCATGTCGATCACCGCGGCCTTGCCGAGCGCGGCGTCACCTTCATAGATGATCTCGCTGCCGTCGTCCGCGACGCCGACGAAGCGCTGGCCCTCGCCGTACGACGGAGGCGCGACGACCTCGACTGGCAGCACGGGCACCGGCGCGACGTCCCTCGGCGCCTTCTCCTTGGCGAGAGCGAGCTCGTGCTCGAGGTCTCGCAGCTTGCGATCCTGTGCACGGCGTTCGGCGCGCAGCTCCGCCACCGACTGGGAGAGACGGCGGTTGTCTTCGCGCATCGCTTTCATCGGTGTGGCGCAACCGACGCTCGCGAGCACGACCCAGATTACGTGGCGGTGGATGGTCACAGCCCCGAAATCGTAGGCCGGCTCGACGAGCCGAGCAAAATTTGTCGCACGAGTGCCGCGCACTCACGCATCTGCTTCGATAAGCGCTAGAGCTTCGTCGCTGCCAGGATCTCGCCGGCGCCCTGCCCCAGGAGGTCGGCGGCGAGCGCGTTGCCGAGCGCGGCCGCGTCGGCGAGCCGGCCGGTGCGCTCGGCGTGGAGGATGCGCGTGCCGTCGGGCATGCCGCACATCCCGACGAGCTTGATGCCCTCGGGCACCGCGATCGCGTGGGCGGCGAGCGGCGTCTGGCAGCTGCCGCCCATCGCGGCGAGGAACGCGCGCTCGCCGAGCATCTTCTGGTACGTCGGCTCGTCGTGGATCGCGCGGCGCACGATGTCGCGCACGCGCTCGTCGCCATCGCGGATCTCGATCGCGAGCACGCCCTGCGCGACCGCCGGAATCGACAGCTCGAGCGGCAGCTCCTGCGTGATCCGGTTCGCGAGCCCGAGGCGATGGAGACCCGCGGCGGCGAGGATGATCGCGTCGAACTCGCCGTCGTCGAGCTTCTTGAGCCGGGTCGGCACGTTGCCGCGGAGCATCTTGATCTCGAGGTCGGGCCGCCGCGCGAGCAGCTGCGCCTGGCGACGCATGCTCGACGTGCCGACCTTCGCGCCCTTCGGCAGCGTGTCGAGCGTCGTCGGCTCGCGCGCGCACAGCGCGTCCCACGGGACCTCGCGCGTCGAGACCGCCGCGATCACGAGGCCCGGCGCGAGCTCGGCCGGCACGTCCTTCATCGAGTGCACCGCGAGATCCGCGGTCTTGTCGACGAGCGCCTGCTCGATCTCCTTCACGAACAGGCCCTTGCCGCCGACCTTCGCGAGCGGGACGTCGAGGATCTTGTCGCCGCTCGTCTTGATGACCTCGAGCTCGACGGTGATGCCGGGCTGCACCGACTCGATGCGTCCCTTGACGTGATGGGCTTGCCACAGCGCGAGCTGGCTGCCGCGCGTGGCGATGACGAGACGATCGGTGGTGCTCAAGCCTGTGCCTTCCGCTCGGAAGATTGCTCCGATGCCGCCATCTCGGCAACGGCCTCGCGCGGCGCATCGCCTGCGCCCTCTGCAGATCCTTCTGTCAGCTGGAGGGCGAACAGCTCCGCGACCGCGGCGGCGAGCTGCGAGGCCTCCATCGGATCGGCGCTGCGCAGCACCGTCGTCGGCTGATGAAGCAGCTTGTTGACGACGAGGTGGACGAGCCGCTGGAGCAGCTCGCGCTGCTGCTCGCGCGTGTGCTCCTTGCGCGTCAGCTGGTCGAGCGCCTTGGCGACCTCGGCGTCGGCGATCTGCGCGAACCGATCGCGCAGCGCACGGATCGTGGGCACCACACCCTGCGAGCGCATCCAGTGCTCGAACTGACCGGCCTCGTGCTCGACGATCTTCCCGGCGTGCTCGGCCGCCTTCGCACGCTCGGCGAGGTTCGCCTGGACGACCTTGTCGAGGTCGTCGATGTTGAACACGTAGACGCCGTCGAGCTTGCCGACCTCGGGCTCGACGTCGCGCGGCACCGCGATGTCGATGACGACCATCGACCGCCACCGGCGCGCCTTCGTCACCGACTTGAACAGCTTCTTCGTCAGGATCGGCGTGCGCGCGCCGGTCGAGCTGATGACGACGTCGGCCTCGACGAGCAGCTCCTCGAGGTCGGCCCACGGCTTCGCGATGCCCTCGACCTCCTCGGCGAGCGCGTTCGCCTTCTCGGGCGAGCGATTCGTGACGACGATCCGCTGCGCGCCGCTCGCGTAGAGATGACGCGCGGCGAGCGAGCTCATCTTGCCGGCGCCGACGACGAGCACGCTCTTGCCGGCGAGGTCGCCGAACACGCGCGCCGCGAGCTCGACCGCGACCGACGACACGTTCGCCGCGCCGCGCGCGATCGTCGTCTCGGTGCGCACCCGCTTCGCCACGCCGAACGCGCGTTCCAGCGCGCGCGACAGCAGCGGCCCCGACGTGCCCACCTGCCCCGCCACCGCATACGCGGCCTTCAGCTGGCCGAGGATCTGCGCCTCGCCGACGACGAGCGAGTCGAGCGCCGACGCGACCGAGAACACGTGGCGGATCGCCGCCGGCCCGCGGCGGTCGTAGAGCGCCTCGCCGACCTCCTTGGGCTTGATGCCGCGCTGCTCGGCGAGGAACGCGCGCACCGCGGTCGCCGCATCGCCGCCCGTCTTCGACACGCCGTAGACCTCGACGCGGTTGCACGTCGAGATCAGCAGCGCCTCGGCGACCGGCAGCGTCTCGGTCATCGCCTTCAGCGTCCCGGCGATCTCCTCCTCGCGGAACGCCAGCTTCTCGCGAACCGCCACCGGCGCCGTTCGCCAGCTGATGCCGACGACGAACAGCTCGCTCATCCCACCATCCGCCGCGCGAGGTAGATGAGCAACACGACGAGCGCGCACGCGAAGCCCTGCAGGGTCAACAGCGCGGCACGCCGGCCGCGCCAGCCGTAGATCTGGCGCGCGACGAGCAGCGTCGCGAACGCGAGCCACGTGACCGCGGCGAGCGGATACTCGATGCGATCGAGGCTCTGGCCGAGCTTGCTCGTCCACACCGCGCCGAGCACGAGCGACACCGTGAAGATCGGGAACCCGATCCAGATCAGGCGATGCGACAGGCGGTCGAGCGCCTCGATCGGCGCGCCGCGGTCCTTGAACGCGAGCCCGTCGAAGTTCTTCTTCTTCAGCGCGCGATTCTCCGCGAGGTAGATCGCCGACAGCGCGCTCGCGAGCGCGAAGATGCCGACGCCGATCGTCGCGAGCGAGATGTGCACGCGGCCGAGCGTCGTCAGATCCTCGCGCGCGTGGCCCGCGGGCGTCAGCCGCGCGAGCACGAGCAGGATCAGCGACACGGGCATCACGACGACGCCGCCGAGCGTCAGCCGGTAGCGCACGCTCGCCAGCAGGTAGCCGCCGGTCAGGATCCAGGCGAGAAACCCGATCGCCTCGCGAACCGACTGGGCGGGATGGACGTGCAGCGTGCCGCGCCAGCCGATGTCGATACCGTGCGAGACGAACGCGAGGCCGACGAGCACGAGCGCGTACGGCCGCGCCTTGCCGTTCCCGGCGAGGACGACGAGCAGCGCGGCGGCGGCCGCGGCATACATCGCCACCGCGACCCAGAACGCGGGTGACGGTGCGACGGACAGGAGGCGATCGTCCATGTCAGCTCACGGAGGCAGTGGCTCGCCAATGAATCCGTCGATGACGTCGTACGCGGTGTCCTGATAGATCACCGAGTTCGCGAGCTGCTCGGCCCCCATCTCCTCGAGCTGCGGCTTGCTCTTCACCCGGCCGACGAGGTCGTACGGATCCTGGTCGTCACCCGTCGTCGATACGAAGCAGACGGCGGGAGTCATCGTGAACCGGCGACCGAGCTCGGTGAGCGTCATGAAGTCGCCCTCCAGGGCGGCCCTACCTTCGGCTGTCCAGGCATCGAGACGATCAACCGAGATGAAGAGGCGCGACATTCTTCGGACAGATTGTACCAGTCTCTCAGGTGGGTTGCGGTCTTCGTTCCCAGGGGTTACATAAGCGGAACCCACCGGAGGTAGCTGTGGCTAGCGAGAATGTCAAAGAGCTCACCGACGCGAACTTCGAGGCCGAAGTCCTGAAGTCGGATATCCCGACCCTGGTCGATTTCTGGGCCGTCTGGTGCGGTCCCTGTAAGCAGATCGCACCGACCGTCGACGCCCTGGCGAACGAGTACAAGGGCCGGCTGAAGGTCGCGAAGATGGACGTCGACCATCACCAGATCGTGCCGCAGCAGTACCGCGTCACGTCGATCCCGACGCTGCTCATCTTCAAGGACGGCCGGGTCGTCAGCCAGCTCGTCGGCGCGATGCCGCGCAGCAAGCTCGAAGCCGAGATCCAGAAGCACATCGCGGGATAAGCCTCGTCTCGAGGTGATCGTCGCGGTCGACGTCGACTATCGAACCAGCTCCGTCGAGCCCCGCGAGCACCTGACGCTCAGCCGAAGACGTCGGCGAACGCCCTGTGATTCGCGCTCGTCTCGCGCGTGCCGAGCACCGCGAACACGACCTCGGCGAACGCGTCCTTGTACGGGCCGGCGAGCAGGTCGCGGAAGATCCTCGCGACGAGCGCCGGATCGTTACCGAACACGCCGGCGCCCCACGCACCGAGCACGAGCCGGTCGATCCCGTGGTGCGCGGCGAGCGCGAGCACGAGCTCGCTGCGGTTGCGCAGCACGACCGCGACGTCCTCCGCATCGAACTTGTTCTGCTCGCGCAGTGCGCTCGCGTTCGGCGCCGCGGCGGTGATCACCGAGGCGAGCACCGGCCGATCGAGCCAGCCGCCGTTGTCGTCGCGGAAGAACGGGACGCTCGGCGAGTAGAGGACGATGTCGAGGTACAGCGGGGACCGGAAGTCCTTGTTGCGCGTGTAGTATTCGGGCTGCGTCTGGAGGCACGGATAGAGCCCCGACGCGCGCGCGAGCGACTCCTCCTGCGCCTGCGCGCCGCCGAGGAAGCCGCCGCCAGGACGCTTCGCGGACGCGAAGTTGAGGCAGCCGAGGTGCCCGCCCTTCGCCGCGAGCGCGACCATCGCCTCGATCGTCGTCTCGCTCGACATGCGAATCACGGCCGGTGTCGAGCGGCGTTTCGGCTCGTTCAGCCGGTCGACGCCGAGCTCGTACAGGCCGGTGCCATCGCGCGCCTCCGCGAGCGACGCCGCGATCTCGACGCGCTCGCCCTTCGCGTTCGTGTAGAAGCCTGCCTCGCACGCGGCAAGCGAGTCCTTCGCGATCTGGATCTTCTCGGCGCGGCTGACCGTGCCCCCGCCCTGCGGCACGAGGTCGTGGTGCGGCGTGTGATCGTCGAGCTCGATGAACTCCGGCGGGACGGTGTCGACGAGCCACACGCCGTTCGCCGAGCGCAGGAACGTGTGGCCGGCGGCGACCATCTCCTTGGCCTTGACCGCGAGCACGACGGGCTTGCCGCGCCGGCCGCCGACCTTGCGCGCGGTCTCGATATCGCCGGACAGGTGCACGTGGTGGCGCTGGCCCTTCACGAGGCCGTGCGCGCGGATGCCGGGCAGCACCGCCGCGATCGTGCCGTGATAGAGGACGTCGGGTGGCGCGACGGCGGGCAGCCCGAGCTCGACCTGGACCGAGTGTCCCTGGTTCGCGCGGATGCGCGCGCCGTCGTCGGAGATCGCGAAGCGCTGCTTGTCGGACGACCGCACGAGCTCGTCCAGCTCGGCGCGCGTCAGGTCGACGTCGTGGGCATGGAGCGCGTCGAGCAGGGCGTCGATCTCGACCCAGCCCGCGGGATCGAGCTGGATGCGGATGCGCTCCGGTTCGTGACGAAGCAGCAGCGCGAGGAACTTCGAGGCCTGGCTCACCTAGTAGCCATGCTTGCGCAGCGAGACGTTCGCGACGAGCCCCATGCCGAGGAAGAACGTCACGAGCGAGTTGCCGCCGTAGGAGATGAACGGCAGCGTCACGCCGACGACCGGCGCGATGCCGAGCACCATCGCGACGTTGACGATCACGTGCCAGAACGTCATCGCCGCGACGCCGACGCAGATGATCGAGCCGACGCGGTCGCGCGCCGACAGCGCGACGTTGATGGTCCACAGGAGCAAGAAGCCGAAGATCGCGAGCACGAACACCGAGCCGACAAAGCCCCACTCCTCGGCCCACACCGAGTAGGGGAAGTCGGTCCAGTGCTCCGGCACGAAGTTGAACTGGTTCTGCGTGCCGCCGAGGAAGCCCTTGCCCCAGATCCGGCCGGAGCCGACGGCGTAGACCGACTGCTGGGTGTGCCAGCACAGCTTCGTCGGTGCGACGCTGCAGTCGACGAACGCGAGGATCCGGTTCTTCTGGTAGTCATGCATCTTCTCCCAGAGGATCGGAATCGCGAGCAGACCGGCGGTGGTGATGTAGACCATCGGCCACACGCTCGGCATCGCGAGGAAGCCGACGGTGAGCACGATGAGGACGAGCAGGACGGCGGTGCCGAGATCGGGCTGCGTCGCGATCAGGAAGATCGGGACGAGGAAGCAGGTGAACTTGATCGCGATCGAGCGCGCCGTGTAGAGGCTCGGGTCGGCGTCGGAGAAGACGCGCGCGAGCACGAGGATCATCGTGACCTTCGCGAGCTCGCTCGGCTGGATACTCATGCCCCCGAGGTAGAGCCAGCGATGGGTCTTGCCGTGGAGGTCGTCGTCGATCGAGCCGAAGATCCGCGCGAGGATGAGCAGCATGACCGCGACGCCGAGCCCGACCCACGCGCCGCGGACCAGCGTCTTGTAGTCGATCACCGTCGCGAGCACGAACGCGATGCCGCCGACGATCATCCACTGGACCTGCGCCTCGAACTTCGCGGTGTGGCGGACGCCGCGCGTCGCCGAGTAGAGGTTCAGAAGGCCGATGCCGCACAGCGCGAGCACCGTCAGGATCAGCGGCCAGTCGACGGCCGCGCGGAATCGCCGCCACCGCGACAGGCCGATCGTGGCGCGCGGGAGCTGCAGGCCGATGCCCTTCACGGCTTCCCCTTCTTCGCGGGTGCCGCCGCCGGTGCCTTCGGCTTGCCCTTGCCGTAGTAGCCGTCGAGGATGCGCTCGGCGATCGGCCACGCGTTGGTGCCGCCGGAGCCGCCGTGCTCGACGAGCACGATGATCGCGAGCTCGGGATCATCGGCCGGCGCCCAGCCGGCGAACCACGCGTGCGACGCGTTCGGGTTCCACTTCTCGAGATCCTTGTGCTCGCTGTCCTTGTGGTGCTTCTTGACCTCGGCGGTGCCGGTCTTGCCCATCACCGTGATGATGTCGCTGTGGCCGTGCTCGTACGCGGTGCCGCCCTTCTCGTTGTTGACGAGCCACATGCCGCGCTTCCAGGTGTCGACCGCGTCGGCGGGCACGTGCACGGCGCGCGCGACCTTCGGGTCGTACGCGACGATCGTGCGGCCCTCGTGCGATTCGACGCGCTCGACGACCTGCGGGACAAACAGCTTGCCGCCGTTCGCGAGCGCCGCGTACGCCATCGCCATCTGGATGACGGTGACCTCGACGTCGCCCTGCCCGATGCCCGCGTTCGCCGCGTAGCCGATCTTGTAGCGGCCGTTCTCGTCGTACCACTGCTTCGTCGGGATCCGGCCGCCGGCGTCGCCGTTGATCCCGAGGTTCGTCGGTGCACCGAGCCCGTACTCGCGCGCGACCTGCGCGATGCGATCGATGCCGACGCGCTGCGCGAGGTTCCAGAAGTAGACGTCGCACGACTTCTGGATCGCCTTCAGGAGGTCGACCTTCTCGTGCCTGCCGTGACACCGGAAGTGCGTGCCGGAGAGGTTGTACTCGCCGGTGCAGAACATGTTCTCGTCCTCGGCGGCCTGACCGTCCTCGAGCGCGGCGAGCGCGGTGACGAACTTGAAGATCGAGCCCGGCGGATACGTCGCGCGCAGCGCCTTGTCGATGAACGGCTTGCGCGGGTCCTGCATCAGCAGCGTGTACTCGGCGTGCGTCAAGTGGCCGGTCATCGTGTTCGGATCGAACGACGGCTTGGACACGATCGCCTTGACCTTGCCGGTCTTCACCTCGACGACGACGACCGCCGCCGCGGCGACGCGCTGCACGGCCTTCTCGGCGAGCCGCTGCAGCTCGCTGTCGATCGTGAGGATGAGGTTCGCGCCGGGCACCGGCTCGATGACGCGCTCGCCGTGGATCAGCGAGCTCACCGTACGGTCGTCGAGGCGCTGGCCGCGCGCGTCGACCGCGTAGTGCTCGACGCCGCGCTTGCCGCGCAGGTAGTTCTCCCACGCGGACTCGAGGCCGTAGCGACCGACGAGGTCGCTGACGTCGTAGCCCTGCGCGGTCAGGCGATCCGCCTCCTCGGCGGTCATCTGCGTCATGTAGCCGATGAGGTGCGCGGCGAGATCGCCCTGCGGATAGTAGCGATACGGCTCGTGGTGGACCTCGACGCCGGGCAGCCGCGCGCGCGCCTGCTCGACGAGCGCGGCGCGGTCGCGACCCTGATCCTCGAGCACGAGGATCGGGCTCTTCGGATCGCGCTTGCGGCCGACGGCGAGGCGCTCGTCGATCTTCGCGATCTCGTCGTCGGACAGACCGAGCATGCGCTCGAGCTCCGCCTTCGTCTGTCCGGTCAGCTCCTTCGGCGTCGCGTACAGGTTGAACGCCGGGCGGTTGTCGGCGAGCGGGATGCCGTGCGCGTCGAGGATCTTGCCTCGCACGCTCGGCAGGTAACGCTCCTTCACGACGTTCGACACCGTGCGCTCGTAGTAGCTCTCGCCGCGCATCACCTGCAGCTGCCAGAGCCGGCCGACGAGCAGCGCGAACGCCGCGATGACGAACAGCGCGAGCCAGCGCAGCCGCTTGTGCAGCTCCGGCAGCGCGGGCCCGCCGGTCGGCGACGAGAACGAGTTGCCGATCATGGCGTCAGTCCCTCCAGCGCGGCCTCGCGCTCGCGGTGCGTGCGCGCGTACGCGGCGTCGATGCGGCGGAACAGCCGCCACACGAGCGGACCGACGAGCGCGGTCGACAGCGCGATCAGCGCCATCTGCTGGAGCTCGAGACCGAACGTCGGCGGCCGCGGCACGCCGAACAGCACGCACACGAAGATCCGCGCGAGCGACGCGAACACCGCGATGAACGCAGAGTAGGCGATCGTCATCGCCGTGCCGCGGACGAAGATCCGCTGCTGCGTCGTGCGCGCGATGTCGTGCGTCGCGCCGAGCACGAGACACGACAGGCCGGTCGGCGTGCCGCTGATGACGTCGATCAGGTAGCCGAGCACGACCGAGCCCGCCATCGACGGTGCGCGGTACGGACGCGTCGTGTGGCCGAGGTACGCCGCGGTCAGCGCGCCGATCGCCGGCACCGCATCGCGCGTGAAGCCGGGCATGTAGCGCCATACCGAGGCGACGATCACGCACAGCACGTACGCGACGATCACCATCGTCGCGATTCTCACAGCGGCCTCCCGCCGAACGCGGGCTCGCTGCGCCGCTTCGTCTTCGCGTCGGGATCCGGCGGCGGCGGCGGTGCGAGCAGCACCTCGACGGCGCGCACGCGCGACACGTCGACGGCCGGGGCGACCTCGACGCGCTGGAACATGCCGTCGTCCTTCGCGACGCTCGTCACCTTGCCGATCAGGAGGCCCGGCGGAAAGCTCGCGCCGAGACCGCTCGTCACGACCTCGTCGCCGACCTGGACCTTGGCGTCTGGCTTGGTGCGCTCGAGCCACTCGATCGCGCACGCGTACGAGTCGTTGCGGCCGAGCCCGGTGAGCAGGCCGCGGCCACCGGTGCGCGGGATCAGCACCTCGACCGACGAGCTCGGATCGCTGATCAGCGTGACGTCCGCGTAGTCGCCGAACACCTTGTTGATGCGGCCGACCGGACCGGTGCCGGTGATCACCGGCATGCCGACCTGCACGTCCTTGTTGCCGCGATCGATGCGCAGGCGCAGGACGCGGAACTGCGGCGACATCGGCGCACCGATCACGCGCGCGCCGAGCGTGTCGGCCGGCGTCGTGCGCTTGACGACCGCGAGATCCTCGAGCGCGCTGACGTCGAACGCGCGGCGCGTCATCGATGCGAGCTCGCGGCGCAGCTTCTCGTTCTCGGCGCGCAGCTCGCGGTTCTCTTCCTCGATGTCGACGAGCGCGACGTAGCGGCCCCACATGCCGCCGACGCCCTCGACGACCCACGCGACCGCGGTCTGCAGCGGCGCGGTCACGCGCAGCAGCGCGTTGTCGATCGCCCCGGGCGTACTCCGCGCGAGGCTCGCACGCAGGACGAGGATCGGGATCAACACGAGCACGCCGGTGGCGGCCCAGTCGATGATCCTGCGCTTCAGCGTGGTCATGGTGGCCCTCGCCGCGCCCCGCATGCTTCGCATGCGGGTGGGATCACCGCAGCGCGATCTCCCGGAGCAGCGACAGCTCGTCGAGGACCTTGCCGGTGCCGAGCACGACCGCGAGCTGCGGGTTCTCGCACACCATCACCGGCAGGCCGGTCTCCTCGCGGAGCAGCACGTCGAGATTCTTCAGCTGCGCGCCGCCGCCCGACAGGACGACGCCCTTGTCGACGATGTCGGCCGAGAGCTCCGGCGGCGTGCGCTCGAGCACCGAGCGAACGGCGTCGACGATCGCGTTGACCGGCTCGGTCAGCGCCTCGCGGATCTCGTCGGAGTTGACGAGCAACGTCTTCGGCACGCCGGCGACGAGGTCGCGGCCCTTGACCTCGACGGTGAGCGGCTCCTCGAGCGGATACGCCGAGCCGATCTCCTTCTTGATGATCTCGGCGGTGCGCTCGCCGATCAGCAGGTTGTACTTGCGCTTGATGTACTGGACGATCGCCTCGTCCATCTTGTCGCCGGCGACGCGGATCGACTTCGAGAGCACGACGCCCGCGAGCGCGATCACCGCGACCTCGGTCGTGCCGCCGCCGATGTCGACGATCATGTTGCCGGTCGGCTCGGTGATCGGCAGGCCGCCACCGATCGCCGCCGCCATCGGCTCCTCGATCAGGTAGACCTCGCGCGCCGCTGCGGCGAGCGCCGAGTCGCGCACCGCGCGCTTCTCGACCTCGGTGATTCCCGACGGCACGCTGACGATCACGCGCGGACGCACGAGCGTGCGGCGCTGGTGCGCCTTCTGGATGAAGTAGCGCAGCATCGCCTCGGTGACCTCGAAGTCGGCGATGACGCCGTCCTTCATCGGCCGGATCGCGACGATGTTGCCCGGCGTTCGGCCGAGCATCTCCTTCGCTTCCTTGCCGACGGCGAGGACCTTCTTCGGTCCTTGCGACACCGCTTGCACCGCGACCACGCTCGGTTCATTTGCGACGATGCCGCGACCTTTGACGAACGTGAGAGTCGTGGCCGTCCCGAGGTCGATGGCCAGGTCGTTGGAAAACATTCCGTAGACCCAATCGAAGAGCATGGTGATCCTGGTAAACGCCACCTCTGACGGCGGCGGAAGCGGCGAGGGAAATGGGGTGCCTTCCGGCCCGTACCAATCCGAAAAGCCTGGCGGGGTTATCACGCAAAAACGCCTGCGTGCAAGACAATCTTGACCGGCTCCGAGGAAGGTTCACACAGGCGCGCCTTGTACCTCGATCCCACCCGGTCTAGAACCCTGGGGTCCATGCTGGAAGAGTCCCGGAAAAAGGGCGCGTCGATCTTCGTCTACCTGATCTTCTGCCTCCTCATCGCCATCTTCGTGATCAACTTCGGCCCTCAGGGCGGAGGCGGCGGAAACGGCAGCGGCTGTTCCGGGGGGGACGGTGCGATCCTCTCCGTCGACGGCGAGGACGCCACGCAGACCGCGTGGCACATCGCCTACTCGAACCAGTACAACCGCGGTGCCGGTAAGCAGAAGACGTACGTCGCGCTCGAGACGATGATCCGCCGCGAGATCCTCGCGCAGGCGGCACTCGCTCGCGGGCTCCGCGCGACCGACGACATGATCGACGACCAGATCAAGAAGGGTCGTTTCTTCATCGGCGGTCAGCGGGCGACGATCCCGGGTGCCGTCGAGGAGATCGACGGCGAGGCGTTCTACAACCACAAGGCCGTTCGCGCCTGGGTCAGCCAGCTGAACGTCTCCCTGCAATCGTACCGCGAGGAGCAAAAGCGCTCCCTGCTCGCCGCGATGATGGCCGACATCCTCTCGGACTCGGTCCAGGTCTCGCGCGACGAGGCCCTGCAGCACTACCTGTTCGAGAACAACACGGTGCAGTACGACGTCGTCGCGTTCCGCCCCGAGGTCTATCGCACCGCGATGAAGCTCACCGACGCCGACGTCGAGCGCTTCCTCGCGACGCACGGCGCCGAGGTCGAGGCTCGCTACAAGGCCGACGAGCGCACCTACAAGGGCGTCAAGCCGCAGCTCCAGCTCCGCCAGATCTTCATCGCGAAGCTCGAGGAGAAGAAGCCCGAGGAGGCACCCGCCCCCGAGTCCACCCCCGACCAGGGCAGTGCCGTCGGCAGTGCGGCACCCGCCGCGGGATCGGCCGCCGCGCCGGCACCGGCGAAGGCCGAGCCGAAGGCCGCGACTGCGAAGAAGGACGAGAAAAAGGACGAGAAGCCGGTCGGCATGCCGATCGACGCGGCGAAGGCCAAGCTCGAGGCCGTCCGCACCGCCGTCGGTGCCGGCAAGCAGAAGTTCGCCGACGCCGCGAAGCAGCTCAACACCGACGAGGCGATGAAGAACAGCGGCGGCGACCTCGGCTGGCGCACCGCCGACAGCGCGATGCTCGGCGACAAGGCCGTCACCGACGCGGTCAAGACGCTCAAGGCCGGCGAGATGACGCCCGTCATCACGACCGATCGCGGCGCCTACCTCGTCATGGCCGAGGCCGCACGCGAAGGCGATTTGACGTTCGACCAGGTGAAGCACGAGATCGCCAAGGAGCTCGCGCGCGACGTGTGGTCGAGGGAAGCCGCCAAGCGCGCCGCGATCAGCGCGCTCGACAAGGCGCGCTCGGGCCTCGGGCTCAACCTCGATCAGATGTACGAGAAGGAGAAGGCGCCCGAAGGTCCCGGCATCGACATCAATCAGATCCTCAACGACCCGAACCTGACGCCCGAGCAGAAGCAGCGCCTGCTGGAGATGATGATGCAGGGCCAGCAGAAGTCGGGACAGATCGTCTGGGAGAGCAAGGATCAGCCGGCCGCGTGGCACGCGCAGGCCGACGGTGCGGGCTCGGCG
>JAEWJO010000750.1 GCA_023386455.1 Pseudomonadota bacterium | reverse complement strand
GGTCACGACCCGGACGCGGCGCGATGCCGGCGCGACGGCGTCGACGCAGGTCGCGGCGATCGAGGCCGTCGCGCCCGATGCCGGCACCGCGGCGCAGCCGCAGCTCACCGTGATCGCGCCGACGACGAAGCACTGGCCGCAAGCGAAGGTCGGCGATCCGTCGCACCTGCCGGTCGTGCGCACCGCGCTCAAGGACCTCGGCTACGAGGGCTACGAGTCGACGTGGGTGATCGCCGAGCTCGAGGACGAGATCGCGACCGGCTCGCGTCCCGACAAGGCGATGGCGCAGGTGAAGATGGGCATGATCAAGCGTCGCAAGGGCGACTGCGACGCGGCCGAGGCGCTGTGGACCGACGCGATCAAGGCGCTCCGCGGCATCGGCGAGACCGACGAGCCGAAGTGGGCCGCGCGCGCGTGGCTCGGACTCTCGCTCTGCTCGCTCGGCGCGGGCAACGCGACCGCCTCGCTCGATCAGATGAGCCACGCGTGGGTGCACGGCAACAGGGACGAGGTCAGCCTGCTCATGGGCTTCGCGAAGTACGAGCTCGGCGAGAAGGATGTCGCGTACGGGCTCTTGCTCACCGCCGAGCGCAAGACGAGCCTCAAGGTCCAGAAGGCGCTCGCGGCGTGGCTCGATGGCCAGGGCCTGACGCTGCGCTGAAGCTAGCCGCCGGCGGCGTCGCGGATCATGCGCTTGGCCGCGTCGCGGACGGCGACGGGATAGGCGGTCTGCATCGCGGCGAGCTTGAGCTCGTGCTTCGGCAGCAGGCGCAACACGCGCAGGATCTGATCGGTTTGCAGGCGCGTGTTGGAGAGGAGCGCGCGGCGGACCTCGGGGATCTGCAGCCAGGCGCCATTGCCGACGATCAGCTCGATCATCGGTCGCGGTAGCGCGCCCATCCGCGCGATGCGCGACACCTCGGGGCTCGTCACGCGAGGGTTGCGCAGCAGTGCCTCCCACACGTTCTTGCCGTACATGCGCTCGAGGACGATCCGCTCGGCGGTCTCGCCCTGCTGCGCGACCTTGAGCTGCTGCACGAGCGTCAGGCCGCGGAGCCGCTCGTGGATGTTGCGCGCGATCTTGCGCGCCGGCGCATCGTCGTCGTCGTCGTCGTCGTCCTCGGACAACTCGGGCTCGGGCTCGGGCTCGGGCTCGGTTGAAAGCCGGAGATCCAGGGTCGGGCGATCCGTGCCGACCGCCAGGTGCAGCGCGTTCGTACCCTCCGCCATCGCGGCGATCGTCTGCTTCATCTCGCCGTCGCAGCCGACGAGCTGCAGGCCGCAGCCGTTGCCGTCGACCCACACGCACTGCGCCGCAATCCGAAGCTCCTGGCCGCCGCCGCGCAGCACGAGGTCGCACTCCTCGTTCATCGCCAGCGTCGTGCCCGGGACGAACACGCCGCCCGCGGCGAGATCGCGCGCGAGCGCGGCCTGTCCCGCGAGCTCGAGCACGACGACGGGTCGCGACACGGTCGCTATTGTATCGGATAGGGGTCAGACATGACTTGTATGACTTGCACGAGTCATACAAGTCATGTCTGACCCCTATCGGGCGGCGATCTCCTTCAAGATCTCGACGGCGACCCCGGCGGCGGGACCATCGGGCACCTTGCGCTGGTACAGGTCGGCCGCCTGGCGACACTCGTTGTCGAATGCCTCGAGGCACTCGATGCGGACGTTGAGCCACAGCGCCGCGCGATACGGCTTTGCCGTACCGCCCATGCGGCCGAGGAGGCCCGCGATCGTGTGCTTCGCGCCGTCGTTGTCCTTCGCGCGGTGCTGCATCACCGCGATGCTGTAGAGCAGCTCGGCCTTCTCGTCGACGCCCGCGGCGGTCTTGACGCGGTCGAGGTACACGGCGATCGCCGCCCTGGGATCCTCGGTCCCCGCGTCGTCGGGCGCCTCGTACGGCAGCTTCGCGAGCGCCTTGTGCGCGTTCGTGCGGAACTTCCGCGCCGAGCTGGTAGCCGAGCCCGAGCCCGAGCCCGAGCCCGAGCCCGAGCCCGATCCCGTCACCACCGGCGCCGCGCTGCCGGCATCTCCCGATGGAGCCGTCGCGGTGCGCGACGCATTCCGATCGACGATCATCGGTGTGGCGACATCGATCGCCGCGACCGTCGCCGTCGCAGCCGCGCGCTCGTCGAGCGTCGCGATCGCGATCGGCCCATCCTCGGTCGTCCACGCGCTGCCGGCGACGATCGCCGCGCTCGTCGCCCGGCGCGTCACGTTGACCTCGCCCTCGGTGACGCGCACCTCGACGTGGCTCGCACCGTCGTAGTCGACCGTGAAGTGCGTCCCGACGTCCTCGATCTCGGTATCGCCGGCGCGAACGATCAGCACGCGCGACGGATCGTGATCGACCTGGAGATCGAGCTTGCCCGGCTTGCCGTCGGCGAGCTGGATGTACGTCCGCTTCGGCGAGCGCGAGATCGTCACGCTCGTGCCCGGCGTGCTCGTCAGCTCCGCGTCGCCGAGCGACAGCCGCGTGTGCGCGTCGTCGCTCGTCATCGCGAGCGTCTGCGGCTCGCTCGGCGCGATCAGTGGCGCGCGCTCGCCACGCAGCTTGAAGCCGATGATGCCCGCGATCGCGATCGCCATCGCGACGCTCGCGAACGCGAGCAGCCGGCGCGACACGGACGGCGAGGGCGCGCGCATCTCCGACACGGAGACGACGAGCCGGCGCTCGATGTTCGTCAGCCGCTCCTCGTCGAGAGGCTCGACGGGGATGCGTCCCTGAAGCTTCACGCGCCCTCCTTCAGCTGACCGACGCCACCGTTCGGATCGAGGAACTCGGAGAGGATCGGATCGGCGGCGGCAGCCAGCTCGAGCTTCTTGCGCGCGCGCCACACGCGCAGCTTCGTCGCCGTCATCGAGCTGCCGACGAGCTCGGCGACCTCGGCGAGCGGGCGGCCGTCGATCTCGTGCAGCGTGAACGCGAGGCGCGCTGCGGCGCCGAGCTCGTCGAGCACCGCGTAGAGCCGCTTGACGCCGTCGCGAGCGAGCTGGCGGCGTGCGCCGGGCTCGTCGCCATGGTGCGCGATCCCCGAGCCATCGTCGTCCTCGTCGATCGGATCGGTCTGGATGCGGCGACCGCGCTGAGACAGATAGCGATACGCGACGCGCACGCTGACGCGATCGATCCACGTCGCGAGGCTCGCCTCGGCGCGCCAGCCGCGCAGCGACTGGAACACCTGGATGAACGCCTCCTGCAGCAGATCATCCATGTCGCGGTTCGTGCCGAGCACGCGAAACAGACACGCGTGCACGCGACCGCGGTGGCGCCGGAACAGCTCGCGCGTCGCCGCCGGCTCGCCGGTCAGACACCGGTCGACGAGCAGGACGTCTTCGACATAGGCCGTGGCCACGGTCACCACCCAGATCGTGCACGAAGACCGGGCCGCGGTTACACGACCTGCCAAGTCGGCGCCGGGCCGGGGGTTTTCGGGAGAGCTCCGCCCGCCGCCGCTTTTTTTGAAACGCGCAGGGCGCAGGCCGCTCTTCAAGGGGGAACCGAGAAAGGAACCCATCATGAAGATCGCGATCAGCACCGCCGCCATCCTGGCCGGCATCACCCTCACGGCATCCATCGCCGCCGGCGCCAACGACGTCAAGAACGTTCCGGGGGCCGTCTGCATGCGCTACGCGGGCAGCGAAGCGCCGAAGTCCGCGGAGTACGTCACGTCGACGGGTCAGCTCTGCAACGACAGCTCGACCGAGCGGCTCCGGGTCCTGTGCCCCGTCACGCAGGACATGGGCACCGGCGAAGCCGTCGGCATGACGTTCGACTACGTCAACTGGAACCTCAACGGCATCAACGGCAACCAGAACACGCATCCCGAGGAGGAGTTCCTCTGCTCCGTGTTCACGCGCACGCGCCACGGCGACGGCTACTACTGGGGTGGCTGGAAGAGCGCGGCCGATTTCTCCGGGTACGGCGCGACGCCGACCGCGATGTACGCGGCCGCCTCGATGCTCGACGACGGCTCGACGCACGGCGTCTGCTACATCCCGCGGAAGGTGACGTCGCGCAGCTGCGTCTCGCACCTCAAGTACAACGAGTACGAGTAAGGAGATCGGTCATGCGAGCGAAACCGTTTCTCCTGTTCGGTGGCACGTGCCTCCTCGGCGTCGCTGCCGTCTGGATGCTCCAGGACCTCGCTGCGCTGCCCCCGCCCGTGGCACGCGACGCCGCGCCGGTTGCGCCGCTCGTGCACGAGAACACGGCGACGCCGCGGATCGAGACACCTCGTCTCGCGGGTGTGGCGGTGAAGTCGCTCGCCGCCGATCCTCCTCGCGATACGGCGCAGGAGGATCCGGTGGGACGTGATCGGCAGGTCCTCGCGAAGATCGACGCGAACCTCGGCGAGAAGCTGCGCGGCGAGCGCGTCGACGCGGCGTGGTCGAGGGAGACGGAATCGGCGATCGCGAATGCGGTCGCCGACCCCGGCTTCGCGGGACTGCGCCTCGACGCGGTTCGTTGCGGCTCGACACTCTGTCGGGTCGCGATCACCGCGGGCGACGAAGTCGATGACGTCCACGCGCTGGTCGAGGAGCTGACGTCGACGCGGCCATTCCGTGCCGGGGGCTTTCTCCGCTTCACGGGCGATCGTGCGGTGACGATGTTCGTCACGCGGGCGGGGACTCAGCTTCCGCCACCACCTCGCTCGTGATGCTCGCGCTCGTTCCAGCGCGAGAGCGCGCGACCCCTGCTACCCTGCACGGCGTGAGCGACGAGGATGACTTTGCGCTGCTCTCGCGTTGGCGTGACGGCGACCGGAGTGCGGGCGAGCAGCTGTTCCAGCGCCAGTTCGCTCATCTCTATCGCTTCTTTGCGAGCAAGTGCGACGGTGACATCGACGAGCTCGTGCAGTCGACCCTGATTGCCTGCCTGAACGCGAGGGAGCAGTTCCGGGCCGACGCCACGTTCAAGGCGTACATGTTCACCGTCGCTCGTCACGAGCTGTACAAGTACTTGCGCACCCGGCGCCGGGATCAGGAGCGCCTCGACTTCTCGACGGTCTCGGTCGCCGATCTGGCGACGACGGTCGGGACGCGCATCGCGCGCGACCAGGCACACAGGCGCTTACTCGATGCACTTCGCGAGCTGCCGGTCGAGCAGCAGACGCTGCTCGAGCTGTACTACTGGGAAGATCTCGATATCGCGACGCTCGCCACGATCTTCGACGCGCCGCCGCCGACCATCCGGACGTGGCTCTACCGGGCACGCCAGCAGCTGAAGGACCGGCTCGATGCGGACGAGGCCAAGCTCGAGGCCTCGCTGCGCGAAGCGTGATCTGCGTTCACAGGAAGATTTCTTGAAACGCAGCAGTACGAGCTGACTCATGTATGGCATGGGTCGAGTGTCTATTCTGTTCGCATTCCTGATCTGTGCCGGCTGTGCTGTAACGGAGCCGGCGATCGAAACCACCACGCAGTCCGTGACGTTCCAGGACGGCTGCCCGCCGAAGGAGTGTGGCTCGAACTCCTCGGTGGTCAACGGTGTCTACTTCTACGAGCTCGCGTGGTCCGGTGCTCCGAACAGCGAGGGCGTGAAGCTCCTCGGCTATGCGGGCCTGCCCGCGGGTGCGACGAAGCTCGACGTCGTGAAGAACGAGCTCGTCGCGCGGAACGCACTCGGCGTGCAGGTCGCCTGGGGGCCGCAGCTCGTCGGCAGCGGGTTCGTGCTCGACGTCGGCGGCAATGTCGTGTTGCTGAGGATCACGAACTACCACCGCATCCTTCGCTACTGGGCCGCGGACGACGGGACGCAGCTGTCGAGCTACACGTTCGCGTACCCCGTCGTCGAGGGACCTTCCACGGTCTGGAAGCCTCTGTGCACCGTCACCGACGTCGCCGACGGCGTCGCGGCGCTCGATGCGTTCGTGTTCGAAGGTGATCGTTACGATCCGAAGACGAAGGCCGTCACGACCGGCGCAGCGACGAGGGGCTGGTTCAACATCGCCTGCATGGGCGGAGCGCCCGCGAAGACCTATCGCATGCGCGCGACGACCGCGAGTAGCGACCCGTTCGCCCTGCCAAAGCCGATCACGACGACGGTCGCGCAGCGCCAGTCGATCTTCAACATGTGGGTCGCGAACTACTGCGGCGATGGTCAGGCGTTCACGGTCCCCGGAGAGCCGCTCCGCGTGCGCGACGCGAAGAAGTGGATTCCGCTGACCTCGGCGTGGTCGTGGGACAAGGAACCGACCGAGGTCGGGACGCCGGTGAGCTCGTACGAAGCGGTGTGGGGACCTGATGGCGCGGTGTGCCTCGACGTTCCGCGCCGCGACGACAGCGCGCCGGGATATCGCGAGGTGATCGCCGATCACTGCGAGAGCGTCGACCACGATCTGCCGCTGTGCAGCGACCTCGCGGCGTTCCCGAACGCGTGGCTTTCGTCGGGCTTTTACGCGACGGCGAATCCGACCGGATCGTGATCAGAGCGCGGCGAGCTCTCGCCTCGCGCGCTCGAGTGCGCGCGCACGCGACGCGCCGGGATTGAGCGCGAGGATGTCGTCGAAGGTCGCGGCCGCGCGTTGCAGCGCGAGCTTCGCCGCGGTGCGGTCGCCGGCATCGCGCGACGCGAGCCCCGCACCGAAGTCTGCCTCCGCTCTCTGCGCGCGTCCCCACCACGGCGCGTCCTCGTCGGCCGGGAGGCGCGCCCGCACGTTCGCGAACAGCTCGACGGCATCGCGCGGGTCACCGTCGAGCCGCGCGAGGTGTGCGCGAGCCAGCGCGATCTGATCCGTGGCCCGCGCCTCGGTCGCCGCCGCGATCGCGAACCAGCTCCGAGCGCCCTCGCGATCACCGCGGTCGAGCGCGAACATGGCGAGCTCGAACGCGCAGTCCACGATCGTCGAGCCGATATGCGGGTGGAGCTCGCGGTACTTCGTGCAAGCGGCCGCGAGCGTGCGCTCGGCGGCATCCCGATCGACGGTGTTGGACCCGGCCTTCAATCGCGCGTCGAGCGTGAGCGGGTGGTCCGCGCCGAGCTTTGCGGTCAGCTGCTCGATCGTGCTCGTGAACAGCTGCGCGCGCCGCGCCGGATCATCGACGACGAGTGCGAGGTTCGCCGGTACCTGCGCGAGCTCGACGGTCACGGCGGCATCGGGCGCGGCGAGCTCCTGGATCGCCTGCTCGAACCGTTGGCGCGCGAGCTCGCGGTGTCCGGCTGCGAGCTCGACACTGCCGACGTTGTTCGCGAGGAGCGCACGCGTTGGCCGCGCGACGTCGGGCAAGCGACTCGCGATCGCCTCGACGATCGGCAGCCCGGCGAGCGCGCTGTCGGGATCACGCACCGTGCCTTCGGACCAGGCGCGGCGTGCGAACAGCTCGACGCCGAGCTCGTCGGCGCCCGTGGCGAAGGCGAGCGTCGTCGCCTCGCGCAGCGGCGAGGCCGCGGCGACAGAATCCGCGCGCGCGAGCGCACCGACACCGGCGACGCGCAGGGCGCGCGCGAGCAACGGCCGGTAGCGGAGACTCCGAGCGCGGTCGACGAGTCGCGATGCGGCGTCGCGCACCGTGGGCCGGTCGGCCTGCCCGGCTCTCACCTGGATCTCCAGCGCCGCGAGCTCGCGGTCGAGCTGGGCGACGGCAACGGCGGCGGCAACCGGCACGGCCTCGGTCCGATCGTCGAGCGCAGCTGGATCGCTGCAGCGATCGAGCGCGGGTAGCTCGCCGACCGAGGTCACCGCCTCGGCGAGCTGGTCGCCGGTCGCGCCGCGCAGGACGTCGACGGCCGACGCGAGCGCAGCACGCGCGCGATCGAGGCATGCGATCCTGCGATCGAAGAGGACGTCTGACTGCGCGCCGCGCTTGCGGGCGGCGCATGCCGACGCGTGCGCCTTCACCCAGCGATCTCCGTAGCCGTCGAGCGCGCCGAGCACGTGGGGGCGAGCCTGTGTCGCGTAGGCGGTCGACAGCGATGCGAGGTGGCTCGTGATCGTCGCGCGCACGGTCGCGTTCCACGCGGGCGCGAGCTCCGCACGAGCATCCGGGCACTTGATCCCGGGCGCGCTCTGCACCCGACCGACGACGAATGCGGTGACGCCGACTGCCGCGACGCCCGCGGCGAGCGCGCGGCGCTTCCAGCGCGTCGCCGGATCGTTCGCGAGGTCGCGCAGCATCGCGTCGAACGATGGATAGCGATCGGCCGGATCGCGCGACAGCCCGCGCGCCGTGATCGCCTCGAGCCAGCGCGTCGACAGTTGCCGGCGCGCGCCGTCGGTATCGCGGCGGGCCATGATCGCCTCGCGCAGCGCCGCGCAGAACGCGTACTGATCGACCGCCGGGGTGATCGCACCGCCGGCGAGCTGCTCCGGCGCCATGTAGCGCGGCGTGCCGACGCCCGGCGCACCGGCGGCGCCCTCGGCATGGGCGAGACCGAAGTCGACGACGCGAACGCGGCCGTCGGTTCCGATCAGCGCGTTGTCCGGCTTGAAGTCGCGGTGCACGAAGCCGGCGCGGTGCGCGGCGGCGAGACCTTCACCTGCCTGGCGATACGCGCGCACGATCTCGCGGACGCTGCGCGAGCCGCCATCGCACCACGCGCGCAACGTCGCGCCGTCGACGAGCTCCATGACGAGGAAGATCTGGTCCCCGTGCGTCCCGACGTCGAAGATCGAGACGACGTTGGGATGCGCGAGCCGGGCGAGGGCATGGGCCTCGGCGATCACGCGGTCGCGGCGGCCCGCCGCGGCGACCCGCTTGATCGCGACGCCAC
>JAEWJO010000628.1 GCA_023386455.1 Pseudomonadota bacterium | reverse complement strand
TGCCCGCACAGCCGCCTCGCACGATCGTCGGCGCGCTCGTGATCACACCGGACGCGTTGCCGCCGTCGCCGCCGTTGTTGTTGTTGCCGTCGGCGCCACCGCCGCCGGTGCCACCGAAGCTGCCGCCGGCGCCGCCGCCACCGCCCGAGACGACGGGGCCCGCGTTGTCACCGGCACCGGCGGTCGGCGTGCCGCACTGATCGGCAGCGGCCTCGCCGGCACCGACCACCTCGACCTGGCCATTGCCGGTCGAGACGCGATAGCTCGCGAGGTCGACGAGGCCCGTGGCGCCGACATCGATCGTCTGCGTCGCGACCAGCACGAGCGGACGCGTGCCGCCGACCGTCAGCGCCGCGTTGATGTGGATCGACTGCGCCGCGATGATGCACAGCTCGGGTCCACCCGCCTGCGCCTGCAGCTGCGTGCAGGTCGCGGCGTTCGACGTGTCGAGCGTCGTCGCAGTCGAGATCGTGCGGTCGTTCGTCGGTGGCGTCGTGAAGCACACCGAGACCATCGTGCCCCAGCACGCGCGGCCGTCGGGCGGCGCATCGGGCGACGCGTCGACGAGAGACCCATCCATATCGAGGCCGCCGTCCGAGCCCGATCCGTTCGCGCCGATCGACGGCACGCCATGATCGAAGCCGCACGCGGCGCACGCAAACGAGAGGAGACTGACGCGCACCGGCAACATCGCGCGGAGACTGCTCGAATTCCGAATCCCCGTCAACCGCGCGATCGTTGCGGATTCAGTGGTCTCGTGCCTGGTAAGCTGGATTGCATGGGCATCAACGAGGCCGCGGATGCGATCGACACGTTCCTGCGCTCCTACGATGGCGGCTCCGGAACTCCCGTCGACGTTCGGGTCCATCCGTCGGGCGACGATCTCGACGTGATCAAGGTCTGGGTCGACCTCGGCGCCAAGAAGCTGAACCTCGACGCGTGGGAGAAGGCGGCCGCCGCGGCGATCCGCGAGGCCCTGCCCCAGACCCAGGCGTTCCGCCTCGAGGTCCGCGCCGAGGTCGATCGCCCGAGCGTCCTCTGAGATCTCGCCATCGATCGCCGCGAACTTGCACGCGATCTCGGACACTGTTCAAATGACCAGGTGGCCGACACCGTCTCTCCGCACGCCAGACTGAACGAGCAGCAGCGGAGCGCCGTGCTCCACGCCAGCGACGCCCCTCTCCTCGTGATCGCGGGCGCCGGCACCGGCAAGACGACGACGCTCGCGCACCGGATCGCGCAGCTCGTCGTCGACGGCGCCGATCCTCGACGCATCCTGCTGCTGACGTTCTCGCGCCGCGCGTCGCAGGAGATGATCCGCCGCGCGCAGCGGGTCGTGCCGAACACCGACGTGCCATGGGCCGGCACGTTCCACGCGGTCGGCTCGCGCTTGCTTCGCATGCACGCGCTCGCGCTCGGCCTCGATCCGCAGTTCACCGTGATGGATCGCGGCGACGCGGCCGACCTGCTCGATCTCGTGCGCGTCGATCGCGGGCTCGCGAAGGGCGAGCGCCGCTTCCCGAAGAAGGACACGTGTCTCGCGATCTACTCGCGCACGGTCAACGCACGCGTCCCGCTCGACAGCGTGCTCGCCGAGGCGTACCCGTGGTGCCGCGAGCACGCGACCGCGCTGCGCACGCTGTTCGCCGCGTACGTCGACGAGAAGCTCTCGCGTCACGTCCTCGACTACGACGATCTGCTCCTGTGGTGGTGGCATGCGATGAGCTCGCCCGAGGTCGCGCAGCAGATCCGCGCGCGCTTCGATCACGTCCTCGTCGACGAGTACCAGGACACCAACGCGCTGCAGGCCGAGATCATCGTCGGCCTGTCCCCGAGCGGCAAAGGCGTCACCGCGGTCGGCGACGACGCGCAGGCGATCTACTCGTTCCGCGCGGCGAGCGTGCACAACATCCTCGCGTTCCCGACCGCGTTCACGCAGCCGGGCCGCGTCGTGCCGCTCGAGGACAACTACCGCTCG
The DNA here is from genome assembly GCA_023386455.1 of Pseudomonadota bacterium. Classification (GTDB taxonomy): domain Bacteria; phylum Myxococcota_A; class Polyangia; order Haliangiales; family Haliangiaceae; genus JABFXX01. The sequence goes on along the minus strand of JAEWJO010000628.1, from coordinate 8,241 downwards.
ACGGTGCCGATCGTCGCCGCGTCCAACGCCGTCATCGCGCAGTCGTCGCAGCGCTACGACAAGCACCTGCGCTCGACGCGCGCCGCGCAGGGCTCCGGCGAGAAGCCGATCCTCGCGCTCGTCGACGACGAGCTCGCCGAGGTCGACTACGTCATCGAGAAGATCCTCGCGTATCGCGAGGCTGGCCTGCAGCTCAAGGACCAGGCCGTGCTGATGCGCGCCGCGCACCACGCCGACCTGCTCGAGCTCGAGCTCGGCCGGCGCCGCATCCCGTACGTGAAGTACGGTGGGCTCAAGTTCCTCGAGGCCGCGCACGTGAAGGATCTGCTGTCGATCCTGCGGTGGGCCGAGAACCCGGTCGATCCGATCGCGGGATTCCGGACCGCGCAGCTCGTGCCGGGTATCGGTCCCGCGTTCGCGCGCCGCGCCGTCGATCAGATCCGCAGCGGCGGCACGCCGTCGTTGACCGCACTCGCGGCGATGAAGCCGCCGGCCGCCGCACGCACGGCGTGGCCCGCGCTCTGCGAGCTGCTCGCCGCGCTCGCCGATCCGGCGACGCCGTGGCTCGGCCAGCTCGGTCGCGTCCGCGCGTTCTACGAGCCGATCCTCGTCGAGCGTTACGACGGCGCCGAGGCACGGCTTGGCGATCTCGCGCAGCTCGAGGCGATCGGCGGCTCGTACCCGTCACGCGGTGCGTTCCTCGACGACCTGACGCTCGATCCGCCGAGCGCGACCGGCGACTACGCCGGCCCTCCCGCGCTCGACGAGGACTGGCTGATCCTCTCGACGATCCACTCCGCGAAGGGCCAGGAGTGGCGCGCCGTGTTCCTCCTCGACGTGATCGACGGCCGCATCCCGAGCGACCTCGGCGTCGGCACGACCGACCAGCTCGAGGAGGAGCGCCGCCTGCTCTACGTCGCGATGACGCGCGCCCGCGATCACCTCCACCTCGTCCAGCCGCTGCGGATGTTCGTCGAGAAGCAGCACCGCCATGGCGACCGCCACGTGTTCGCCCCGCGCTCGCGCTTTCTGCCCGATTCGATCCTCGGCAACTTCGAGCGCGTCGTTCGCGGCCGGGGCGTCGCCGGGCTCGTCGCCGAGCCGGCCAGCGTCGTCGTCGACGTCGCCTCGCGGCTCCGCGCGATGTGGTAGATCGCGGCGGTCGGGCGCCGGTGCTCACCCCGGGGCGCGGATCACCCGCGCTGCCTTCTTACCAGCGTACGTCAGCTCCGGCGGCCGCGAGCGCTGCACGGTGTGGACGTTGGTGAGCGGCGTCAGCTCGTGGTCCTTGAACACCACGTGATCCTGGCCCTCCCATTTCACGATCTCGGTGACTCGGTCCTCGAACTGCCGGCCGTCCTTCAGATGAACGACAACAGGCCGGCGCAACATCGCTGACTCTTCGAGCATATCGATCACATCTCCGATATCGAACCGATGTCCCATGGAGTCCTCCTGTCCAAGACTCCCCGGGCATCCGCTCGCCGGCAACGTGCCCCGGCGTCACATCAGTAACAGGCCGGGTTCTTCGCGTGGACCGTCATCGTCATTCCGAGGTCGGACTCGTAGCTCGCCGCGACGTAGCAGATCTGAGAGGTCGATAGCGATGCGAGCTCGCTGGCGAGGACTCCCGCGGACGCGAACGGGAGGTCGCTCCACGCGACCGACGACTGGTCGGCGGCGAGGATCGGCGCGAACGCGTAGCGCTTGCCCGCATGCTGGACGATGACGTCGAGGCGAACCGCGAGGCCCGGCGCCGGCTGCCAGCCGCTCTCGCTCATCTGGTTCCACGCGACGCCGATCGCGCTCGGCTTGCCGTCGTCGGTCGCCGAGATGTGGAGGAGCGGGACGCGGTAATCGGTCGCGGCGGCAAGCGCCGTCGCCGCCGGCGGCTCGACGTCGGAGAACGTCAGCTGGCCGTTGGCGAACGCGAGCTCGTAGGTGCCGCGCGGTGCATCCTGATCGCCGCGCGCGGAGATCCCGAGCGCGGGCATGCCGAGCAGCTCGCCGTGGAGGACGTGCGGCTCGCCGATCGCCGTGCCCGGCGCGATCATCGGCGTGCTCGGACCGAGCGCGGTGCCGTAGTACGGCATGTCGAACGTGATCGTGCCGGAATCCATCTCCATGTTCATCGCGCGCGGCACGAGCGTGACGAGCATCGTGTTGTCGTAGCGGATCGTCGGGGCCGCGACGCCGTCGACGAGATCCGCGACGGTGACCTCGCGGTCGCCGATGCCGAACGCGTAGGTGCCGGTGACCTCGAGGCGAATGTCGCGACCCTCGAGCGCGTCGAGCTCGCCGCTGTTGTCGATGTCGGGATTCGCGTAGCGACGCGCGAGGTCGTCGGTCCGCGCGAGGCGCGCGGCGGTCGCCTCGGACAGGCCGAGCGCGTCGATCAGGTCGGCGTGCGAGATGCTGCCGGTGGCGCGGCCGCTCGCGAACGAGACCGTCCCGAGCTCGAGCGAGCCGGCGCGCGCCGGCGCGAGTGCGTCGAGATCGCTCGAGGCGAGCGTGCCGACGCGCATGTCGGCGCCGACCTTGTCCGCGTTCGCGAACGTCACCGCCCAGGTCATGCCCGGCGCGACCGCGAGGTCGAACGAACCGTCGGACGAGACCGTCGCGACGACGCGCTCCGCGGTGACCGGGTTACTGGCGACGACGTGCGTGACCTGCGAATCGCTCACGCGACCGGACACGTGAAACGCGCTGTCGGACTCGACGGCACAACCTTCGAGCAGCGGAACACAGGTCAGAGCGAAGAGAGCGGCAGCGAGGGTCTTGGTCATCGTGACCAGGCCCTATTGCTCGCGGCGCGCCAGGTATCGGCGCGTACAACTTGTTGCTTCTACGAAGGATGACCCGGGTATCCGCAGACCTCGCGGGTAGCTCGCGACCCACCGCGAGCTGGCCCCCGCCGACCCCTCATGTAGGTCACTTGCGTTTCGTGTACTTGTCGATCCAGGCGAGCACCTCGTCGTGCCACAGCTTGGAGTTCTGCGGCTTCAGGACCCAGTGGTTCTCGTCGGGAAACGACAGGAACCGGCTCGGGATGTTCCGCCGCTGGAGCGCGGTGAACGCCGCCATTCCGTGAGTCTCCGGGATGCGGTAGTCGAGGCCGCCATGGATGACGAGCATCGGCGTCTTCCAGTTCTTCACGAACGCCAGCGGGTTGTCCTTCTCGAACTCCTCGGGCTTGGTCCACGGCGTGCCCTTGTGCTCCCACTCCGGGAACCACACCTCTTCGGTGTCGAAGTAGCCGCCGCGCGTGTCGAACACGCCGTCGTGGCAGACGAGCGCCTTGAAGCGATCGGTGTGGCCGTTGATCCAGTTGATCATGTAGCCGCCGTAGCTCGCGCCGAGCGCGGCGACGCGGTTGCCGTCGAGCCAGCTGTACTTCGCGAGCGCCGCGTCGAGGCCGGTCATCAGATCCTCGTAGGGTGCGCCGCCCCAGTCGCCGCTGATCGCGTCGGTGAAAGCCTGGCCGTAGCCGGTCGAGCCGTGGAAGTCGATGAACACGGTGGCGTAGCCGTGGCCCGCGTAGAACTGCGGGTTCCAGCGGTAGTGGAAGTGGTCGCCGAAGCTGCCCTGTGGACCGCCGTGGATGAGGAACGCGACCGGCGCCTTGCCGCCGGTGTAGCCGGCCGGCTTCATCACGTAACCGTGGACCGTCTCGCCCTTCGCGCCCTTGAACGAGAACTGCTCGTAGTCGCCCCAGGTGATCGCCTTGACGCGCGCGTCGTTGAAGTGGGTGATCTGGCGGACGTCGCTGCCGTCGGGCTTCATCGTGAACAGCTCGACGGGCATCTTCAGCGTGTCCTTCGCGAACACGATGCGATCGCCGGCGACGTGCGCCGAGTTGTTCGTGCCCTTCAGGACGAGCGGCTTCACGGTGCCGGTCGCGACGTCGATCGCGAACAGCGCCTCGTTGCCCATGTCTCCGGCGTTCGTGTAGATCGTCTTGCCGTCGCGGCTCCACTCGAGCGCGCCGGCGCCGCGGTCCCAGTTCTCGGTGACGACGCGCGACTTCTTGCCGGCTACGTCATAGATCGCGACGCGGGTGCGGTCCGCCTCGAAGCCGGGGCGCTTCATCGCGGTGAACGCGATCTGCTTGCCGTCGCGCGACCACACCGGATCGAAGTCGTATGCCTTGTTGTCGGCGGTGATGTCGATCGCCTTGGCCTTGCCGTCGGTGGGGACGAGGAAGATGTCCGTGTTCGTCGTCCACGCGACCTCGCGGCCGCCGACGCGCGCGACGTACGCGACCCACTTGCCGTCGGGCGACACCGTCGCCTGCTCCATGCCGCCGAACGGATGCGACGGCGTATCCGTGGTGAGGCCCGGCGTCAGATCGCGGACGTTCTGATCGCTCGTCCACACGAACAGGTGCGAGAACTTCCCGTCCTCCCACTGATCCCAGTGGCGGAACAGCAGCTGGTCGTAGGCCCGCGCCTTCACCTTGGACTTCTCCTTGGCGTCGTCGCGCTTGACCGAGTCGGCGAGCGTCTTGGCATCGGGCCAGACGTCGATCGCGAGGAGCAGGCGCTTGCCGTCGGGCATCACGCGGAAGCCGTTGATGTCGGTCGGCAGCTTCGTGACCTGCTCGGCCTCGCCACCGGCCGGGCGGATGCGCCAGACCTGCGCCGAGCCCGAGCGCGTCGACGTGAAGTAGATCCACTTGCCGTCGGGCGACCACTTCGCGTCGGTGTCGGTCTCGGGGCTCGTCGTCAGCTGCGTGACGGAGCTGCCGTCGACCGCGGCGACCCAGACATCGTAACGCCCCTTGTTGGCGTCATAGTCCGTGGTGCGGAGCGAGAAGGCCACCCACTTGCCGTCGGGCGACACCTGGGGGTCGCTCACCCGCTCCATCGCGAGCATGTCTTCGATGGTCAGCCCCTTTGCCCCCGCCGGCGAGACCGCGGTCGCGATGAACACGAGAGCGGCGTACAACGTCTGCTTTCCGAGCATGGTTGCGTACTATCACGGGATGTCGTCGTCGCGCATGCGGGTGCACGTCGCGGCCGCGGTTGTCGCGGCTGTCGCGGCTGTCGCGGCCTGCGGCGGCAGCGCCCCGACCCGCGTGCGCAGGCCCGGCACCGAGTACCTCGCGGCCATCGAGTTCGAGGGCAACACGGCGGTCTCGAGCGAGGCGCTGCGCCGCGGCCTGGCGCTCGACCGCAACCTGACGCGAGGGCTGTCGCTCGACGAGTACCAGCTCGGCATCGACGTCACCCGCATCGAGGGCGCCTACCAGAAGCGCGGCTACCTCTCGGTCGTCGTCAGCACGAGCACCGAGCAGCACGGCGACGCGACGACGCTGTTCTTCAACATCCAGGAGGGACCGCGCGCGACGGCGACCGTCGAGATCACGGGCCTCCCGGCGGAGATCGATCCGGACAAGGCGCGTGCGCTCGTCAAGCTCGAGGACGGCGATCCGTTCATGTACGCGGTCTATGACGAGGCGAAGACACCGATGCTCGCGCTCGTCGAGGATGCCGGCTACGCGCACGCACAGCTCGAGGCGAGCGTGATCGCCGACCGCGGCAAGAACCGGGCGATCCTTCGTTACGCCTTCGATCCCGGACCGAAGGTGGTCTGGGGCGACATCAAGATCGTCGGCGTCACCGGACCACTCGCCGATGCGGCGCGCGCGCGCCTGACGTTCAAGCCGGGCGATCCGTATTCGACGAAGGCCGCCGCCGCGAGCCAGCAGGCAATCTATGGCATCGGCCGGTTCAAGTCGGTGCGCCTCGACGTCGACCGGGACGAGCTCGCGACCGTCGTCGGGGTCAAGGTCTCGCTCGAGGAGGCGACCCGCTGGGAGGCGCGCGGCGGTATCGGCGCGGGCATCGACACGCTGACCTACCAGGCTCACCTACTAGGACGTCTGATCCACGCCGGCTGGCCGACGCCGCTGACGACACTCGGCGCCGAATTTCGTCCCGCGTACACCGTCCTGCGCGACAATTGTGACTTCTTCCAGGTGTGGAACTGCGACTACGAGCCGAGGATTCGCCTGCTCGGTACGGCGACGCAGCAGGATCTGTTCAAGCCCGAGCTCAAGGGCGAGGTCCAGGGCGGCCTCGACTACCTGACGCTCGAGGCGTACACGCAGAAGGGCGCGCGGCTCTCGGTCGGTCTCGGCGCGCCGCTCGGCAAGGCCAAGCGCATCCAGGCGCGGCTCGGCTACCTGCTCGCGGGCTACCGCTTCGACGGCATCAACAGCCTGATCGGCCCGACGACGCAGGCGCGGCTCGGGATCGATCACTTCGAGCGGCTCGGCGCGTTCACGCAGGCGATCGCGTTCGACTTCCGCGACAACGAGATCTCGCCGCGCTTCGGCGCGTACGCCGAGATCCGCATGGCGGAGGGCGGCACGTTCGCGGGTGGCGCGTACGAGTACCTCCAGATCATGCCGGAGCTGCGCGGCTACGTGCCGCTGGGAAAATCCTTCGTGCTCGCGGCGCACGCGCGCATCGGGCTACTCTTGAACGACGTCCCGCCGACCGAGCGCTTCTACGGCGGCGGCGCGGCGAGCCAGCGAGGGTTCGCCGAGCGCCGGCTGTCGCCGACCGTCGACGGCCTCGATGCGATGGGCAACCCGACGAGCGTCGTCATCGGCGGCGGCGGCCTCGTCGAGACCGGCGTCGAGCTGCGCTCGCGCTTCTCGCTGTTCGGGATCCCGATGGGCAGCGTCCTCTTCCTCGACGGTGGTGACGTCACCGAGGATGCGTACGATCTCGATCCGACGTACCTGCACTGGGCGCTCGGCGCCGGGCTCCGCTTCTTCTTCCTGCCGTTCCCGATCCGGCTCGAGGCCGCCTACCGCCTGAACCGCACCGGTCCCGGCGAGCCGCAGGCCGGCGATCACTTCAACTACCTGCTGTCGGTCGGCGAGGCGTTCTGATGGCGACGTGGCGGCGCAGGCTGAAGGTCACGTGGCGGTGGACGAAGCGTGTCGGCGTCGGCATCGGCGCGTTCGTGATCGTCGTCGCGTGCGTCGTGATCGGCGCGCTGCACACGCACTGGGGCCGCGAGAAGGTACGCGAGGAGATCGTCGCGCAGCTCCAGGCGGACTTTCCCGGCACCTCGATCGGCAGCCTCGACGGCAGTCTGTTCGGCACGCTCGTCGCGCACGACGTCGTGCTCGGCGCACGCGACGGCAAGCCGCTCGCGACGGTGAAGACGCTGTCGATCGACATCGCGCTCCGGCCGATCGTCGGCAAGACGGTGCGCGTCGAGTCGATCGTCGCCGACGGCGTCGTCGTCTACGCGCGCTCGATCCCGCCGAAGCCGGCGCCGCCGAAGCCGCCGGCGCAGAGCGCGCCGAGCGAGCCCTCGGCGTGGACGATCGACCTGCCGAGGATCCGCGTGACCGATGCACGCGTCGAGATCCAGAGTGCGACCGGCGTCGAGCGCGTCGACGGCGTGTCGCTCGCCGGCTCGCTCGCGCTGAAGCGCGGGGTGCTCACCGGGGCGGTCGCGACGAGCGCGACGTGGCGTGACCAGCGGGTGACCGCGGCGACCGCGGTGCGCATGGACAAGGAGATCGAGCTGCCGTTCGCGACGGTGACACTCGGCGACGCGACGGTGATCGCGTCCGGTGTCACGGTGCACGATCCCCTCGCCGTCGACGCGACGCTCGCCGTGCGCGCACCGGGCTCGCTCGCGAAGACGCTCGCCGAGGTCGACCTCGCCGCGCTCGAGCTTCCCGGCGACCTCGTGCTCGCGGGCACGAGCCGTGGCGGCGCGATCGAGCTGACCGGCACGCTCGGCACCGCGCGCACGACCGTGCTCGGTTCCTTCGATCTCGCGACGCTGCGAGGCAGCGCGCTCGCGATCGCCGAGGCGCCGCAGTTCGCGCACGGCGTGGTCGTCGCGACGATCTCCGGCAGTGTCGACGGCGTCGATGGCCTCGTCTCCGGCATCGGCGAGCGAGACGGTGTTCGCGCGACGACACTCGTCGCGATCAGCGCGACGCCGGAGGTCGCTCACGCGAGCGGGCTGGCGAGCATCGACTCGCCGTACGGCCACGCCGAGGCGCAGGTCGTCGCGGACGGTCCGCTGTCACCGGCACCGGCGCTCGTGGCGAGTGGCACGATCGACGGCAGGAAGCTTCGCTACGATGACATCCGCGTCGGCAGTGCCGCCGTCCGGTTCGCCGCGACGGGCCTCCCCGCGCGTCCCGTCATCACCTCGACCATCGAGGCGACCGGCGTGCGCCAGGGCGAGCTCGTCGTGCCG
>JAEWJO010000554.1 GCA_023386455.1 Pseudomonadota bacterium | reverse complement strand
GGTGACACCCGGATCGTGAGGCTGACGTCCGGCTATCGGTTGGGTGACACCCGGAGCGAGAGGTCGGCGTCCGCTTATCGGTTGGGTGACACCCGGATCGAGAGGTCGGCGTCCGGCTATCGGTTGGGTGACACCCGGATCGTGAGCGGTTTGTCCGATGGTCGGTTGGGTGACACCCGGATTCGATGCCCGGATTCGATGCGCCCGGATCGAGGCGGCGTTCACGTCCAAGTTCAGGTTCACGACGACGTCCGTCCGATCTTCGGTTGGGCGCGGATCGAGGCGACGTTCAGTTCGACGTCGACCATCCAATCATCGGCTTGGTGACATTCGGTCGTGACCGGTTCGTCCGGTTGTTCGGGTCGCGTGGCCCCACCCAGGGGGGCGAGGCTGAGCTCTGCGAGGCTCGCGCTCAGATCGTCGGCCAGCCGACCCATGACTTCGCGGCGGGACCGAGCTCCTTCATCAACCAGTCCCAGGTGCGCTCGGTGACGAGCACCAGGCCATTGCGGTGGCGCGGATGCAGACCGATCGGCGGAGCGACGTCGGGCGTGGATCTCGCGGCGTCGATTGCCTGCTCGAGCGGCGAGCCCATCCCGATGAACGCGAGCGGCAACAGGCGCACGCGCTGGTCGTAGGGCACGAGCTCCGGCCGCAGGCTGACGTTCGCGCGCGTGTACCAGGCGACCATGAACAGGATGTGTCGCTCCGGCACGATCACCGTCGCGCCGGCGGGCAGCTTCGACGTGGCGGCCATGGCACTCGCGACGAGTGCGGGATGCGCGACGACGCGGCCCTGCACGGCGTGATCCTTCATGTGGCCGGCGACGAGGAGCGCCGCGGCGGCGAATGCGAGGTCTCGGGTGTGCGGTCGCATGCGGACGGTCAGCGCTGTGATCACGATCGGAGCCGTCAGTGCAAGCGGCACGAATGCGGCGACGCGCAGCCGGAATGCGAGGCCCTGCGGATCGTCGACCGCGAGCCACGGTAAGCCGATCACGATGCCGAGGATCACGATCGCCCACGCGGCGACCCGCTCGCCGTGACCGCGCCTGGCGACGACCGCGGTCGGAAGGTTCGATGCGCCGTCGGTGCCCGCGGCGGCGAGCCAGCGCACGAGCTTGATCGTCGCGAGCGGGATCGGGAAGACAAACCACCAGATCACACTCGGCTTGAACGGGCGGTGCCGCGCCGTACCCGTACGCGCCATCAGCACGAACGCGGCGAGCAGCGCGACGTAGAGCCCGATCACCGCCTCGTGATCGAACGTCAGCTCGAATCGCGGCATCTGCAGCGCCGGCGCGCTCCACCGCGCATCCGACGTGAATAGCGATCCGACGAGCGCGAGATCGCCGGGTGCGACGAAGCGCTGCGGCGCGGCGAGCCCGAGCACGAGGGCCACGATCGCGATCGCGACGGCGCCGGCGATCAGATACAGGAGGCGCCGGCCGCGCAGGCGACCGCGAGCGCGCGCCTCCTCGACGATCGCGGGCACGGCGATGACGACGAGGAGTGCCGCTGCGAGCTTGTGTGTGAGCAGCGTCGCAACGAGGCCGCCGAGCGCAGTCGCGATCCGCCGCCGCGACGGGACTTCGAGCGCACGCAGCGCGAGCCACAGCGTGGACAGCGCGACGGTGAGCCCGATCCCCTGCTTCACGAACTCGATCGAGAGATAGAGCGAGGAGGCAGTCGTCGACGCGATCGCCGCCGCGAGCAGTCCAGCCCCGCGACCGCGTGCGAGCCGCGCACCAACGGCGTAGGCGGGCAGGGCGATCAGCGCACCGCCGAGCGCGGCGCCGAGCTTGGCGCCGGTGATCGGGTCGGTCAGCGCGCCGAATGGCGCCATGAACCAGAACGTCAGCGGCGACGCCGGATACTGGAGCGACCCCGTCTCGAGCAGCGAGCGAACCTGGATCGGATAGAAGTACCCGTCGACGCCGAGCGGGAACGGCGAGTCCGACAGGACCAGCCAGCGCTGCCAGAACGACCACGCAACGAGGGCTGCGAGCGCGACGCCGATCGCGACAGGGGGCACCCACGCTGGGACCTTTCGCGGCTCTGCCGTCACGACGAGCACAGCGTGCCACGGTCGCAGCGCACCTGCTCGCGTGCGGAGCCTCGGTTCACCCTGGCTCGTCAGGCGTACCTCGTCAGGCGTACCTCGTCAGGTGTACGACGATCGCGTGCCCGGCGGGCTTCGGGCGATGTCGCGAGGCAAGGCGCCGTGATCGCGGGTTCACCGCCTCGTCGAGCCGGCCCTCGAACGCTAGTATGCGCGCGATGGCGAGCGCGGTGATCCTGCTGTCCGGTGGTCTCGACTCGACGACGGCACTCGCCGTCGCGAAGTCGCAAGGCTTTGCATGCTACGCGTTGACCGTTCGCTACGGCCAGCTCCACCAGGTCGAGCTCGATGCGGCAAGGCGGGTCGCCGAGAAGCAGGGCGTTGTCGAGCACCGGGTGATCGACATCGACCTCGCGCAGCTCGCGGCCTCTGCGCTCACGACATCGGGCGTCGCGGTCCCGAAGGATCGCTCTCTCGCCGAGATCGGCGCGCCCGGTGATGTTCCGTCGACGTACGTGCCGGCGCGCAACACCGTCCTGCTCGCGCTCGCGCTCGCGTGGGCCGAGTCGATCGGTGCGCGCGACCTGTTCGTCGGTGTCAACGTGCTCGACGCGAGCGGCTATCCTGACTGTCGCCCCGAGTTCGTGCGTGCGTTCGAGGCGCTCGCGCAGGTCGCGACGCGGACCGGTGGCTTCAAGGTCCACGCACCGCTGATCGAGCTGACGAAGGCGCAGATCATCGAGCTCGGCACGACGCTCGGCATCGACTATGGCCAGACGCACAGCTGCTACGACCCGACGCCGAGCGGTGGCGCATGCGGTCGCTGCGACGCGTGTCTTCTCCGCAAGAAGGGCTTTGCCGAGGCCGGCGTCGCCGACCCAACGCGCTACGGCTGACGCGCGCCGCCGCAAAACGCTGCACGCCGATCGTTAATGGTTCGTTCTCGCCAGCGCTGACCGCGCGATGCCGTGCCTGACATCGCGCGCGCCCGGAAGATGCCATCCTCGATCGCGCTTCGTAGTAGCCTCGATCCAGATGAAGCTCGGTACGCTGCTCCTGCGGAACGCGGCGATCGGCCTGTCCCAGCTCGAGGCGGCGCTGCGCAACCAGGTGCTGTACGGCGGGCGGCTCGGCACCAATCTCGTCGAGCTCGGCTTCATCGATCTCGAGCTCCTGTCGAGCTACCTCGCCGAGCTGAGCGGGTTCCCGATCGCGACGCCGAGCCTGCTCGACGACGCCGACAAAGCGCTCCTCGACAAGCTTGGCTCCGACGAGGCTCATCGCCTGCGTGCGGTCCCGCTGGGCTACCTCGGTCAGGGCACCGAGTCGGTGGCGGTCGCGCTCGTCGAGCCGACCGATGCGCTCGCGATCGAGACCCTTGGTATCCGGCTCGGCGCGTCGATCACGCCGTACGTCGTGCCCGAGCTGCGCGCTCTCTACTACCTCGAGCGCCACTTCGGAACGCCGCGCCGCGCGCGCTTCATCCGCAGTGCGCGCCCGGGCACCGACCAGGGCGATCTGGTCGGCGACGACCGCCGCAAGACCCAGCCTGCGGGCGGCATCACGATGCCGCCGAAGCTGACGCTCGAGCCGCGCCGCCGCCGGGCCTCCTCGCAGGTGCCGCTGACCCACGAGGTCCCGACCTCGCTCACCTACGCCGCGGCCTGCGAGAAGATCGACAATGCGACAAACCGCGAGCAGATCGCCGACGCGTTCGTCGATTACGGCCGCGGCCGCTGTGACGCGCTCGTCGTGCTCCTGATCCGCGACGGCAACGCGACCGGCTGGCGCGGCTACGTCGCGCCGCCCAACAAGCCCACGAAGCCGATCGAGGAGCTCTCGCTCCCGCTCGGTGGCGCTTCGTCGCTCCAGGCCGCGCACGACTCCGGTCGCACGTACCTCGGCGCGCCGCCGTCGGTGGCCAAGCCTGTGGAGTCGCTGCTGTGGACCGCGCTCGGAGCCGAGCCCCATCCCGTGCAGCTCCTCGTCGTTCCGGTCCTCGTGAAGCAGCGCTCGGTCAACCTCATCTACGTGCACACGCTGGGTGGGACCCCGCCGCAGTCGTTCATCTCCGAGCTCCAGGACCTCGCGCTCCGCGCGCAGTCTTCATACCTCCGGCTCATCCGCGCGACGCGCGGGAGCTGATCGACGCCGGCGGCTCCGATTTCGCGGTCATCGATCGAGAATTTGCCCGCTTGCCGCCGTGCGCATGCGCTCGCCGCGCGTGACAGCCCTCCGCCGAGCACGCACCTGCACCGGGGTTAGTCAAGGGGTAAGCACGGTCCAAAAAGTGGACTATCTGATTGGAATCAATCCATAACTTGGCCACCGCCGATCGCCCTTTCAGGAACTTGATTTCGCCAGCCAAAGAGGGAAAGTCCCACTCGTGGCGCAACGTTTGTCCATGACGAATACCAAGGTCGGGCCCGGTACGATCGCAGCTGCTCTCGCCGCCCTCTCCATGGCGGTCCTTACGCACTTCTTCATCTGATGCGACAGCTCCGGGGGGAGCTTCAGGTCGCTATCAGGTTGGACGAGGCTAGCCGCGTCATTTGCTGACGCTGGAATGTGCCGTTGGATCGCCGCTCAGCGGGTCCAGGTGACGTCGCTTGTCCGGCCGTCGGTCGGGTGACACCCGGTCTTCGCGCGCGGCCGTCGGTCGCGTGACAGTCGGTCGCGTGACACCCGGTCTCGCGCGTTCGTTTTCGGCTGTCGGTTGGGTGACACCGATTTTGGGGGGCCCATGTCTGTCGGTTGGGTGACACCCGGATCGAGGCCGTTG
>JAEWJO010000537.1 GCA_023386455.1 Pseudomonadota bacterium | reverse complement strand
TCCCGATACAGGAACGACGACCCTCGGGTACGACGGCTTTGGAGATCCGATCACTCAAATCTTTGGCTCCGACGCGAGTACGCGCACGTACGATACGCTCGGCCGTCCGCTGGTTACGACGTATAGCTCGGGCAATGTCGAGAGCCGCAGCTACGACACGGGCATCGGCGCGAAGGGGCGCTTGGTATCAGCGACCTCGACCGATAACGTCACGACCGACATTACGTACGATTCACTTGGCCGAACCTATCAGGTCGCGCAGACCGTCGACGGCACGACGAACACCGTGATCCATCGATACGACGACTACAGCCGGTTGCGGTACCTGTTCTACCCAGAGGTCAATGGCTTCGACCGGTTCGCGCTGGGCTACACCTACAACACGAACGGGTACCTGACCCAAATAAACGATGTCTCGTGGTGCGGCATCGATCCCAACTACTCAACACCTCCGCCCGGATGCCTTGTGCCGAAGGTGTGGAAGGTCGAACAACGCGACGCGTGGCTCGGGCTCGCAATGGCGCGGTTCGGCAACGACCAAGTCGTTACGCGCGACTTGGACGACGACACTGGACGGCTCGAGCACGTGACGACCGCAGGTATCACGCTCGACTACGTCTACGACGACGACGGACTCGTGTCACAGCGCAAGGAAGGTGACCGTGTCGAGGACTTCACGCACGACGATCTCCATCGACTGACGTCCTGGACGATCAAACCGTCGAAAAAGGACTCGCCGATCGACGCGCCGCCCGTCACGACCAATTACAACTACACAGAGCTCGGAAACCTCTACCAGGTAAAGCGCGCTGGCATCGAGACGTTCTTCGGGACGTTCTCGAGCGGTAAGCCCCATCAGCTGACTTGGAGCAGCGTCGGAGGAACGTACGCGTACGACGAGCGCGGTCGTCAGGAAAGTGGCGGTGGTCGCACGACGGTGTGGAACGACGACGATCTGCCAACGTCGATCACCACGAACGGAGTCACGCGCACGTTCAAGTACAACGCGTTTGGCGATCGTGCAAAGCGCAGCGAATCGGGGGCGGCCGTGACCTATGTCGGCAAGCTGTACGAGCACCGGGTCGCCGGCCCGGTCACGCGCGACACGTTCTACGTCCACGGCGAGCCGGGGGTCGTCGCCCAGGTCGACTACCAGGGAACCCTGAAGACCACGCGGTACATCGTCGACGATTCGTTGGGCTCTCCGATCGTCTTCGAGAAGGGATCCAGCGTTGTCGAGCGGAACTACTACGATCCGTTCGGCGGCCGCGTGGACGCTTCGGGCGCGCCGGTGGCGGATCCAGACTCGTCCACGTCGATCGGCTTCACCGGACACGAGGACGATGACGGCGGGCTCATCAACATGCGCGGCCGGATGTACGACCGCGCGCAGTATCGCTTCCTCACGCCGGACCCGTTGATCGGAAACCTGCTCTTCGGACAGGCCCACAACCCGTACAGCTACGTCTACAACAGCCCGCTTGCCTTCATCGACCCTTCGGGATTCTCGGCGGTGACGACGGGCGACCCGGCCAACAACTCAGAAGCGGCGGCAGCACCAATGTCGAACGCTGCCCCGGTGGCGCCACCGCCACCACCAGCACCGCCGGCTCCGTCGACAAAGGCGAACTGCGAGCCCGCTACTGCCTGCCAGGCAGGCGCAACCATCCCGGCGTCGGGAACCGAGACAGACGACGGAGGCGCCAGCGCATCGCAGGACTCGGTCTCGGGCTCCGAACCCGAATGGACACTCAACGGTGAGAGCGGCGGGCCACAATTTCTCCCCGATGACGCCGCCGACTATAGCGGCGACGGGTTCGAGGAATCGGGTTTGCTCTTGGCCGCGCCGGTGCTCCTCTACTTCCTGGGACCAGCATTGTTCGGGTCCACGGTCGGTCGGCTTGCGTTTGCAGACCTTGCTACCGTCGCGACGTGGGAAGGTCACGAGCCAGATAGCAACAACGCGCCCGTGATCCCGGCGCCGGTAGTCGAAGGAGCGCTCTCGATCCTGGGGAAGGCCTTCGGCCTCGAGGCTCGAACCGCAGAGTTGTGCGCGGGCGGGCTATGCAAATCCCTGGATAGATGCTTCGCTGCCGGAACACCGGTCCTCACACCCGAAGGCACGAAGCCGATCGAGGCAGTCGAGGTGGGCGACGCGGTCATCGCGTACGACCCCGCGACGGGAGCGACGGCGACGCGACGCGTCTTGCGCACGTTCGTGCGCGACGGTGTGACGCTCGAGCTGATCGTGCAACAGAACGCCGGACCGCAGACGTCCTTGCGCGTGACTGCAGAACATCCCTTCCTGCGCTGCGACGGCACCTTCGTCGGTGCCGGAGCCCTGGCGGTAGGCGATTGCCTCGTCACGGCGCAGACGACGGCAACCGTGGTCGCCGTCGGCGAACCGGATGTCTCGGAGCGGGTCTTCAACTTCGAGGTCGAGGTCGATCACACGTACATCGTCGGCGATGCTCACGTTGTCGTTCACAACACGTGCCCAGAGAACCCGTTTGGGCTTCTGGAACCGTTTCCGGGAAAGCGCGGGCCCCATGTCATGCAGATCCAGGTAACGCGTGATGGCCAACTCCTCATCGACTCAACGATCCGCAGCGGCAACATGAGCGCAGAGGAAGCGTTGTTCGGGTTCCCGATCAACACCCTGATGACGCATACGGAACGGCGAGTGGCGGGGCTCCCTTTCCAGAAGGGCGATCTCGTCGAACTCTTCGGAACGAAGGCTCCCTGTAGTCATTGCCAGAAAGCCTTGCGCTTGGGTGCGAAGGAAACCGGGGCGACGATCAGGTACTACTGGGACGGCAAGCTCTGGACACCGTAAGCACAATGTCCAGCGCTACGATGCGCGGCATGCCGCGCGATGTCGCAGAGCGACCCCGAGGCCGCGATGCGTGCGCTGTGCGACGCGAGCGAGGTCCGACCAAGCAATGAAGGGATGGAGTAGGGAGGGCACAAGTTTCGCGTGTCGATGTCCGGCAGCCGCTCGCGAACGCAAGAGCCGCTACGGATTGCTGTCGGTCCGGAACCGCTCGAACCGTTCCGCAGGAGGTGCCCCGACGTTGAAGCTCGCGAGCACGGTGATGCTGCTCGTGTCCTTGCTGTAGCGGTACCAGAGCCCTTGTGACTCGAGCACCGCCTCGAACGCCTGATCCCACGGCACGTCTTTCAATCTCGCGGTGACGTATCCGGGAAGGCCCGCCGGAAGGTCGTCGGGAATGATCAGCTTGATGTGTTCGCCTCGAACAATCTCCTGTAGCACGTTCCGGGCGTCTGCATCTCCGACGTTCAACGAGACCCGCCGCCCTGGCGGCAACAGACCCTTGAACCGGTCCGGTGCCGCGCTCGCGAACAGCTCCTCGCGTCGGCCAACGCGAATCAGGTGCGCCCCCGGGTTGTAGAAGTAGCTCATGCCGCGCGACTCGAGCAGGGCGGTGATCGCCTCGTCGCATCGCACGTCGTCGGCACTGATCACGTTGCCCACCGCGGGGGGCACATCGCCCGGATGCGGAGCGTCGTGACGAATTCGCGTGCGCATGACGATGTTGACCGAGCAGGAGTCCGCGAGCTCCCGCAGAACGTCATCGATCTCGGTGGACCCCGAACGCGACAACGTGACGACCGCCGGCAGATCGAGGGGCGGCGTCACGGCCGGCCCGATCGTGAGGCCCGCAGGGAGCGGACCTTTCGGCAGCGGGCACTCCAGCGCCTCGGTGAGTCCCGAGCGAGCCTTCACGTCGGCGCTGCAGGTCTCACCACGCCGACCGACCAGCTTGATCGTGTGGACCCCCGGCATGAGGCGAATCGTCGTGTCGTGGCTCGCGTTGCCCCACATCTCACCGTCGACCGACACGGTGAATTCATCCTGCGGCCCGGCGATGACGTGGACATATCCCGGCTCCGGCGGTTCATCGGACGTCAGCGCCTGAAACCCGGCCACACCGCCGCCGGCTACCAGCGCGCCCGCCGACACGATCGCGAGCGGCAACAGCCGACGTCGCCTGTGCCGCGTGCTCGTCGGCTTCTTCTCCGTCGCGACGACGATCGCATCGCGGCTCTCGAGTCCGATCAGCGCGTCCTTTGCCGACGGGAATCGTTCGCGCGGATCTGCCGCGATCAGCTTGTCGAGGAACGCACGCAGCGGCGCCGATACGTTCACGCTCGGCTTCGTCTGCGCGAGCTTCCACGGCTCCTCGCGCGTCAGTAGATTGAGCAGCGTCGCGCCGAGCGCGAACACGTCGGTCGTCGCGTCGACGATGCCCGCGAGCTGTTCGATCGGCATGTAGCCGAACGTGCCGATGGTCGTCGAGCCCGCGGTGGTGCCGTACACGTGCGCCGCACCGAAGTCGACGAGCGCGATCGAGCCGTCGGGCCGCATCAACAGGTTGGCTGGCTTGATGTCGCGATGGATCACCATCGGCGACAGAGACTGCAAGTACACGAGCACGCCGAGCACCTGCTTCGCGATGTCGACGATCTCGTGCTCGGTGTACCAGTGGTCGTCGATCCGATCGAGCGCCTTGCCGTCGACGAGCTCCTGCGCGAGGTAGTAGCGCGTGTGCACGCCGTTGCCCTCCTCGAACGCGGCGACGAAGTGCGGGATCGCCGGGTGCTCGAGCGCTTGCAGGAACTTCGCTTCACGCTCGAACGCAGCGAGCGTGGGAGGGGAGGGCGCGTGCAAGAACGCGAGCTCCTTCAGCGCGACACCCTTGCCGTCCGCGTCCCGCGCGACGTACATGCGTCCGTGCGCGTTTGCGACGAGCACGCGCTCGACGAGATAGCCGCCGGGCCGAACGGCGGCGCCACAGTTGTCGCAGCGCTCTCCGCGCACGAGCTCGCTGCAGCCGACGCAGAACGTCGCGAACGCGGCGGCATCGCGCAGCAGCTCCTCGAGGCGCGCCTCCTCCGCGACGATCTCGGCAGCCGCTGGATCGTCGACGATGGCGCGCTCGAGCGCGTCGACGTCGCCGTCGTAGTTTCCGGTCACGTACAGTTCCAGGTCCTCGCGGCTAGGCGTCATCGCGACCCTCCAGCGACTTGCGAATGTGGTTGCGCGTCTCGCACAAGATCTGGCGAACGCGCTGCAGGGACAGCCCGACGACCTTCGCTGCACTCGCGCAGCTGCCACCGGGCGTGGCGTAGACAAGGCGAAATACCTGCCTCGCGGTCGGCGAGCAGGTCGCCAGTGCATCGAGCACGCGTTCGATCTGCTGCCGGCTCGCGACGACACGCTCGATCTCGGGAGCGGGCGGCGACTCCGGTACGCTCGACAGGACGCGCATCTCGAGCTTGCGCCGTTGCAGCTCGTTGAGCGCGATGAATCGCGCCTGGCGGATCGCGAGACCCGGAAACTCCAGATCGACGAGCACGCCAGATGCGTGCTGCTCCATCAGCCGCGTCCAGGCCGCCTGAACGACCTCGCGCGCGCGATCCGGAGGCAACCCGAGTGCCAGCACCGAGAGGTTCACCCGGCGGTCGTGACGGCGTATCGCGTCATCCCAGATGTCTCTGACGGTTTGCATCGCTTCCACGAGACAAGAACAGCCCGGCGCGCAAACCATATCGCCTCGGCTCGGTAGCCGCGCGTAGCGGGATCGGCGCATGTCCACCCGACCACCTCGCGCGGAGCGAGGCGTGGGCGCTCGGCCCCGTCGTGCAAGATCGACGACGTGATTGCTCCGAGCTACATCGCTCTGATGAGCGACGCCACGATCAGCCTCTGCGTCCTCGGCGGCGCAGTCGTGCTGTTCGTGTCGAATCGCCTCCCGGTCGAGCTCGTCGCGATCGGCGTAGCGCTGGCACTCTATGCCACGGGCGTGATCGACCTGCACGGAGCGTTCGCGGGCCTCGGCGATCCCGTCGTCGTCTTCCTCGCATCGCTGTTCGTCGTGAGCGAAGGCATCGACGCGACCGGCGTCACCGCGTGGGTCGGTCAACGCCTCGGTCACGTGGTCGGTAACGATCGCCGCAGGCTGCTCGTACTCGCGATGGCGATGAGCGCGGGACTCTCCGCCCTGATCAGCCCGAACGGCGCGGTTGCTGCCCTCCTGCCGATGGTGGTGATGACCGCGAAGCGATCCGGACAGTCGCCCTCGGTGATCGCGATGCCGCTCGCGTTTGCGGCGAGCGCCGGCGCGCTGCTCGTCATGACCGGCACGCCGATCAATCTCATGGTGTCCGAGGCGGCCATCAACGCCGGCCACGAGGGATTCAGCTTCCTCGCGTTCGCGTGGGTCGGTGTTCCACTCGCGCTCGGCACCATCGCGATCGTCACCCTGCTCGGTCCGCGCCTCCTGCCAAACCGCACCTCCAACGTCAGCACGGGCGACTTGAGCCAGTACGCCCAGATGCTCGCCCAGGACTACGAGCTACGCGACACCGAGCGCCTGCTCGACGATCAGCGCGGCGTCGCCGAGGTCGTGATCTCCCCGCGCTCCCGCTACGTCGGTGACAAGGTGGCTCCTGGCGTCCAGACCTCGGGTGGGCTCGACGTCCTCGCCGTCCAGCGCGGTGGTCGCGCTCGCAAGGACGAGGTCACTCTGAAAGTGGGTGACGCGGTGGTGGTGCAGGGCACGTGGGACCGCCTCGAGGAGAACGTTCGCGACGACGACGTGCTGGTCGTCGACTGTCCGGAGTTGACCCGCCGCCAGGCGCTGCCGATGGGCCCACGCGCCGGTCGCGCCGTCGCGATCCTCGTCGGCATGGTGCTCTTGCTCGCGCTCGACGTCGCGCCGCCCGCGGTGGTCGGCCTGCTCGCCGCGAGCACGATGGTGCTGACCCGCGTCCTGCGTGTCGAGCAAGCGTACCGATCGATCTCGTGGACGACCGTCCTCCTGATCGCGGGCATGATCCCGCTCTCGACGGCGATCCAGACCTCGGGTGCGGCCGACATCCTCGCGGGTCTACTGCTGCGTGTCGTCGGTGACGGCGGCCCCTACGCGCTGATGGTCGGTCTGTTCGTCCTGGTCGGCGTGCTGGGCCAGATCGTGAGCAACACCGCCACCGCACTGATCGTGCTTCCGGTCGCGGTGTCTTCCGCCACCGAGATGGGCGTCTCGCCGCGCCCGCTCCTCATGCTGGTGACCGTCGCGTGCGCGACGTCGTTCCTCACGCCGATCGGGACCCCCGCGAACATGATGGTCATGGGGCCCGGCGGCTACCGGTTCGGCGACTACTGGAAGCTCGGTCTTCCCCTGATGGCGTGGTTCCTCGTCGTGGCTATCGCGATCATTCCGTTGGTCTGGCCATTCCAGTGATGGGGAGCAGCTCTTTCGGCCGCTGCGGCTGAACGGATGCCGATCCGTTCCGTCGTCGGGAGAAACAACCTGATTGGGGCGCGCGAATGGATATCGATCTCGAGGAAGCGACTGCCTGCGTGCGGGCACTGTTCGCCGTGGCGAAGGCCGACGGCAGGATCACGGACAAGGAAATGATCGCACTGACGGCGGCCATCGAAGCGTTGCCCGCGTCCGGCGACCTTCAACGGTATCTCACCGAGAACCAGAACATCGACGAGCTACTCGCCCAGGTAAAATCTCCAGCCGCGCGCGAGCAGCTCTGGCAATCGGCGTACGCGATGGTGCACGCCGACGGCGCGACCGGCGGCCCGGACGAGAAACGTCTGCTCGACAAGATGCGCACCGCATTCGAGCTCGAGGAAGCCAAGGTCTCGACGACAACGCGCCTCATGGACGAGGCGAAGGACACGCTCCTGCCGAGCAACATCGAGCCGATCGCTGATCCCGACCGTCGTCAGAAGGAAGTCGGCCAGGACGTGCTCAAGTACTCCGTGCTGAGTGCGGTGCTCGGTGCGTTCCCGGTGCCCGGCATCGCGATCGCGACCGATCTCGCGATCGTCGCGCTGCAAGTCAAGCTCGTGCGCGACGTCGGCCAGTACTGGGGTCACAAGGTCGACAAGGAAGCAGCGAAGACGCTCCTCGGTGGACTCGGGCTCGGCACCGGCGCGCGCATCGCGGTGTCCAACATCGCGAAGCTGGTACCCGTCTGGGGCAGCGCGTTTGGCGCGACGAGCGCGTTCGCGACCACGTGGGCGCTCGGCAAGATCGCGAACCGCTACTTCGAAGGCGGCCGCCGCGCCGATCTCGGCGAGCTCAAGAAGGAGATGAAGGCGGTCGAGAAGGAGGGCAAGGAGGTCTACGCGAACCAGAAGGAGCTCATCGAGAGCAAGCGTCGCGAGACCGAAGCCAAGCTGACGGCACTCAACGAGCAGCGCAAGAGCAACGCGCTGTCACAGCGCGAGTACGAAGCGCGGGTCGCCGAGCTCGCTAACTGAGCTCACTCCGGCTCGTGACAGACGGCCTCGATGTTGTGGCCGTCCGGATCGAGCACGAACGCGCCGTAGTAGTTGGCGTGGTACTGGGGCCGCAAACCCGGCGCGCCGTTGTCCCTGCCGCCTGCCGCGATCGCGGCCTTGTAGAAGGCGTCCACCGCGGCGCGAGACGGCACGCGAAATGCGATGTGGATCGGCGGATTGACCGCCTCGCCCTGGCTGATCCACAGGTCCGATCCGTCTGCGTGGCAGAAGCCAGCACTCAGGTGGCCTGTGGGCGACGTCCGCAGCTCGGTCAGCTGCGAATGCCCCGTCGGTGCCAGTGCCTGCAGGTAGAACGCCTTGCTTCGTTCGTAGTCGCTGACGAGAACGCCCAGGTGATCGATCATTGAAACTCCCTTTGGGGTGCGCGTACCTGCATCCCGCCGGGGCCATCATGCTCCACCGGCCGCCGGTTTCGCAGCATGGGTGGGACGGGCGACGTGAGAGGGGCGCATCGCAGGTTCAGGTGCTGCCAGTGCGGCGACGAACACCGTGCGCGCACCTCGTGCGTTGATGCTCGGATGGGACCTCGCGAGGAGCTGGAGCGGGAGATCGAGCGGCTGGAAGGACGGCTGGCTGGCGCCTCGGACGCGCGTGCGGTCGGCGAGCTCGCCACCGTTCGACGTGGCCTCGCGAGTCCACGCGGGCCCGGGATCGAGCTGCCGAACCTGCGCATCGGCTTCGCGTGCAAGCAGCGCTGGGAGGACATGGTCGGCGACGATCGCGTGCGCGCGTGCCGTGGATGCGAGCGGCCGGTATTCAACCTGTCCGAGATGACGCGTGCAGAGGCCGAGGCGGTGCTGGCAACGCGAGGCCTGACGCCGTGCGTTCGCTTCTATCGCCGACCCGACGGCACGGTGATGACGACCGACTGCCCGACCGGCGCGAGGCCGGCGCCGCGACGGCTTGCCGTGGTGGCGAGCTCGCTGGCCGCCGCTGGGACCGCGCTCGGCGCCGTGCCGACCGCCATGGCGGACTCCTCGGTGGTGGCGGGACGTGCGGACACGGATGCGGCAGCGACCGGCGCGATCGAGGGCACGGTCGTTGACAGCAAGGCCGGCGAGAAGCTCGTCGGCGCCACCGTCATCGTCACCTCGCCCCAGCTGTCACAACCCCAGGCGACGATCACGGACGAGAGCGGTACCTATCAGGTCGGCCAGCTGCCGGCCGGCGAGTACGTCGTGACCTTCTACTACGCCGACGTCGTGGTCGAGCGCTCTGGCATCCAGGTCGGCATCGACAAGACGACGCCCGTCTTCCAGAAGCTGGACATGGAGGCGACACGCGGCGAACCGATCGTGATCCAGATGGGACTCCCCGCGATCGAGATGGGGATCCCCAGCCCCGAGATGGGCATCATCGTCGTGAACGACGAGCGGCCGGCGGTCGATTGGTCCGTGTGGGGCCGGCTCGGCGTGGGCGTCGCGTCGCAGCGGTCGGACGTGATCGCGCGGCGTGTGACCGTCCCCGAGGCCGGGTCGACCTCGACGTGGGAGGCAGCCGTGGCCGCGGACCTGACGTTCGGTGTGGCGCGCCACGGCGACCTGCGCGTGGGCGTGTGGGGCGAGGCTCGCACGTCTTCGGAGATGGTCGCGGGCGGAGAGCTCGTCCTCGAGGGGCTGCCGCCGCACCCGTACGGCAGTCGCATCGGCGGGGCGGGCAGCCTCGTGCTTCGCGCGGGCGCAAACGATCGCATCGTCACCGGTGCGCTTGGCTTCGGCTACGTCGGATCGTTCCCGCGCACCGATCCGTGGATCCGGTGGGCGCGCCACGTGGTCGGCGCTCGCGTCGTCGTATCCGTGAATCGCGCGATCGACGAGCCGCACGACTGGTCCGCGACGCTCGGGTTGGAGGTCGAGCCGATCGGTGCGGTCCACGCGCTGATCGACGTCGTGTCGGGGCGGTGAGAGGTCGGCTTTCGCTACGGAGTCGTTTCGCGTCGGTTGCCAGCAGGATCGATCGGTCATCTGCGGT